>NZ_LVYY01000046.1:0-327208 GCF_001909085.1 Paenibacillus sp. P32E | reverse complement strand
CTTCAATTTCTTGCGGACGAAAAATACATTTCCCTAGAGCATTACTTCGTGGATGGCACCAAGATCGAGGCCAACGCGAATCGTTACACCTTTGTGTGGGGCAAAGCGGTTAGTAAGCATAAGGCCAAACTCCAAGAAAAGGTACATGCTTTGTTTGTCGACATTGAGGCCGCAGAGAAACGAGAAGAACAGGAACACCGTGGCCAGGACCTGAACGAACTCGGCGAGTCCGCCGAGATTGACAGTGCGAAACTGGAACAAATGACTCAGGCGCTGGAGTCGCAACTGCTGGAGAAGCCTAAAGACAAATCCTTAAAGAAAGCTGTTCGGAAGCTTCGTAAAGACCTGCTTCCAAGGCTTGTTAAATACGAACACTACCAGAAGCTGCTCGGGGACCGAAACAGCTTTAGTAAGACCGATCCGGATGCCACCTTCATGCGGATGAAGGAAGATCACATGCGAAACGGTCAACTCAAACCCGGATACAACGTACAGATTGGGACCGAAAATCAGTTTATTTTGGCGTACAGTCTACACCAAAGACCCACCGATACCCGCTGTTTGCAACCGCATTTGGAAAAGGCAAGGCAGATCCTGGGGGAGCATCCGAAGGTGGTGATTGCGGATGCAGGCTACGGCAGTGAAGAGAACTATGCATATTTGGAAAATGAACACGTAAAGGCCGTAGTCAAATATAGCAGCTACCACAACGAAAAAAGCAAAGCGTGGAAAGAGAATATCGGAAAGATAGAGAACTGGACGTACGACAAAGCCAAGGATACATGGAAGTGCCCAGCCGGACAAACACTGCATTTCCGGAAAGAAAGCAAGGAAGTGCTGGAGAGTGGCTATGAAATTCGAAAACGTCATTACCGCAGCCAGAGCTGTGAAGGCTGCCCATTGAAGGAACGTTGTACAAAAGCCGCAGGAAACCGTGAAGTCGTCGTTAGTCTGGAACGAATACGGTACCAGAACCAGGCTCGTGAGATTCTACGGAGTGATGAAGGTTACGCCTTGGCCGTGCGCCGGATGACGGAACCGGAGAGTGTGTTTGGACAACTGAAGAACAACCGGGGCTTCCGACGATTTCTGCTTCGCGGCATCGAAAAAGTGACGCTTGAAGTCGGGTGGCTTTCACTTGCCCATAATCTGCTGAAGCAAGCCACCCATGACCAAAAACGCAAAGCAGCGATCCTCCAATAACGGGAGAATCGCTGCTTTGCTCACTTTTTGTGGTCTTAAGAATGAAGAAAGCTGTCTAAATCATAGAAAACCCACTTATGGGACAGCCCCGTTTTTTATCTATAATCTTTGCACCGAGTATTGTGATTCTACTTCCTATACCCCCACCGATGAACTGTCTTTAGGCTATACGTATAATTTGTACGGCGGTCCTGCCAAATCTCCTCTGAACATACGGTCTTAAGCATGATCTGCAGCAGCCGGCCGTTTCTTTTGTCTCCATTTACCTACTACAAGCAAGAGCAAGGGCAGGCCGAGCATATTCACTGGCATGGCAAACGGCACCCAGTAACGCTGCAAATAATTTGAAGTCGCCTCCGTTACATCTTGGGGAATTAACGCAAATACAAACATCACCGGTGCAATGAACCAAATCAGATTCCTCCAGTTGCGGACATGCAAAAATTGGGCAGTACCATAGCTCATCAGGAAGAGCATCACAGCAAATTTGACAAATACGCTGGCAAGCCATACGACGACCGGAATCGCATCGAAATTATCGATAAAGCCGAACAGTGATATTTTTTTGGTCATTTCGAAAAAAGGGTACCACGTGTTAGAGGAAAGATTGACCCCTAAAGTGAAGATCACCATCAGCGTTGTTATCAGTACAAAGAATACCGAGGTCAAGACGGCCCCGAACGCGTACACCGCCCCCTTACGCGGCTGGGTCAAAAATGCGGCAAACATAAGGTATTCAACAGAATGACCGAGGTAGGAGGCTGGTGCCAGCGCTCCACCCAGTATTCCCGTCATTCCGCTATCCGCATAGACCGGGAGGATGTTCCTCCATTGAATATTGTTGGCGCTAGCGATCAGGACAAGGCTGATCATGAGCAAGATGATCGGCCCCAGAACCTCGCCACAGCGGGCAATGCCTTCAATTCCGCCGGCATAGGTTGCATAGACAATCACGATGATCATCAGAAGCATGACTGCTTCTTTCGGTGTTCCGTGAAGCAGCATGACTTGGACCAAATCGGAGAATTGGCGGAGAATAATGGGGGTGATTGTATACCATTGAATCAAGTATATTACGATTACAGCTTTGCCGATCCATCTCCCAAGAATTATATGACTGTATTCGAAAAAAGTCTGTCCGGGGTAAAGCTTCGCGGCTTGCGTCGCCAAGAGTGCGATCAGCGAAGCGATACCTCCGGCAACGACAACGGAAATCCACGCATCCTGTTTTGCCTGTAGGCTTGGGGTGACCGTCATGACCAATGTCATCCCGAGATCCATGATAAGGATGATCCAGAAAACCTGTAGACCCGTCAATTTCATCTTCATCGCAAGCAACCCCTTTTCCAGTTGAGATTAGTCCCTTTTTTCTTTATGTGCGGGGGAGTGCGTTTTGCCCGTTCGTTCGATCTTGATGTGGGCATCGACAGTCACGGGAACCTCAGGAAAAATATCAAGCCATTTATCTCCCATTTTTCCCCATGCATACGGATGCTCGATGTGGATGTTCTCTCCGATGCCGAGGATATCCGACTTGAGCACTTTTTGTACATGCGTTATCATGCTCTCTGCCTCGCTTTGAATTTGATTCGACAACAAGGTTTCGACACGTTTCATATGATTCACTTTGCTCAGGTCCAGCTCCGTATCGTTATCGACCGCCCGGACGGAGGCATGTAACGACACCTTTACTTTGGGGAGGTCATTCTTGATTACCGAGTGCATTTTCATGCTGCTATGCAACAGTTCAACACCTACGGTCCCTCCGTATTGTTCGTTCTCAGGTTCCATTTGCACACTAAACCTCAAATGGTGTGTCTTTCCTGTCCACCAACGTAATAGTTTTACTTCATCGGATGACAGGTATCCGGATAATTGATTTCTATGGTAAACTGCAGCCCGGTCAATCGTGAACGTTTCCTTATCAGTGCCTTTATGAATGACCCTTATGGCAGCGGTAACCGGTGATCTGTCTTGTGAGGACAGGGCATTCAAGAATTCGTCCATTTTGACAGGAAAGCTTAATTTGCTGGATTGAATTTTGTTGATGCCGATACCCGGAATGAGTTCAAGCTGATAAGGGGTGTTCAAAATTTCTTTGGCTGTCCCTCCATAAGTTGTTAGCACATAGCTATTGGAGCGGCTCTCAGGGAATCTGGTAAATGTATCCACTACCTTATTGATACCATGCCGGGCGAAATGTTCTCCGAAAATGATGACGCCTCTATGCCCGAAATAAATGGTACGAGACAGTTGCTGCTGCAATTTCCCTGTCACTTCCGATGAGTTCTTCCCGTTGGCCGAGATGACGATGACTGATTTCTTGCCTCTCCCCCCGGACTGTACGGCACTGGGGATTCCCGTTGGAAGGGCGATCTGAAGGGTTATTTCGAGCTGTCCATCATCTGTAAGATCAATTCCGCTTGCCATGACCAAAGCGAGATCGTCCATTTCATTGCGGTCCCAGCAGCCGGTCGTCAATCCGAGAATAACGAAAATAACCAGGAACCTGAATGTCCGGAGTATTCTGGTCATTTGCTCCTTTCACTCCATTCTTCGCTGTGTTTGCTGTTGACGCCTCCGCATTACCCGCCATGGGGCACGGATCAAAGTATCCGTTAGTCCTGTGGGGTTAAATGGTGCAATTGGTGTCATATAGGGAACACCGAAGGATTTCAGGGTTACCAGATGGATCAAGATACAAATCAAGCCAATCCCAACTCCATACAGGCCGAAGCTTGCAGCGAGAAGCATAAGCGGAAACCGTATAATACTGATCGCCTGGCTCATGCCCGGGTTCGGGATGAGAAAGGAAGCAATACCTGTAACGGATACGACGATGATCTGGGGAGCGGAAATAATACCTGCCTGAACCGCAGCCTGTCCAATGACAAGTGCGCCCACAATGCTGATCGTCTGGCCTACTGGACGGGGAAGGCGGATTCCTGCTTCGCGCAGCGCCTCAAAGGTAATTTCCATGATCAATCCTTCCGCTATTGCCGGAAAAGGAACAACTTCCCGCGCCGCTGCAAGGCTGAGGGCCAAGCTTGTCGGGATCATTTCCTGATGGAAGGTCGTTACGGCAATATATAAGGAGGGGAGCGCCATCGCTAAAAAAGCGAATAAATATCTGAGCCATCGCAGCATCGTAACGTATATGAAATTAGTATAATAGTCCTCGGCTGACTGAAACCCGAACCAGAATGTGATCGGGAGAACAAGTACCATCGGCGAGCCGTCAATGAGGACCGCTATTTTACCTTCGATCAGTGAACCTGAAACCAAATCGGGCCGTTGAGTCGCCTGCATCAGGGGAAACGGTGAGTAGGGATGATCGCTAATCAATTCCTCGATATATCCGGATTCCAGTACGCTGTCCATATCGATGCTGGATATCCGTTTTTTCACATCTTCAACTACGCTTTGTTCTGCTAGATTATCAATATATACAATCATTACGTCAGTCTGAGAAAGTCTTCCTACACAGAGCTTTTCCGTCTTTAGCAGGGGCGTCCGGAGTCGATGGCGAATGAGGGCAATGTTGATATCGAGCTTCTCATTAAAACCGTATCGAGGACCGCGAATGACTGCTTCCGTTGCCGGTTCCTCAAGCGGACGATGCAGCTTGTCGCTTAGCCCAAAGGTGAACGCCTCTGAGGAAGATTGGGCGAATAACACGACTTCTCCCCTAACGATGCTTTGAACGATTTCATTCATGTTCGTGACGATACGGGGTTGTACAATGGAAGCCAATTTGAAATTCAGTATTTCATAGAGCTGACGGGGGTTGTCAATAGATACGGCCTCCGGCTGCATCAAAGGCTCCAAAAAACCGGCATCCCAAAGCTGATCGTCAACTAAAACCTTCAAATAAACCACCATACCGGGAATGGAGCCTAACATATGTAGTTTGCGCACGACCAGATCGGAGCAATTAGCAAACAATTGAGTGATGGTAGACTCATTGTCATCCAACTTGCCGGAAATCTTCGATTCAATTGTTTTTTCTAATTCTTTCAGCCTGTTTTCGAAAGGACCAGATACTCTTTTTTTCGCTTTCATATGCCACCCCTTTCAAGATATAACATCCCCCATCCATTATTGGATTATTCGGAATTAAATACCATGAGTGAGAGGCAAGTTGAAACGGCTTATACAACATATAAATTCTTATATTTCGAAAAAGGGGCTATCCCTTCTGCTTTTTCCAAAGCTTTTGAGATAGTCCCTTAGTGGGGGCTCCATTGAGGTATATTTTCCCTGCCGCCGTGCATACTTCATGCATAACAAAAGAATGCATATGGAAGGGGTGCAAGAACAATGAAAGTGCTCGGAAAAGCAGCCGCCTTTTTGCTTATTATCGCTTTATCAGGAGCCGTCCTGTATTATGCCACCGCAATGGGTGGTTAGCTGAAATACTTAGTGACAATCTTCTCTGCCGTCCGGGTAGCCAGCGCTTGTGTCGTGAGAGTAGGGTTAGGGCCGCCGATGCCATTGAAGTGCACACTGTTGTCGGCTATGAACAGGCGCCTCACTTGATAAGCCTCACAGTTCGTATCGGTGACATATCCCATCCGCATCGTGCTTTCGAGATGGATCATGGAGCCAAAGGGAGTATCTGAGCGGATAATCTTTCTGGCACCGGCTTGCTTCAGCGTTTCCGAAGCGTATCTCGCCAGTTGATCCCTCTTCTTCAGTGTCTTCGGGCTAGGAGTATAATGTATGATCGGAATCGGACCGTTCTCGTCTTTCAGGAGTGGATCGACCTGTACCCTGTTACGATAGAGTGTCTCGTCATCCGTAAGAATCAGCATGCTCATCGTCCGGGAATAGTTCATCATCAGCTCTTTGAGCTGAGGACCAACGACACGGCCGTGAATATCCCACGGCGCTCCCGGCTCCGGCGGATTAAGAGCGTCATATCCCGCTTCACTGAACCCATAGGTCAAGAAGGCCATTAGACCAGGGCTTAGGCAAGAGACTTGAAAAATCCCGGTTCCCGGAATATCGACCCTGGCCCCCGAAGTATGGCCGACATACGGATAGACCGCTGGCTGTCCAATAGTGCGCATCAGATCCTTTTCATCAAAAACGCCTGCAACCCAGTCAAAGCAATGATTGGTTAGTCCTCTTCCCACCCATTCGTTAAAGGGTAGCCCCGAATTCAGCCAGAGACGCGGAGATTCGATGCAGCCAGCGGCCATAACAACCGTTCTAGCCGTTAACTCGCCGATTTCTCCCGTCCACGTATCCCGAAACTGCACACCAGTTGCGCGAAGTCCTTCTTTCGGATCTTGCGCCGTCAAGAGCTTGATCACGAAGGAGTTCGGCCGGATTGCAACGTTTCCGGTTTTGAGAGCGAGTGGAACGTAGCTGACAAGGGTGCTCCTTTTGGCGATCTTATCCACAGAAGGCCCGGATGAGCAACCATTGACACAATTCCCCTTCAAGGTACATCCTTCCATGTTGGACAGTTGCTCAAGCGAGTAATTGGGGTCCATCAGATGCTCGTTGGTGGGAAGAATGGCATTCGGATTGGGACGGTAACCCGGGGTCGTGACATTCAGCGTCGGATTCAGCTGCCAGCCTGACCTTTTGGCACCGTAGAAAAAAAGCTCTTCCTTGGGCGTTGTAGGCGCGAACTGGACCGGCAGCGTGGCTTCGGCCTTTTCGTAATAAGGAATCAGCTCCCGATAGCTGATCGGCCAAATATTGTCGACCGCAAGGGGGAAAGCGCGCGGTGACTGCGACCAATAAAGCTGGGTCGTTCCCCCTACCCCAGATAGCTGCCAGATGTCACCTTTCTGGCGCATGACCCGGTGCCACGGTGTGCGGCGGCGGTCGGCAGGCCCAAAACGGAATACGCCGGACACAAAATCATTCATATTGTTTTCATATGCATTGAAGATCTTCTTGTATATCCCTACATCCAAATCCTTATACTCGGAGCTCCACTCTCCGCCCCGCTCGCTGTTCGGATTCGCCCATTGTTTGTTTCCGTACCATGGTCCGGCTTCCAATACCAGCACTTTCAAGCCTGCCTCCCCAAGTTCCTTCGCTGCAACGGCACCTCCACCGCCTGATCCGATCACGATGACGTCCGCATCGAACATTGTTTCTGCACTATTCAATGGTGGATTCCCCTCCCTTGCGTTGGATGGTCAGCATATATCCAATGAGCGCCCGGTATCCCGGCACAACTCCAGGATATTCCGCCTGCTTCCATGAGACCGGGAAATATTCCAGCCTTCGTTCGGTCGGTGTCCTAAGCCGGGTCGTTCCGTATGCCGACCACTCCGAATAGTTGCCAAACATCGTTTGCCGGTTAAGAAAGTCAATCATATACCGGGTAAACCCCAAATCGTTCCGGTATGGAGAAGGCAAAACCCCTGGGTCAATAATCCCTTGCTCCAGCATAGCAAGAACACGAATCCGGTCAGCCGGGGATATTGCGCTGAATGGTCCGCTTTCCCAAAGCAGGTGATTGGGGGGATACTGCAGCTGTCCCAAGGCGGCTAAATGGAGGGCACCAGCATTAAGCAATCCTGCGGTGGAACAGGACAATGGAATGTCCGTCAAACCCAATCCCAATACAAGAGACAGGCTGTGGTCCAGCTCCCAGATCATATACTCGTGTATGCACAAATCAGCTGCTCCTGCAGTCAGCTCCAGCGGATATATGGCAGACACTGGTGAATCAGGTATGATTGCCTCAACAAGTGCTCGAAATGTTGCAAGGGTATGGGAATCGACTGTTGCAGCATAGATTGCAGACGGATGCATACTAATTCCCCCTTTAGTGACAGGTATTGGTCATTGAACTAAAACCCGCATCACCAATATCTATTCGCCTGGAGGACTTCTCAGACGCTGCCCGGCAACAAAATCTGCACGTAAGCAAATTCAAAAAAAAACTACTACAGCAAGATTAACTAGCAGGTTTCCAGTCTTTTGTCGAAGGTATATAGGTCAGAATTTACCCCAGGAGATGACCTTCATGCTTGAGAAAAATAGATTGGGTGCCGCGCTCAGAGTTTACTTCAGACCTGAGTTTAAAAATGGTCCACACTGTGAATCTAAATTGCGGAGAACCCATACCGCATGGGAGAAAAGATTATCACAAGAGACGGAATCATCCATGCATGGAGCATGGCTTATGCTTGTAAAAATCCAGACTGTGCACACGCAGGCGTTGCGTATAAATCTGCTGAAGCTGAGATGCTTAGCTTGAAGCATTCCTCGTATGGATATGACGTGCCAGCTCTCGTTGGGGAACTACGCTTTAAGCAACATCGAACGGTTCGGAAGTTGCCGAAGCAGTGAACGAACAAGGCATTCCAACGGGTGAAAGACATGCTCAAAATTTGTACGAACTGCTAAGGGATATGTGGCAGCCGTTCGAGCTCTGCTCCTTGAAGATGGAGATCCACCATTGGGGCTTCCTGGATTAATTATTTATGAACGTGCACAAGCCATACAAGCTTCCTTACAAAGATGCTTGAGGAAAAAAAGAGCTTAATTTACTTCAAGGTGTTGTCAGATTATTCAGTAAAAATTGAAGAATTAAAACCTAGTCATACAGCCGTTTCGCGGCTAGTGAAACCCTTGGAACATATCGCTAGCCTACTCACTCCTGAGGAAGACAAAAGTAGTGAGACGGCTGAGTGGTAACTGTCCCTGCTACTGGAATGGGTGAAACAAACCTATACGCATCAGAGTGACGAGCTAATGGTTAACAATTTACTTAACTTTTCCAGAGGGTTTTGGAAAGGCTTTTTCACTTGTTATGACCATTACTACATTCCAAGAACGAACAATGACTTAGAGCAATTCTTTCGACGGACGAAGGCTAGTCACCGTCGTATTACGGGACTTCTATTTAGTTAAAGGAAGGACAGTTAAACCCAGTTCAGACATTGTCATAGAGGGTTATTTAGATACATTCTCCATTGTGAATCGAATATCTGAAGAAGTAACAAAAAGGTTATCTTTACTGAACTAACCGGTTCCTGTTTTGGCCATCACTCGCCCACCGCGTTCGCGCTGCCATCGTTCCGGTCCCATTTCATTTCTAAAATTTATTATAGCGATTTACATCCTTTCAATAAGATTGCATAATGATGTATTATAAAGTATGCATATTTATATCATATACTTACCAAAAGGAGAGTGTACTTGTGCGCGAAACCTATATTCCAACTGGCGTGAAACTAAAAGAAACTGGCTTTGGATACACGTTGTCCTTAATAGGCGGTAAATATAAAATGATCATTATGTATTGGCTGTCTGAAAATAAGGTAATGCGGTTTAATGAGCTGAAGCGATGTATCGGTACCATTTCCTTTAAAACGCAAAGCATCATGTTAAAAGAGCTGGAGGCAGATGGGCTTATCATACGCAAGGAATTTCCCCAAATACCTCCAAAAGTTGAATATTCATTATCTGAAAGTGGTCTTTCTCTCATTCCATTGTTAAATATGATGTGCGAGTGGGGAGAGAAAAACAGTTTGCCAGCTCTGGAGGCTGTACAGCGGTAGGCAAAGTTGTTTTGTTTATATTACAAAGAAGTATCTCCTGAACAGGGAAATACTTCTTTTTTTATAGCAGTCTTAATAAAGCTAACTATTACAGATTGTCAAGAAAACTCAAATAATTTAGTGTGCTTTTTTCCAATTCGCTTACAGACGGCTCATTTTCTGTATCAGGCACATTTTCACCAGTCTCGTTTTCCGTACCATAATACGCAAAGAACGAACGGTAATTTGCATTGCAGTATAAGAAGGTAGTTTCAAAAGGAGATAATAAATAATCAAGTACATAGTGATATCTTCCATCTTCACTATAATCTTCTTTTTTACTTCCGGCAGATACAGCTAAAGCAGCTTTGCGATTCTTTAATTTATCTCCTCCATTTGAACCATGAGCCCACCCATAAGTTAAAACATCGTCAAGCCATTTTTTAAGGAGAGGCGGACAATTAAACCAATATATAGGGAACTGCAAAATAAGATTACCATGTGATTCAACCAATTTTTGTTCTTTTTTCACGTCTATGCTTCCATCAGGGTAAGCCTTATGCAATTCGTGAACAGTATACTTTTCAGGATGTTTTTTGAGTTCTTCTACCCATCGCTTATTAATTACGGATGTTTCTATGCTCGGGTGTGTCACGACAACAAGAGTTTTCAAAGATTTGTCCTCCTTATTTCTTATATAGCCTCTCGGCACTCGCCGACACGAAAATTCGTATTGCCGGTTAATCAACTGGATCGCTTGAGCGATTTTGTGCGCTTTGGATTTTGCAGTTGGCTAAGCACTAACCTTTTAGATATTAGTTTCTTCCTATAGCTTTACTAAGTTCTAATGGAGCTTTGGAGCCGGTTACTCGTAAATATACCATAACGGTTGTTGCAGCGATGGCAACAACCGCAGCTCCAATCCAGCTAATCGAAGCTAAGGAAGCTTGTTCCACTACAACGCCTCCAATTCCTGCACCAGCACCCATAGCAAGCTGTAAAACTGAACTATTCATACTCACCATAATGCCTGAAGCCGCCGGAGCAAGCGTCATTAAGTGATATTGCTGAGTTGGACTTGTTGACCAAGCGGAGAGAGCCCAAAATATGAGCACAAGGAAAACGATAGCAGACGAGTGGGCTGATAATGACAGTAGAACTAAGGCTACTACATGCAGTACCATACTGACAAATAAAGTACGAGGGAATCCCCATTTATCCGTACTATAGCCGCCAAGCTTTGAGCCGAATAAGCTGGCAATCCCGAAAGCGAATAAAGCAATGATAACTGTTTTACTGTTCATCCCTGTAACCGACAGTAGGAAGGGAGAAATGTAGGTGTAGACAATAGAATAACCAGAAATCCATAAGAAAGTGATCATTAGGGCTACAATTATTTTCGGTTGCTTAATTAAAGCAAGCTGTTTGCGTAAGGGAACCGACTCGTCGCCATTTGAGCGTGGGATGACTAAGAGTATAACGATCATCGCAAGAATACTAAGTGCACCGATTCCTCCGAAGATCAATCTCCAATCATAAGCGGAAGCAATAACTCTGCCTAGCGGAACACCGATAATCAACGAGGTGCTAAAGCCCATAAGGATTGTTGCAATTGCACTTCCTTGTTTATCAGGTGGAGTCATCTTGGTAGCGACAGTAAAGGAGGTTACAACGAATACTCCCATGCTTAGTGCAAGAATAACGCGTGAGACTATAAGAAATTCAAAGCCAGGTAAAACTACGGCGATACTATTTCCAATCACAAATACGCCAAGTGAATAAACTAAAAGCTTGCGCTGCTCCATTCGTGCTGTAAATGCGATAAGGAAAGGTGTTCCAAAAGCATAGGCGAGTGAAAAAACAGTAATGAGCTGACCAGCAGCAGCGACAGAGACATTAACGTCTCTTGCAACTGTGTCGAGAATCCCTGCTATGATATACTCGGATGTTCCAAGCAAGAAGCTAACAGCGGCTAATAAGTAAACTTTCCAGGCATTAGACATATAATTATCCCTCTTTCTTAAGTTTCTATATTTCCGGGTGTATAGAAATTTATTTATTTCGTTCTTTGAGTATAAAGATTGCACTCTAACTATGTAAGTACGCACATTTAGTACAGGTACTGTCATAAAGGTAAGTGTCACCCTGAGCATATACACTAAATTTTATTAACACCATTATGCTTATTAAACTCCCTCGGGGGAACTATAGTTCAACATCGTAAGGGCTGCCGCGTGGCAGCCCTTCGCTCAGCTAACGGAGTATAGTTTATTAATCTAAGATTGTTGTTGAAGTGATAAAAGTTCTTACCTAAGCACTGACGGTTGCTGTCCCGGCATACCGATTGCTGAATCCATACTTTAAGAATCTCAAAACCAATGAAAAGGGACCCCGGTTCAAAATTCATTTATTCGCGACAAAAAAACGTGGACACTCATGAGGTGTCCACGTTTCTCATTGGAATTTTTAAACACGGATTACTTGGTACTTAGGGTTGATGACTTCAGTTGGGCAATTCACATTGACTTGCAATACCATCTCTTGCGGCAGCTTATGAACAACCGTCATGAACGCGAATACCCCCTCTGGCTCGCCTTGATCGGCGACCCCTGTATCCAGTTTATTACCTTTAGAATCCGTAAGGTAGAACGGCAGATTATCAGCGTTAGGATTACCAAAATTTATGAACGTGCACAAGCCATACAAGCTTCCTTACAAAGATGCTTGAGGAAAAAAAGAGCTTAATTTACTTCAAGGTGTTGTCAGATTATTCAGTAAAAATTGAAGAATTAAAACCTAGTCATACAGCCGTTTCGCGGCTAGTGAAACCCTTGGAACATATCGCTAGCCTACTCACTCCTGAGGAAGACAAAAGTAGTGAGACGGCTGAGTGGTAACTGTCCCTGCTACTGGAATGGGTGAAACAGACCTATACGCATCAGAGTGACGAGCTAATGGTTAACAATTTACTTAACTTTTCCAGAGGGTTTGGAAAGGCTTTTTCACTTGTTACGACCATTAAAAATTTAATCGCAATAGCGCAGGCTACCTCAACGACTTAGAGCAAAATGGAATTCACTTATACGGTGGTTAATTTTGCTGTCGTAGAAAAAAAGGAATCCCGTAAGCTGAACTAACCGCTCTGAGGATCCCCCTTCCCTATTCATTCATAGTATCCTGCTCTTTTTTCCCTTCCAGCTCCTCTGCCGCCTCCATCTGGGCCCTTATCGCTGGCACCTGAAAAGGCTGTCTCCGAAATCCGGTCGGTTCCCTGGCCTTCCGCATGACTCCAAGCGCATAAATCCCGGAAAATAACACAACAAACATCACACCCGCCGCGAGTCCTCCGCCTTGTCCCGGGATCAGCGGCATACTGGCAAGAATCGCTACCAGACTTACGATCGCAATCCATGAGGTGTAAGGATATCCGCGCAGCCCATGCTGCCCGGTCAGTGGACTGCCATGACGCTTGCGCAGCCGGTAATGGCTGGCCATGATGATTACATAGGAGAACAGCAACGAAAAGCCGCCTGAGCTGACCAGAAAGAGATAGACCCCCTGCGGCAGCAGCATTCCCATCCAGAGTCCTGCCAGCATCGCGGCCCCGGAGATCAGGATACCTCTAAAGGGAATGTCCGCACGGTCCCGCATCCATTCGGGAGTATGCCCCTCCTCAGCCAAAGAACGGAGCATTCGGCCCAGACCAAATACCGAAGCCAGCATCGTAGACAAAATGGCAGATACCAGCACGATATTCATCACGGTCCCGGTCCACCCCAATCCGTATAGGCTTAGTGCAGATACGAATGGACTAATCTGTTCAGATACCCGTGCCGGGGGCAACAGCAGGAACAGAGCGGTTATTGCTGCCAAATACAATCCGACCAGGAGCACGATGGTATACCGGATCGCCCGTGGAATAGTGATTCCCGGATTGCCCGTCTCCGATGCCGCCAGACCGAGCACCTCAAAGCCTGCATAAGTGAACATCACCATCAGCATGCTCCCCGCGATTCCGGCAATCCCTCCAGGCATCAAGCTCTGCCCGCGGGCAACGCCAAGACCTACCGGACCTGCACCTCTTGTAC
The DNA here is from genome assembly GCF_001909085.1 of Paenibacillus sp. P32E. Taxonomy (NCBI): domain Bacteria; kingdom Bacillati; phylum Bacillota; class Bacilli; order Caryophanales; family Paenibacillaceae; genus Paenibacillus; species Paenibacillus sp. P32E. The sequence goes on along the minus strand of NZ_LVYY01000046.1, from coordinate 313,401 downwards.
CCAAGCCCACAATTAAAGCAACGGCAATCAGCACAAACGCCACAATGGCGAGCAACTTAAATGCGGCGAGTCCGCTCTCCAGCTTGCTCAGCCGTTTTGCACCCAGCAGGTTAAGCAGGGTCACCCCCACGATAATCCCCGATCCGAGGAGTGCAAGCGGCAAGGCGGGAAACCAGCCCCGCAGCAGAATGGACACTGCCGTAGCTTCACTGGACATCGCAAGCACAAGTCCTGTCCAGTAGACCCAGCCTACCGTGAATCCTGCGCCGCGGCCAAAAGCCTGTTCCGTATAGGTTCGAAAGGACCCCGCAACCGGATTAGCTACCGTCATCTCCGACAATGCGGACAAAATAAAATAGACAAGAATCCCTCCAATTACATAGGACAGCAGCACAGACGGTCCTGCCGCACGGATTGCCACCGACGATCCCAGGAAAAAGGAGCCGCCGACCACCGTCCCCAGTGCAAGCATTGTCAATCCCCACACCGATAATCCTTTATTCCCCTGCCCCATACTGCTGCCTCCTCGCGTTTTACGGAGAGTATCTGCAATATGCGGGAATTTACCCATGGAAACAAGTAGAAACGGCTACGCCATCCTTATAAGGACGGCATCCGTTTCAGCGAGAAAGAGAAGGATCATCTATAGCGTGAAACATATACATTTTTATCTTTTTAAAAAGGCCGCTCCGGTAACGGTTAACCCGTCTCCGGCACGGCCAATATTGTTACAACTTTTATAGATTGGCGGCTCCCTCTGGCTCCTGAAACAGGGTAACGCAGTTTCTGCCATTGGCTTTGGACTGATACAGCGCATCATCACTAAGCTTGTAGAGATCGCCTTCGCGGATAAAGTCCACATGAATTGTAGCCACACCAATAGAAACGGTAATGATTCCATAATCCGTACTCAGCGCATGCTCGATTCCCAGATCAGCAATGCTTCTTCTGATGTTCTCGGCATATTCCCTGGACTGCTGAGGGGTGAAACCGCTGACTATGATCCCGAACTCTTCCCCGCCCAGCCGAAACGCGAATCCACCCGCACGTTCGGACAGCTCTTGCAGCAGTCTCCCGACTCTGCGCAATACAGTATCACCCTCAAAATGCCCATAGGTGTCATTATATTTCTTGAAATAATCAATATCGAGCATCATATAGGTCAGATATTGTTGAGCCGCTGCAGCTTTTTCCACTTCAATCACTAGGAGCTTATTAAAATATCTGCGGTTATAGAGACCTGTAAGCTCATCGGTGATGGATATCTTTTCAATCAGCTGAATGTACTTATTCAACTCTTCATTATTCAGCTCCAGCTCCTTGGTCCGCTCAGCTACCAGCTCCTCCAGATGCTCTTTATGCCTTAGAAGCTCCTGCTCCGCCTTCTTCCGTTCAGTGATGTCCTTGACGGTACCCTGAATGGCCGGCTGGTTCATATAATTGATCCGTGTGACCTTGTGGATCACTATGACCTCACGGTTCTGGTCTTTGTGAATCAATTTAGTCTCATATTCAAATGGAACCGGTTTCCCTTCAACCCTTCTGGCATAATAATGCAACACCTTATCCCGTTCAGGAAGACTCACGAATTTCTCAAAAGGCTGCCCCACCATTTCTTCCGCTACATAACCGAGCATCTGTGCCAAAGCCCCATTGACATATTTGCATATTTTGTCTTGGGTAATAAAGACGCCGTCCTGCAAATTGTAAACCAGTTCCCGGTACTTTTCCTCTGAGCGCTCAAGCTCGGAATACAGAGTGGCATTTTCCAGCGAGAAGACCATTTCCCGTGACAGCAAATTAATAATCTTCATCCGTTGCTCAGTAAATACACTTGTCATCAGGTTGTTTTCAAGATAAATGACTGCAATGGTCTTGTTCTGGTTGATCAGCGGCATGCAGACCATCGATTTAGGGCGGTGTTTGACAATATAGGGATCATTTACGAACGGCGTTTCAGAGAACGCATCATTGTAGATCACACTCTCGCTGCTTTCCTCTACCTGCTTCAGGATAGAATATGGCAAATGGTCGTACCTTGTCCGGTCATGCACCGCTACCGTAATCCGGTCTTCAACCGGCCGGTATTCCCCTTCGACGAGCAGATTGGTTTTGGAGGTCATCACGATGCAGCCTCTTTGCGCTCCTGCATTCTTTATGACGATTTGCATCAGCGCTTCCAGCAGATTGTTCAGCTCGATTTCCTTGGAGATGGCCTGTGAAGCCAGAATCATAGAGTTCAGATCCAGACTTTCTGTGTAATCCGTTATCGTGCGGCCGCTCATGAACTCTTTGGCATTAATTCTTGTGATCATATCCGGGTATCTTTCATTGAGAAAGGCAATTTTACCTTTCGCACCCCATACGGAATAATAATACTCCGACTGTCTCAGCAAGTAACCGGCGAACTCCTTGAAGTCCTTATGATAATAAAAGCGGGCAGCCAGCTCATTACTGAGTGCCTTGTACCGTACAAACCCTCCCTGATCGCTGGCCTCGATCGCCATATCATAATACTGTCCAGCTTCATCGTCACGTCCTGCCATTCTGGCCCATTCAGCCTTCATCAGCACCTCATGCTGTCGGAAGGTTTCGGGAGCATGCTTGGCCCATTTGAGCACCCGGCGATACTCCTTGCGCATTCTGGCTTTGGCTTGCCTCTTCCGCTTAGTGCCCAAATCTTTATAGGCATAGGCCAAATTCAAGAACGTATAGAGGGCGAACTCTTCCATAAAAGCTGATCCGGCAAGCGTGCCGATGATCGGGTATGCTTTGTCGATATAGGTCAGAGACTCGGTGTAGTTCTCATAGGTAAACAGCAGTTTCATTTTATAAATATAGTAGATTGCGATCCCGGAGTAATACTTGGCTGCCTCCAGCTCCTCCAGATAGGCCGCTTCACTGAAGTCTGCACTGTCAAAGGATAAGCGGTCCTGCAGCTCGCCCGATAGATTCAGCAGGTATTGCCGGGACAATTGTGCGGTGGCTAAGGACTCCTTGTATTTCGTGTTCTCGATCATGGCAATCATTCTTAAGCTCTCCTGCAGATTCGTGGGAATATCCATCCCGGGATTCCAGAGGTTCACATAGTAGCAGGAATGGGCCAGATAGAGTAAATCTCCTGTGCGCAGACTCGCCTCAATGGAGGTAGTGTACCACTCATGCAGCGTATCCCAAGGTTCGGTCCAGGTATGACAGAATAGCGTATATAGCACATACGCCGCGCCTTTCCATTGCAGATCGTTGAACTTGTCATTGATTCGAATACCTAGACGGCCATAATCAAAAGCTCCCTTGGAATCTCCGAACCCGGACAGCAGCATCGCATAACCGATGAACGCGAGCGCTGACTCTGGAGCATTGCCGTGCTTCAAGGTAAGTCCCACCTTCTTCAGAACAACCAGCCCGAACAGCGAAGTTTCTCCGGAAATAAAGGCTGGAGGAATAAAGTTGATCAATAGCCGCATCACCAGCTTCATTTCCGGGTCTTTCATCTCTTCGGCTTCAAAAATATGATCAACCGTTTTTCCCCGCAGCGCGGTTTTAATCCTCACGAGCTCCTTAAGAACGGATGCCATGCCTACCCGGGCAGGAATATGAACGCCCAGTGTAGATAACCCCAGCCTTCCAGAGGCTATGGACTCTTTCATCATTCCCAGGTACATGTAATGATTGGCCTGCATTTCATAGATTTGGGCGAGGGCCAATCTGTCTCTGGTATGCCTGATCAGGACCCCACATGCCGAATCAGCTGCTTCAACCTGATGAGTAAGATATCCGCATTCCGCATATAGCTGGTAAATCTCAGCCGCACGCGTCCCGTCCTCTTCCCAGGATGTCTCTCCCATCAGCCCGATATTCGCTTCCAGCAGCCGGAAAGCCGAGTCATAGCCGAAGGCTGCCTTGGCCTTGCGCGCGGCTCTTAGATTAATCCTGACCACTTTATCGACTTCCGCCTTGCCGGACAGCCTGTCTAGCCCTTTATTCAGGTGTGCGGCAATATCAACGATAATCCCTTCGATCTCCCCGTGACTCAGGCGTTCAAGCAGCAAACGGCCGATGGCCAGATGCAGAGCGGCCCGTTCCTCTTCGTCAAGCATCTGGTAAAACGACTGCTGAATCCGGTCATGTGCAAATTTGAATCGGATATCCAGATTCTGCAATGCCTCTTCTTCCGGTGCCGACAGGAAGCTGGACATCCGGGCGTACCGGTAGTCCTCGGGTAAGATAAACTCTTTTTCCACAGCTGTGGCTATGGCATGAGCAACCACCTCAAGCGGTTCATCAGCAATCAGGGCCAATATCCCAAAATCAAATACATTACCCACTGCTGCGCTAAGCATCAGTATTCTCCGCACATTCTGCGGAAGCTCCTGCTGCTTCAGCATCAGGAAGTCGACCACGCTCTCGTTCACCGGCAAGCTGACAATCCGCTGCGTCTGCCAGGCCCATAATCCTTCCGACTCGTCAAAGTACAAATACCCATTCCTGTACAAATCCTTGAGAATTTCTTTTACAAAAAAAACATTTCCTTTGGTCCGCTTATAAATTACTTCGGAAAGTTCCTGAACCCGGGAGGGTGTAGTGAACAACGTATCGGATACCAGACTGCCAACCTGTGCCTCAGTTAAGGAGTTTAGGATTATGCTTCCAACCTCACGACTAACTTCAATCGCGGAGATCGTACTGATCAGCGGATGCCCCTCATAAATTTCATTCTGCCGGTAAGAGCAGACAATAAGAACCTTTTGCAGCTGATGACCCAGCAGCAGCTTCTCGATCAGCTGCAGACTGGAATAATCCGCCCACTGCACATCATCCAGAAACAGCACTAAGGGTTTCTCGTTATGCGTAATTCCTTCGATGAACTTGGCAAAGGTAAGATAGAACCGGTTGGTTTCTTCTGCCGGATTCAGCGATTCCATCTCCGGCTGAATGCCAATCCAGGTGTCCAGTTCAGGAATCAGACCGGCAATCAGATTGCCATTCCCATCAAGAGCCTTGGCTAATGCCTCCTTGAGATAGGCCTTGTGATTCTCATCAGGACTATCCATCAACTGGCTGATTAATCGCCGAAACGCCTGAATAATGGCACTGTAAGGGATATTCTGGTTATACTGATCGAACTTTCCTTCTGCAAAAAGTCCCTTCTCCTGACTTATGTACTTGTGCAGCTCATGGACCAGTGCGGTTTTACCCACCCCGGCTTCTCCGGTGACCAGCATCAGTTGTGTACTGCCCTTGACACTTCTGCGGAACGAATCCACGAGACGTCCAAGCTCCTGATCGCGTCCATATAACCGCTGCGGAATCCGAAAGATATTCAGCCGGTCTTCTGCGCCAACTACGAAGTTCTCCTGGCCAGCCAGACATTTCTTCAAGTCCGCTTTAATTCCATATGCGCTGCGGTACCGGTCCTCCGAAGACTTTTCCATTAGCTTCATTATTACTGCTGACAGACTGCTTGAGACCCTTCCCCCAGTTGCCTTATATGGAGGAACTGCTTCTTTGGCAATAATGGAGTAGATCTGCTCCAGCATCTCTCCCGCATCATAAGGCTTCTTGCCCGTCATCATCTCATAGAGGACTATGCCCAAGGAATAATAATCACTTCGGTAGTCCACATTGCGGTTCATTCTGCCGGTCTGCTCGGGTGATATGTACAGCAAGCTGCCTTCCAGTACACCATTGTTCTGAAAATCCCGCTTCTCCCTGGACAGCTTCACGGCTAGGTCGAAATCAATAATTTGTACAATATTCTGATCCCTGTTCCAAATGATATTGGAAGGCTTGATATCCTTGTGGATGACATTCCGCTCGTGAATCGCCCCCAGAATATCTACGATCCGAACCGCCAGCTGTATCAGTACCTCTGGCTCCGGCTGATCCTCTGCCATGATTCTTTTGAGCGAACGTCCGTGAATATCCTCCAGCACCATAATGTAGGAGTTATTCTGCTCCTCCAGCCTGTATGGCTTGATGACACCGCTCGTGTTCTCGCTCAGCTCCTTGAGCAGCTTGTACTCCTGCTTGAACCTCATCACTGCTTCCGTTCCGGCATATTCCGGCTTAAGTACTTTCAGAATGACCGATTCACCCGTTACGGAATCGATACTTCTGTATACGGATTTTATATATTGATCAGAAATCGTCTCCAGTACCTCATATCGGTCAAACACAACCATACCCACTCCACCTTTAGCTCTGTTCTCCCGTCACTTCAATATCCGCATCAAACTTAAAGATATAGGCAGCAATCAGCCAAATAATCCAGCAGTTCAGCCCAAAAAAGAGATATCCGAAATACCCCAGGACGGGCATCTCTGAGAATATATGAAATTTGTCCAAATAAGGTACCGAGTACTTCCAGTAGTTAGGATTGGTTGGCATAGAATCATGGAACCACTCGCTGCCGAAATTCCAGAACTCCCAAAAGAATCCGTTAAACAGTGTGGCAAGCCCAATCAGAATGACACTGGACCAGTCCCCGTTCTTAACCGGAGTAAAAGGCGTCCAGAATCCCACAAGTGCCATTGCCGCGGAGAGCATCGGGACAAGTGCCACCCACAACACCCAGAACAGCAAATATGGATAATAACCCATCCCAAAAGCCAATATCAGCCCTATCACATAGTAGATGATCAGAAAAATCCGGGAGACGTTGAATTTCGGACCATACCGATAGCGGTTCCTGAACGCGCTAAAAGTCTTAAGTAACAGGTACCATTCAAAGATTGCCGGAAGCACCGTCGTATACGACAGTGAGAACCAGAACACATTGCCAAAGTTCGAGAACACCTCATTATTCGGATAATACCAGTTCTCAATCACAAAGAAATTAAGATATTCAAAAGCAAACCAGCTGAAGCAGGACACTACAGCCAGCAGCTGCATCACATGCGGTTTGCGCGATATGATCGAAGCGCCTTTATTTCTTTTATACACCAATCCGTCTAGAATTAATATGAATGACCACCATAATGGTACAAAAGTGTAGTATTCGAACGAAATGAACAGCTTGACCCGGGCCCACATTAGGAACCAGCTGATGGCAAGCACTGGCAGGCTCCACCAGAACCAGACCGGAAAAGGAGTTACCCCTTCTTTCGGTACGGGTGTTTCGCGGACCTTTTTGAAGCCAAACCACCGGGGAAAAACCAGAATCAATGTAATCAGCAGCGCGACAATGCAGGCCAGGGAAAAGTACAGCAGGCTGAAACCAGGGTCTGCCTCTACTTTTTGAGCGGGAAAATCGCCATACCCCGGCAGCTGCCCCTTCCACTTGACTAGGCTCCCAATCAAGGGAAGCAGAAAGATCAGAGCAAAAGTCAGGATCAGGAAGAACGTTTTATTTTTTTTAAACATGGCGGTAACCCCTCTTATAGTTGAAAAGTCGAATTTTGTGATGAACGAAACTATTCGATATCAGTCCAGATTATTCCTGCTTTGTTTATAACCATTCCCACCATTTTCGTACCAGCCTGGAAGCTCACAAGCAAAAGGCGCTCACACGGCCAGGGATATGGCTGTGGAACGCCCGTTTAATATGGAAATAATGTAATTTATTATCAGAATAGATTAATCCTGCTCCGCCTTAAGAAAGGGTTCAAGAACACTGACTATCATCTCATGATCTTCCTCACCAGATAATCCGGAGACCGAAATCGTTCCGACCTGACCTGCGTTCCTGATATATACAGGGAAGCATCCGCCCTCAGCGGCATACTCCATCGGATCAACGAAGGCATTGTCCTGAATCGTAGTGTTCCATGATTTATATAGCACATGCATATAGTATGAGCAGTGGCCGAAATGGTTGGCTGTGTTTATTTTGCGGGCAATCCAGCGGTCGTTGTTCGGACCTGTGTCATTCATTTTGGCATGGAACAGAACTTGGCCATTCTTGCGGATATCCACCACGATTAGCTTATCCATTGCCACAGCTCTCTCCACAATGGCATTGCCCAGCCGGATGGCTGTCTGATTTGTAAATGTGCTGAATTGCAAATTCCGCTCCTGCTGCAAAAGCTGTTCCAATAATAAAGTATAATCTTCCAAGGTCCACACTTCCTCTTCGTTGGGTTGCTGATAGCCAAGCGTAAGATCAAAATCAGAGCTGAAGATGATAGCTTTCGCTGAATTCACTCATTACTCCTCTATCTTGTTATTGTAAGGACAGGAAGTCCTAGAAAAGAAGCATACCGCTCAGCGGCCAACATCAGCCTCTCTTCTTGGTCCTGTGCCAGCTTGGTAAAGGGACTGAATTTCAGGTCAACCCCTTTGGTCTTGACGGTTCGTTTCCATGTGCCGATGATCTGCCCGCCTGCGGCAATCGTCGGAAGAAACACACCATTATTACCCGGTACGATAAGCGGGGCGGTCTCAGGCTCAAGCACAGCACTGCGGTCGCCATAGCCGAGAATATATTCATCGAAGCCGGGAAGCAAATGAATCTCAGAGGCTGTTGACATGTGTCCTCCGGATGAAGCTGGACTCCAGTACTCCGTGCCAGAGAATACACCGGTCTCAAGTTTGCTCTTCACTGCGTCCAGCCCGGCTCTGGCTTCTGTTAGCGTTAATCCGGCCCACCAGGCAAAATCTTGTACGGTAGCCGGTCCATGGGCTGTGAAATAGCGCAAAGCCAGCTCGGAGAGCGATTCCTCGAAGGACAGCTCCCGGGAATGCTCCACCCACTGGTCTAGCAGCACAAAGGTTTGCTGTTTCCCGCTGCGCGGACCAAAGCAGATCAGCCCATTATAAGCACTATGCCACAAAATATGATAACCGCGCTGCCCTCCGGTGCGGATACCTTCTGCCTCAAGCAGGGCAAGCACATCCGGCCGCCGTAGACTTCCGCCATTCTTAAGTGCGTTATAGATGATTTTCCTGGCGCGTCCCAGGGTCTTCTCATCCAGTTCCAGCTGCTCCATTCTCCGCACAGCCTGCCTTAAGAGACGCGGAGCACATAGCTGAAGCAGCCATTTCACATCCTCCGGCGGCACGAAATGAATCGTTCCCCGCAGCGTCCAGGTTAGCGCAATCTTTCGCTCTGCTACTGCCCGTTCAACCTGGGCCAGCGTGGCGGAAGGCGTCCGGAGGCCAATCGCCCACACAGCCTGCAGATAATCCTGGGCCTGCAGAGCCCCTAATCTCCGGACAACCTCCTCCGGCTCCATAGAGACAGAGCTGTGAATAAACTGATTAGCCAGTCTTCGGTCCGCGATGTCCGTATTCACGATTTCCATCCTCCTTTGCCTCAGGTCCTAACATCAGTTCCCATACTTTCCTCCAGTATATTGAAACCATCCGCAGGTTGTCCATCTGAAGACAGAAAGGCGCCCATATCTAATGATATACAGATCATCCGCGAGGCACTAATCCACGTAATCTCACAGTGAGTCCTTCCAGCGACCTTGGTTCCCACTCTGTTCCGGCGGCAAAGACTGTGCACTGCTCGTATATTTCTAAATGGACAAGTACATGATACAATGTGGAAATATTGCGTTTGCCTTTACAATAACCACTTTAGAGGAGTGAAGCCTGTGGCAATTAATGTGTACTTCAATTTTAACGGAAACGCACGTGAAGCTGTAGAGTTTTATGCAACAGTGTTTGGAACAGAGCCCCCGCAGATCATGACTTTTGGTGAGGCACCTCCGGACCCTTCCCACCCTCTTCCCGAGGAAGCCAAGCATCTGGTCATGCACGCCATGATGTTCATTGACGGAAGTCCAGTGATGTTCTCGGATGTCTTCCCCGGTATGCCTTATACTGAAGGAAATAATATAAATCTCACCCTGATGAATGCTGATACCGGCAAAATCAAAGCATGGTACGACAAGCTCAAAGAAGGCGGTACTGTTATCATGGAACTACAGGAGACCTTCTGGAGCAAATGTTACGGCAGTCTGAAGGACAAATTCGGGATCATCTGGCAGCTAAGCCATGAAGACGGCCAAAGCGGCGACAACGCTTAACCTCCCGCCCCGGTCATCCAAATACTGTTAAGGATATAGTTCTCTGAGCCATTTGGGAGATGCTGTATCCTTTTTTCATGCAGATTAAAGTATCACGAATACCATTTTTTTATGCGCTTTCAGCCCAATCTGTGTTTTAATAAGTATACCGCTATCGGCAAATTCCGCTGTAAAGGAGCCTCACTAATGGAAATATCCGCTTTTTTGCTGCCCAAGGACCAGGTATCGTATATTACCTCCTCCATTACCATGCTGGAGGCCCTGGTACAACTGGAGAATCATTATTATTCTGCCATCCCCATTATTGATGGAGAAGGTAAATATGTGGGAACCTTATCCGAAGGGGACTTGCTGTGGAAGCTGAAGGATACGGCAGGATTAAGCTTTGAGAACATGCGGGATGTGACCGTAGGCGATATTCAGCGTCATGTTCACAACGAAAGTGTCGGGATTCACGCACAGATGGAGGATATGCTAACGCTGGCTGCAGATCAGAATTTTGTTCCGGTTGTCGATGACAAAGGCATCTTCCTGGGCATTATCCGCCGGAAGGACATTATTGAATATTACACCCGGAATATTACCGATTAGCAGACATTCATGTACGCCATGATACACAAGCAGCGGCTGTGCAGTCCCGGGTGGGACCGCACAGCCGCTGCTTGTGTGAATAGCTTTTCTTAGAGAATCTCAAACACATGGGTCAGACGGGTAAGTTCGAATATCTTCCGCACATTGGCATTCAGCGACTGGAGCTTGATTGTGCCGCCGTTCTCCACACACTTCTTGTAGGAGCTGACGATTACTCCAAGCCCGGTGCTATCGATAAAGGCACATGTACTGAAATCAAGAACAAAGCTGTAGGTCCCCTTATCAATATATTCCTTAACCTTTTCTCTGAAGTCGCTGGCTTCTTCCACGGAGAACATCTCCGGCATTTCGATGGTAATCTCGCTCAAGCTATTCACCCCTGATTATAAATTTCTCTACGAGCGTTTCCAGTTCATACGCCATGGCACTTACTTCCTGGGCAGAGGCCGCAAAGTTTGTGACCGTTGCCGCCTGTTCTTCTGTAGCACTTGATACATTCTCACTATTGATTGCCGCCACTTCCGAAATGGTCCCCATCGAATCAATCAGTCTGATAATCTGATCTGAGGTAGCTACCTCGTCCCGGGTAATATCCAGAATCTCGCGGACACTGCCTGTAATAAGCTCCACGGAATTGATAATATGCACGAAAACGTGATCCGTCTCAGTCACTTCGCGAACACCACCTTCAACCGCCTCTGAAGCACCTCTCATGGAGGCTACAGCCTGGGTAATCCGTGTGACCATATCATTCACCAGAACTGAAATTTCACTGGCCTGCCTGTGGGTTTCATCGGAGAGCTTCCGCACTTCTTCAGCTACCACACTGAAGCCCCTGCCGTCCTCACCGGCTCTAGCGGCTTCAATGGCTGCATTCAGGGCCAGCAGGTTGGTCTGACCGGCGATAGCGTTAATCGTACCGATAATTGATGATACCTTGCCTGAGAGTTCACTCACCTCCTGCAGCTGATCTTCGGTTTCCTGTGTGCTGCTGCTGATAATGTTCATGGCTTCGACCGTATTCATGACCTGTTTTCTTCCGCGCTGGGCCGCCTGATTGGTCAGATCGGCATTACCGGAAGTAGCAGACGCCTTACTCTGGGCCAGCTGCACCAGACTGGAGAGCTGTACAAGAACCTGGGAGGCATTGATTACGGACTGATTGTTATTCTCTGCGCCGGCGGCAATCTCCTGAGTACTCGAGCTGATCTCCTGAATCGATGCGCTAATCTCCTCCGACGAGGCCGCCATTTCTTCCGACATGGAAGTCAAGGAGATCGAGCCTGCCCTTACTTTCTCGATGATGGCATCCTGTTTGTCAATCATCGTATTAAATGCCTCACTCAGTTCCTGCAGCTCGTCTCCTGTGCGGATAGAGGTATGTACAGTCAGGTCCCCTTCTCCCGCAAGAGACATCGCCTTCTCCAGCCTGATAATCGGATTGACAATGCTGCGGGTGGTGAAAAAATAAGCCACAAGCAGGGCGATTACTATACAGGCTAGAGTGATAATAATAGTCATGTTGCGGATATTAATCGCTGGAGCCATATAATCCTGAACATTGGCGGTAGTGGCCACTATCCAGTTTCCGGCAGGCTGAAAGGATACATACTTATGAACACCTTCATAAGTGTAGAACCCGTCGGCAGCCTTGCCGTTTTTCATAACCTGAAAGATTGCACTAAGTTCCTTATTACTGTTACCGTCAAGCGTCTCCTTCAGAATCTTCTCCTTCTTGGGATGATATATAATCAGGCCAGTGCGGTCGACCATATATCCATAGCCGCTGTCTCCAACCTTGACCTTGGCTACTGGAGCGGTAAGGTTATCGAACAGAACAGTTCCGATCAGCACCCCTGTAATTTGTCCATTCTGCTCCAGCGGGCGGGCAATAGCCACAATATTATGACCGCTTTCTTCAGAGACGAGAACTTCGCTCTCTGTTTCTTTTCCCTGCAGGGCTTGTTTGAAATATTCCCGGTCCTTAACACTAAGATCCGGATTCACAGAGCTGCTGGTCAGCAATACCTGTCCGTCATTGCCGGCTATGATGATAGATTCCAGCAGCTTCGCATGATCCTTCTGTAAGCCGGAGATATAAGAATACGCCAGGCTTTTCGCTGTCTTGCCTGCCGGATTACCCGCAAAGCTTGCCAGCGTATCATTTTGGCCGGCAATCCCAAGATAATTACTTACGGCCGTTAGCTCCGAATCGACAGATTGGGCAGTTGAGGCAGTGGTATCGCGCAATTCCTCCTCGATCGTTTTTTGCAGCGCATTAGAGGCTTGATTATACGAAATGATACCCGAAATGGACAAAGGCACACTAATAATCAAAAATAGCAGAATACTCATTTTAACTTTTAGACTTAACTTCACGGGATTCTCTCCTTCTTCTGTCTACGAGGGATTTACGCATTTGCTGATGTACATCGTGTTGTGAATCATATCCACTTGATCGGAGAAGCAGCGGATCAGGTACAGACCTCTCCCGCCTTCATCAAGCAGCTCGTCACTGCTGATCATGTCCGGGAATACCAATGTACCTGCTCCTTCCCCGGAGTCTTCCACCTGAAGTTCAAGCTGCTCGCCGCTCAGCAAATACCGGATAATAATCGGCTTGCTAGCATCGCTATGATTACCGTGGTAATAAGCATTGGTAATGGCTTCGATCAGAATCAGCCGAATGTCAAACGCATAAGCCTCCAGATGAAGCTCTTCTATAATTCCGTCAATAATTCGCTGATGCTGCTCCAAACCATGGATTCGAATTTCCTTCTGAACAGCTCTCATAATCCGCTCCTTCATTCACTTAATAGATAGGCTCAGCCAGGTGCAGTCATCCTGTAATGAAGCTCCCGCAATCCGGTCGGTCAGATATTCGTAGCTGCCGCTCAGTTCCTGGCTGTCAAAGAGAAGATCCATCCCGTCGCTGTAAAAGCAAAAACGGTCTCCCGATTGAAAGGATATGGATTTCTCCTCAAATTCACTGTCTCCGAACATGCCTAGCGGCGCGCCTTTGACGGTAATGCATTGGCCCTCCCGGTCCTTGGGCACATAGATGAATTCATTGATCCCTGCACCCGCTGCCTTCAGCAAGCCGGTTCCAAAATCCAGACAAAAGCAGCAGCCCGCAATATAATCCTCGCCCAGATGCAGTATAGCTTTCTGGTTCAATTCCTTCATGACCTGCAGCGGATCATCAGTAACCTCCATACAATCCGCAAACAACACCCTAAGGGCAGAGATGTTCAGTGCGGCGGTGATTCCCTTGCCCGTCACATCACCAATCATTCCAACTACCCTTTCCTCATCAATCTTATGAAAAATGAAGAAATCGCCACTCAGTGTCCGGGCCGGAATATACAGCTTCTCCAGTTCTGCCTTGTCCTCCAGCGGAAAAACTACTGCATGCCGGTGATCCTGCAGCTTGACTGCCCGCTCCACTTCCTTTTTGCTCTCCGTGATGTCCCTCAGCACCAGCTGTAACGCCTTTTCTTCCTCATAAATGATCGGTACACCTGAAATCTCAACATCGAAAATACGGTTATCATGCCGGATGAACCGCTGTTCGAAGCGAAATCTCTCCTTGGCGATGGAGCCCCAGGTCATAAGCTTGTTATATTTGGCGCTCCTTATGTATTGCTCGCTAAAAAAGGACTCTATTCTCTGTCCAATCAGCTCCTGTTTCTTTTTACCGAACATTTTTTCGGTTTGTTTGTTGGCAAACAGGATGGTGCCTCCGCTATAGACCATGATGGCTTCGGGACAGAGCTCAACCAGATCCCTGTATCTCTCTTCACTCTCACGAAGCCGCTGCTCCGAACGAACCCGCTCGCTGATGTCATGAACAACCATGTAGATACTTGACCTCCCGAGCATGGACATCATGCCGGTATGAATCTCCACATCAATTACCTGCCCCCCCGCGAGCAGATGCCTGTCCATAAAGACCCTGTTAGCCCCATGTTCGTCACCAGGCATTCCTTGTACAATGAAATCTTCCAATCCGGCATACGGGTCGGCCTGCAGATCCGTAATATGAAGTTTCCGAAAAATACGGATAGGGTAGCCGTAGAATTCACAGGCTGCCCTGTTGGCATCGGTAATCGATCCGTCTACCGGATTCACCAGCAAAGTAATCAGATGGTTGTTTTCATAAATGCAGCCATAATGGTCCATGCACTGCTCGGGGCTGGGTGCCCTGTGCAGATTTTTGCAATGTTTATCTACTGCCATTCTTCGTCCTCTATTCTGATTCAGCTTTGAAACCTTACCATTATATGCATTTAATTTTCATTCAGCCGTGAATTCCGACACACACACAGCAAAAAAAACTATCAGAAGCTCGATCCGTGTCAAAAAAACAAAAACCCGGACGTTTCCTTACAAGAAGGAGAACGCCCGGGTTCGGGTATGGCAGTTTACAGTTCAGTCAGGATAATTGTGCCCTGCGGAGTGATGGCCAGTGTATGCTCATACTGGGCTGACAGGCCGCCATCAATGGTGCGGGCCGTCCACCCGTCCGCATCTACTTTCGTACGGTAGCTTCCGGTATTCAGCATCGGCTCAATGGTAAATACCATGCCTTCTTTAATTCTTGGTCCTTTCCCTGCGGGTCCATAGTGAGGTACCTCAGGCGCTTCATGCATTTCAGAACCAATGCCGTGACCAATGAAATCACGTACGACCGAGAAGCCGTTCGACTCGGCATAGACCTGTATCGCATGGGCAACATCCCCGATCCGGTTACCGGCGACCGCTTGCTCAATACCTTTGAACAATGACTCTTTGGTCGTATTCAGCAGTTTCTCCGCCTGTTCGCTAATATTGCCGATGGCGTAGGACCAAGCCGAATCTGCCAGCCAGCCATTCAGGTTCACAACCATATCAATGGTTACGATATCGCCGTCTTTCAACTCCTCATGCTTCGGAAATCCATGGCAGATCACATCATTTACAGATGCGCAGGTCGCGTAAGGATAGCCGTGATAGCCTTTTTGCTCCGGGGTAGCTCCTTGGGAGAGAATGAATTTCTCTGCAAACTGGTCAATTTCCCAGGTTGTGATTCCGGGCTTAATGATTTGGGCGATTTGCCGGTGGCATTCCGCAAGAATTTTGCCGGCTGCCCGCATTTTCTCGATCTCTTCCATCGTTTTCATGATGATCATTCGTTTCGCCTCTTCTGTACAGAACACATTACTTACAATAATGGCTCTTGGTTATAGTTTGGTCGTTCTTCTCTATATTATGAAAGATATTCGCCGAAAATCCAAATTTAATCTGAATTCACAAGCAGAAACGGCAATAGAAGGATAATTTAATGCGTGAAGCATATAAATTCTTATATTTTCAAAAAAAGAAACGAACCCTGCCTTCTTAAAGAAGGAAACGGGTTCGTTAAGTTCATGAATCAGTCGTGGAAATGAAGTCCAGAGGTAACCGCCTTGACGTATCCGCTGCGGATTACAAAATCCCCAAAGTGCTCGCCGCTTTGGCGCTCCCTGGCGTATTGATGGAGGATTGGTTCAAGCGTTGCCAGAATTTCCTGTTCATCGATATTTTCCTTATACAGTTTATTCAGACGGTCGCCGGTAAAACCTGCTCCCAGATACATATTATATCTGCCCGGAGCCTTCCCGATGAACGAGATCTCCCCCAACGCCGGTCTGGCGCAGCCATTCGGGCAGCCCGTCATGCGGATCACAATTTCTTCCTCCCGAAGTCCTGCTTCGTCAATGATCAGCTCCAGCTTATCCAGCAGCAGCGGCAGATAACGCTCTGCCTCGGCCATGGCCAATCCGCACGTCGGCAGCGCTACACAGGACATCGAGCTGCGCCGCAGAGCCGAATGATGCGCACCCTCTGTCAATCCATACTGCTTGGCGAGTTCCGTAACCTTACGTTTCTTCGAACTGCTGACATTGCCTATAATCAGATTCTGATTGGGGGTCAGCCGGAAGTCTCCGTCATGGATTTTGGCGATTTCCCGCAGGCCTGTCATGAGCTTGCTGCTCTCCGTGTCATGAATCCGTCCACTCTGGATATATAGCGTCAGGTTCCATCTGCCGTTTACACCTTTCACCCAGCCGTAACGGTCACCGTTATGGTCGAAGTGAAAGCCCCTTGCCGGTTCAAGCTCCCACCCTAACCGGTTCTGCAATTCACCGGTAAACCATTCCAGACCATGACGGTCAATGGTGTATTTGAAACGGGCATTTTTGCGGACCGAGCGGTTGCCGAAGTCGCGCTGAATCGTAACGGTTTTCTCCGCCAGATCAATCATTTGCTCCGGCCGGCAGAAGCCTATTACCCGTCCAAGCTGCGGATACGTACTTGTATCCCCATGAGTCATCCCCATGCCGCCGCCAACCGTTACATCGAATCCTGCCAGCTTGCCGTTTTCCAGAATTGCGATAAAGCCAAGATCCTGGGAGAATACATCCACATCATTGGATGGAGGGACCGCGATGCCGATTTTGAACTTGCGGGGCAGATAGACCGGGCCGTAGATCGGTTCGACTTCTGCTCCGTCTTTGCTGTCCACTACCTTTTCACCGTCCAGCCAAATTTCATGGTAGGCAGGGGTACGCGGTGCCAAATGATCGCTGATCTTGCGTGCCCACTCATAGACCTCGGCATGAACTTCGGACTGGTACGGATTGGGACCGCTCATCACATTGCGGTTAACGTCACCGCAAGCAGCGAGGGTCGTCATCAGCGTATCGTTGATAGTCTTGATGGTCTTTTTCAAATTCCATTTGAGCACTCCGTGCATTTGAAAGGCCTGTCTTGTCGTCAGCCGCAAGGTACCATTGCCGTATTTGTGTGCCAGTTCGTCCATGACCAGCCATTGTGCCGGGGTAGCCACACCACCAGGTGCGACCACACGCAGCATGAACTGAAAGGCCGGCTCCAGCTTCGAGCGTTCCCGTTCACTGCGCAAATCCCGGTCATCCTGCATGTAGCTGCCGTGGAACTTAAGCAACCGGTTATCATCCTCAGGCAGACCTCCGGTGATCGGGTTCTTCAACGTCTCCACAAGGGCTCCCCGCAAATAATTGCTCTCGAGCTTAATATGTTCAACATCACTAGGCGGGCCGCCGATGGGCTTCACCACTGATTCATTATTCGCCATTGCTGCAAGTCTCCTCCCGCATTCACTGTATGTTAATGTTTAGTACACATCGCGCTGGTAACGCTGCTCCTGCTGCAGATTGTCCAGATAGGCTGCTGCTGCTTCGGGGCTTAGTCCGCCTTCCTCCTGAATAACGCTGATCAGCGCTGCGTGGACGTCGTGGGCCATATGCTTTTCATCCCCGCAGACATATACATGGGCGCCTTCCTGCAGCCAGGCATAGAGCTCTTGACTATGCTCCAGAATGCGGTGCTGCACATAGACTTTCTCTTCTGTATCCCGGGAGAAGGCCACATCCAGCTTATTCAGCACGCCGTCCTTCAGCATCCGCTGCCAGTCTGTCTGGTAGAGGAAGTCTGTCACAAAATGACGGTCTCCGTAGAACAGCCATGTCTTGCCTTCTGCACCTTGCTCTTCGCGTTCCTCGAGGAACGAGCGGAACGGTGCGACTCCTGTACCGGGTCCGATCATGATCACTGGCACATCGGGATTTGCCGGAAGCTTGAAATTCGGATTGTTCTGGATGTATATCGGCAAAGTGTCTCCTGGCTGCACACGCTCCGCGCAGTGAACCGAGCAGACACCATAGCGTTCTCGTCCATGGGACTCATAGCGTACCGCCCGCACGGTAAAGTGAACCTCCTCGGGATTGGCATTATAGCTGCTGGCGATGGAGTATAGTCTTGCCGGCAGCTTGCGCAGGATGGTTACGAAGCTGCGGGCGGGTACATCCCATGGCGCGAAATCTTGAATCAGGTCGAGCAGATCGCGACCCTGGATATATTCTTTCAACTGCTTGGAACGGTCCGGCAGCAGCAGTTCATGCAGCGCGGGAGCCGCTGACAGCTTCGCTGCCTGCTCCAGCAGCGGTTTGGTCAGGACGGTTATTTCATAATGGCGGAGAAGCGCTTCATGAAGGGTGCCCTCCTCACCTTTTTTGTTCAGGGGGACGGCTTCCCCGGTGTTCCAGCCCATGGCGGTAATGATCTCTTCTACCAGCCGGGGATGATTCTCGGGATAGACTCCCAGCGAGTCACCAGGTTCGAAGGTCATGTTAGAACCTGCCAGCGACAGCTCCAGATGGCGGGTTTCACGATCCGAGCCGCGTCCGTTCAGATTCAGATTCTCCAGCACCTCTGCCTGGAACGGATGATTGCGGGAATATGCCGATTGCAGCGATTCCGCGTGTTCGGCCGCAAGGACAGCCTCTTCAGCAATAGCGGGGGCACTCTGGGCACCGTTAAGGGCGGTAATCACTTGTTCTATCCAATCAGCGACCGGCTCGTCATAGTCCAGATCGCAATCTGCACGGGGGCTTAGACGCTGGCCGCCCAGCTCTTCCAGCTTCTGGTCGAAATCCTTGCCCGTCTGGCAGAAGTATTCATAAGAGGTATCCCCGAGTGCCAGCACCGAATACCGTAAATGATTCAATTGGGGCGCTCTTTTGCTATAGAGAAATTCGTGAAGCGAACGCGCATTATCCGGTGGTTCACCTTCACCATGCGTGCTGACCAGAATCAGCAGGTTCTCTACTTTCTTCAGTGCATTCGGCTTAAAGCTGTTCATCGCAGATACGGTGACCTCGAATCCCTGCTCCTTCAGCTTGCCTGACAGGCTGGAAGCGAGACGCTGGCAATTGCCAGTCTGTGATCCGAAGAGTACGGTGATATCGCGGGAAAAGGACGGCTGGGCAATCGCAGCTGAAGCAGCTGAAGCAATTGCAGCACCCGGAACGGGTGTTACAGGCACAGCCGGCGCAGTAGTGGAGTCAACGGATATGCCCTGCAGTGTTATTGCGGATATATAGCCGCCGAGCCAAATCTGCTGTGTCTGCGTCAGTGACGGCAGAAGGCGGTTTAGAAGATCAACCTGTTCCTCGGTAAAAGGACTGTTCGTAACATGTAATTGCAACACTATCGACCTCTCCTCGCATGAAATCTGCTTCCCTCTTAACAACATAAATTCAGGCTATCACAATTATATGAAACGATCAACGAGACACCAGGCTGCTAAATTTACACTTATAATCCAATAAATTCAATAAAACGCAGAAAAGCCGCTTAAATCAGAGTAAAAAGCTCTGATTTAACCAGCTTCATTACATTTTATGATAACTTCTATTAGATAAAATGATAATTAATAATCGATAAAGCAGCAAGAATTTCACAAAACCTGCCTAATGATATGCCGGATGGTCATTCCAAGGACATTCAGCCCGAAGGTCTTACCTTTTTAAAGAAAAACGCTTCAGCGGTTTCTTGAGCAGATGTACCAAAACCAGCAGCCCCCCGGCGTTGATCGCCAAGTCTGCAAGGTTCAGAATGCCGCCACGGCTGCCGAAGACCAGAAAATCCGTTACCTGATGGTAAATGACACGATCCATGGCGTTGCCGATTGCCCCGCCTACCAAAAAACCGCTCGCCGCTTCCAGTAAAGGCCCCCTCAGTTCTCCCTTTCGTCTGTAATAGAACACCGCAGCAACAAAGGCTACCGCAACAATGGCGAAATACGGGCCGAATCCCTGAAAAGAGCTGAACGCTGCACCACTGTTCTCGTAATACGTAAACTGCAGATGCCCGCTCCACACAGGAATGGTTTCCCCCAGCTGCATCTTGGAGCGTACTGCCCACTTGGCGGCCTGATCCGCTATAACGACCAATATGGATATTAAGTAAAAAAGCGTAATGGCCACCCCCTCTGCACTCGGCAAAAATAGCGATACTGTTCATTCTTACTGTTCAGCTTATCACAGGAAGACCCTGGATTCATCCTTGCCAGCCTCCGCAAAACAATCTGGACTTTGAGGCGACGCCCGGTGATTACTACGCCCACGGCTACACCCGCTTTTTTTAAGGACAGCGCTGCCTTAGCGAGAAAAATAAAAAAACGCGGGAATATCCCAAAGGATGCTCCCGCGCTGTCCAGCTCCAGTATTAAACTTACGGCAGCCGGTTTCCTATATTGATTCCCGCCGGAGCATTTACCAGGCGTAGGCTTCCGGTGCCGGACGGCCCGGTCCCGGGAAAATCTCGTCCAGCTTCTTCAGCGTATCTGCATCGAGCACGATCTCGGTGACTCTCAGCGAGTCTTCGAACTGTTCAATCGTCCGTGGCCCGATAATCGGTGCGGTAACGGCAGGATTGGCCAGTACCCAGGCCAGCGCCACTTGGTCTTCATGCTCCCCAAGCTCCTTACAGAGCGCGGAGAATTGCTCCAACTGGCTCCGGTGCTGCTCCAGCTTGGCCGAACGGGCGCTGCGCACACCACTTTTGGACAGCGCATTGCGTCCCAGCAGGCCGCCAGCCAGCGGACTCCATGGGATCACTCCCAGACCCAGCTCCTGCGAGGCTGGAAGGACCTCCAGCTCCGGCGTCCGCTCCAGCAGGTTGTACAGATGCTGCTCGGAGACAAGCCCCAGGAAATGGCGTTCTTTGGCCTTTGCCTGGGCAGCGGCAATATGCCAGCCCGCAAAGTTGCTGGACCCGATGTAATCGGCTTTGCCCTGGGAGACCAGAATTTCAAATGCGCCCCACAACTCGTCCCAGGAGACATTCCGGTCAATATGATGCATTTGATACAGTTCAATGTGATCCGTCTGCAGACGTTTCAGTGAGCCTTCGAAATGACGTCTGATCTTGTATGCTGACAAACCTGCACCTGAATTGGGGCCGTCCTGCTCGTCGAACATGTCACCGTAGACTTTGGTAGCCAGAACAACCTTCTCGCGCCGGCCGCCTCCCTGCTGAAACCATCGGCCGATAATTTCTTCCGTCCAGCCGCGACGGTCATTGCCGCCGTATACATTGGCTGTATCAAAAAAGTTGATGCCCGCATCCAAGGCAGCGTCCATAATTCTGAAGGCTTCCTTTTCCTCGGTTTCCGGGCCAAAATTCATGGTACCCAGACATAGTTGGCTGACCTTCAAACCGGATTTTCCCAAATAACTGTATTTCACTCGCATTTCCTCCCTTGCATTCCTGATTGGTTGTCTGCTGCAAGATCACTATATACCTTAGAGTCTACTGTAAGGCAAGCCATATTAGCAGTCATTATCCGGAAAGAGGACTTCTCCCGACTTCAGCTGTATCTCCACAATTTCCTGTAGTGTGTTCGATAGCTCTCCCGGCGGATACGGCTTCGTCAGATATGTCTTCACGTTCTCAAGCATACTCTTATCCGTCTTGTCCAGCGCCGAGGAGATCACAATCGGCACCTGTTCGGTCCGGGGATCATTTTTGAGCATACGGATCAGATCCCAACCGTCCAGCTCCACTCCCAGCATCAGATCTACGACAATAGCCACAAAAGATGACTTCAGCGCCTGGTCGAATGCTTTTTGGGGATGGTAATGATGGGTGACCCGGAAGCCCTTGCCCTTCAGCTCTTCCGAGAGCAGCAGGGACAGGCTGTAATCATCTTCAACAATCATTACATTAGGCTTCTGTTCCTTATCAGCGCCCCACTTGGCAGACTCCTCCACATGCCCGCTGTCTTCTGCCAACTCCATAGGCAAGCTGAACCAAACGGTAGTGCCTTCACCCTCCACTGACTCGATGCCGATGGTCCCTTTGTGCTTTTCAATAATTTCCTTGCAGATCGCAAGCCCTAGTCCGGTTCCTCCGATCCGCTTGGACGCGCTGTTATCCACTCTTCTGAATTTCTGGAACAGCTGGCCAATCTGATTCTTGGGAATACCCAGCCCCTGATCGTGGACCCGCACTATAATCCGGTTCGGTTCATTGTGGAGCAGTACTTTGACTTCATGGCTTCCCGGTGAAAATTTGATGGCATTGCTAAGCAGGTTGGTAAGCACCTGAATGATCTTGTCTTTGTCAACAGCCACCTCATCTTGCACTGCATCGTCTTCCAAAAGGATATGGTGAGTACTGCTGAGCTTGTATTGGTCAATAACGCCGAGCACAATTTCACTGAGATGTGCCGGTTCGACATTATACTGCTGTGTCCCCGATTCCATTCGCTGCAGATCCAGAAAGTCATTAATCAGCTCGGTCAAACGTTTCGCTTCCTTGTGAATTGTCTCCAGATATTTCAGCTGCTTCTCCGGCTTCATGGTTTTGGACAGCAGCAGCTCCGTGAAGCCAAGAACACTGGACAGCGGAGTCCGCAGTTCATGGCTGACTGTGCTGACCAGCTCGGACTTCATCAGGTCAAGCTCATATTCACGTGTGATATCGCGGTGTACGAACAGCGTCCCGATCCGGTCTTCACGGCGGAGGACCGGAATTGCATAGACATCGACATGCTGAATCTCCTCGGTGCCCAGTGAATATTTCATTGTGCTGGAATCCATGGCCGATTCGGACATCGCATGCTCGTAGAATTGCCGTAGCTCTGCAGATTCATTGGACTTGCCGGTGAATGCTTCCAGCCAATCCTCCGCAGGAACCAGCGAACCCTCGGTCCAATCGCTATAGCGGAACAGCTCACTGAGCGCCTTGTTGATATGCTGCATTACGCCTTCGGTATTGACGAACTGGATACCCTCATTTACATTGTTGACGATATCCCGGTTCAGCTTGCGTCCATGTTCGATTTCCTCATACATCATGAGCCGCTCGATCGCCAGCGCCACCCGGCTCATCAGCCCCTGGATCTCGCTGAGTTCTTCTTCGGTAAAGGTACGGCCGATCCGGCTGCCGCAGAAGACCGCCAGAATCTCATTACTGCTGCCCACTACCGAAGTGTATAAATCATAACAGTAGACTTCGTCAGGAGAGATGCCCTGTTCCCGCGGCGAGCCTACTCTTTGGATAATATAGGATTGCTCTTCTCCCAGGCGGTGCAGAATCTCGGAATGGTGATGATCGAGGTACCGCTCCACATTCGCTTGCGGCACGCCTTTGACAACGGTAATCTTATCCTGAACAAGCAGGAACAGACTGGAATCAAAGTCATAGATCTGATTCATGAACCCGCTGAATTTCTCGGCGAATTCCTGTTTGTCCAGCGTGTAGGTAAGCTCATGATTCAACCGGTTATAACGCTCCAGCATGAAGGTAGTCTGCTCCGTATTCTGGAGGGTAACCGCCAGCTGCTGCTGCACACTTTTCAGGGAGGTGATGTTGTTCGCGATGAGGATATATTGGTAAACCTTGCCCTCATCGTTCAAATAAGGCATGACCGTCATATGGAGCCATACGGACTCCTGGCCATCCTTCACCAGAACTTCAATTTCCCCGCTCCAGTTTCCGCCGGTGGATAATTTACTGATAATCTGCTCCATCTGGGAGGAAGTCATATTCAGCAGTTCGAATAGCCGGAAAGGGTAGCCTATAATCTCGGCATTTCTGTAGCCTGTATAGCTGCTAAGATTGTTATTCGCATAAGTGAACAGCCCTTTATCCGACAGAATGCCGACAGCCGAGGTCTGATCGAGCGCCTTCATCATGCTTTCAATTTCGCTTAATGAACGCTCCAGCTTGAACTGCTGGTCCTGAAGCTCATCCTGCTGGGCATATAGCTCCTCGTTCTGCATCGTTAATTCTTCTTCCTTGTCCTGGATGCTGTGGGCCATGTTCAGGAATGCCTCGTACAAGCGTCCAATCTCATCCTGCTTTTCCAGTTTTCCGAGCAGAACCGTCTCCCCCGCAGCAAGTGAATGGGTAGCCTCCTCCAGCCGGACAATCGGATCAATCAGAATCTTCAACCCCCGCCAGATCATTAAGGTAAAGAAGAGCAACAAAAAGGCACTGATGCCGAAGGCCGCAACGGTATAGCTGTCAGCTCGAAGGATAGAACGGTCTGCCATATCACTTAGCTGCTGATCTGAGCTCTCCTTGAAGGCCTTCGTATAGGCGAGAAAATCATTCAAGGACTTCGTGCTGCCGCTCTGCGAAAGGGTTCGGATCCCTTCATAGTCATCATTTCCGACCAGTCGCATCACCTTTGGCAGCGTTTGACTCTTGTAATTCGTATAAAAAGCGGATAAAGCCTCCCGATACTCCGCCTCTTCCGGTGACAGATTCAGCCCGGCGTATTGATTCAGAATACCATCCAGATTCTCAAGTGCCGTATTCAGCAGACCCAGTTCGTTGGTGCTCTTCAAGGCGATATACCCTCTGGCCCGGAAAAACACTTCATTCAGCGTCCCGGCCAGTTCATCTATGATATTCGCTTTGGTCTGCAGGACCTCCCGTTCCGACTTCAGTCTGCTCTGCTGGGTATTAATAAAAAAGAAGAGGACACTCACTGTCAGGACAATGAGCACGAACAACAGCGTAATAATCTGGTAATATTTCGTTTTGATGCTGGTATTAGAGCGCTTCGTTGTTCTCACTGAGAATGCCCTCCACAATCTGCAGGAGCTCCATGGGGCTGAAGGGTTTCGGCATAAAATAGCGGGCGCCGGCCTCGCGGGCTTTACTGCGGTCGTTCTCCTGCGCCTTGGCGGTCAGCATCAGGATGGGCATGGCGTTTTTTTGTTCTTTTTCCAGCGCCTCGAGAACTTCAATTCCAGTCATCTCGGGCATCATATAATCCAGAATGACCAGATCATACAGCTCCTCCGACAGCTTGGTCAGCGCTTCTGTGCCATTCTCGGCGGTATGGATCTCTACATTCTCCAGATCCTCCAGCGTGTCTTCAATCAGCATGCGCAAGACCTCTTCATCATCGACTACAAGTACTTTTTGCATTCAATCCTCACCCTTCTGTTCCTCCTGATGTTGTGTTGGCTTCTGTTCTAGAACAGAAATCTGTGGGCCAACCGCTCTATACGGGTCAGCAGCTCCGGCAGATGAAATGGCTTCACTACATAATCATCGGCTCCCATCTGCAAAGCATGAATAATATCGCGCTGGTTATTCCTTCCTGTCAGCATGATTACCAGAATATTCACTTCAGGGTAGTTGCTGCGAATCCGCTCCAGAACCTCCAGACCATCCAGCTCCGGCATGATTCCATCCAGCAAAATAATATATTTGCCGCCTTGCGCATACCAGTCCGATTCCAGAAACAGCGGACCGCTGGCATAGCTGCTGACCTTCACAGAGTCGATACCAGCCGGGTCCCAGGATGCAAAATGATGAGTCACAATCCGCCGGATCAGCGCATCGTCGTCCACAACAATCACATTCAGCAGAGATTCGGCTTTGCCTGTGTCCAGCTTGTCCGTATACAGGGTGGTCCGATTCCGTCCCGTATTCTTGCTGACGTAAAGTGCCTGGTCCGCTTCCCCGATCAGCCTGTCCGGTTCATTTACTACCTCACGAACCTCCGTAATACCACCCGAGAAGGTCACTTGAAACTCCTCTTTTTTCGCGGTAAAGGTTCTTGCGGCAAGCTGCTGCTGGATCCGGTCCACGACCAGTAATGCAGAACCTGCATCCGTGTTTGGCATGAACAAGGCAAATTCTTCCCCTCCGAAGCGGCAAAAGGTATCTTCTACCCGAATCGAATGGCGCACGACCTCCGAAAAGGTCTGTAGTACTTCATCCCCGATCAGGTGGCCGTAGGTGTCATTCACCAGCTTGAAAAAATCAAGGTCCATAAGGGCCAATGAAAATATCCGGCCGGTCCGGCGGAAGTCCGACACCAGCTGCTTCATGGTCTGGTTGAAATATCTGCGGTTGAATGCTCCGGTCAGCTCATCTACGATAATCGATTCCTGCCATTCCCGCTTCAGGTCAAATCGGTTCTTAATCAGCACCAGGAATAAATCGATATCCAGCGGCTTCGGCATATAATCCATCACGCCCAGTGAGTAGGCATACATCTGAATATCCTTGGCGTGCTCACCACTGACGATAATAATGGGAATCCGCTCTTTCTTCGCCTTGCCGATGATTTGCTTCAGCACATCAATCCCGCTTTGGTCCGGGAGCAGAACATCGAGCAGAATCAGATCCGGTTTGCCCTCATAAAATATCTTCAATCCGCGTTCCGCGGATAAGGCAATACTTACATAATAGGACTGCTTCTCCAGGGATTCCCGCAAAAAAGCAACCAGTTCTACATCGTCATCAATGATCAGAATTTCTTGCTGGATCGGCATGCCGTGAATATGCCCGGACTCCTGCGAACGGGAGCCAAGCAGCCCATCGTGTGCATCCATATCGTCGCCAAAAAGCTCCAGCAGGGGGTATAGATAATCTCCCCATTCCTCTTCCGGCCAGCAGCGGTGGATATCCTCCGAGAAATAGAGCAGTGTGCTGTCTGCCAGCTTCTCGACTTTGATAAGGCCTACTGTTCCGGCGGTCCCTTTCAAGTTATGGAGGAAGCGGTAAATATCCTTTTCACTTACGAATTCCTGTGCAGACCATGTTTGGAGGGTTTGTCTGGTACGCTGCTCTACCAGCTCTTTGTATTTTCTCGTTGTCATCATAACTCCTTCGAGCTGCTAATATAGTACAAGCCAGTAACCATAGCTTCTTAACTCTGTCAACTGTATTCTATGTAAAATGGAGCTTAAGATCAAATCTGTAATCAGATGGACAAAAAAACTTCGGTTGTCGATTCCCCTTTCCTTTGCCATAATAATTGAAACGGTTCATTCCGTTAAAGCGGCGGATGGACAAAGCACTAGAAAAATATTAACTAAATAATAGGAGGCTTTTTCATTGAAGGGGATTATCACAGTACTGGGTAAAGACAAAGTTGGTATTATCGCTAAGGTATGCACCTATCTCGCAGGCCACAATTTGAACATTCTGGACATTTCACAGACGATTGTACAGGATTATTTCAATATGATGATGATCGTGGATATTTCCGCGCCCAGCAAATCTTTTGAAGAGATTGTGGAAGATCTGCAGCATGTGGGCGAAGAGATCGGTGTGGAAATCAAGCTCCAGCATGAAGATATCTTCAATATTATGCACCGGATTTAGACGGCTGAAGATAATAGATGTGACTATAATTTAAGGAGTTAAACCTATGATTTCAATTGGCGAAGTGCAGGAAACGAATAAAATGATCCGGGAAATGAATCTGGATGTCCGTACGATTACAATGGGGATCAGTCTCATGGACTGCGCCCACACGGATATGCGCGTGTTCAACCAAAATGTCTACGACAAAATCACCCGCTCCGCTGAGAAGCTGGTTAAGACCGGTGAGGATCTGGAACGGCAATTCGGGGTACCCATCGTCAACAAGCGGATTTCGGTGACCCCGATCTCCATCGCCGCTGGTGCAATTCATACCGACACCTATGTGCCGGTGGCCGAAATTCTGGACAAGGCGGCAAAAGAGGTCGGTGTAAACTTCATCGGCGGCTTCTCCGCACTGGTCCAGAAGGGCTGTACCAAAGGTGACCGGATTCTGATCGACAGTATCCCTGAAGCGCTGGCAGTTACGGAAAGAGTCTGCTCCTCCGTGAATGTCGGCTCCTCGCGCAGCGGGATCAATATGGACGCAGTGAAGCTGATGGGCGATATTATTCTTCAGACTGCAGAACGTACCAAGGACCGCGATTCCATCGGTTGTGCCAAGCTGGTGGTCTTCTGCAATGCGGTTGAGGACAACCCGTTCATGGCGGGTGCGTTCCACGGGGTCGGTGAACGCGAATGTGTAATCAACGTAGGTGTCAGCGGTCCGGGTGTAATCAAGCGGGCACTGGAGGAAGTGAAGGGCCATGACTTCGAGACTCTTTGCGAGACGATCAAGCGGACCGCCTTCAAGGTTACCCGTGTGGGTCAGCTGGTAGCCCAGGAAGCATCCAAACGGCTGAACGTACCTTTTGGCATAATCGATCTGTCGCTGGCACCCACTCCGCTGATCGGTGATTCTATTGCTGAGATCTTCCAGGTCATGGGGCTGGAGGAAGCGGGGGCACCCGGCACAACAGCCGCGCTCGCCATTCTGAATGACAATGTCAAGAAAGGCGGCGTTATGGCTTCCTCCTATGTGGGAGGACTCAGTGGCGCCTTTATCCCGGTCAGTGAAGACCACGGCATGATTCAGGCGGTGCAGCGCGGGGCGCTGACGCTGGAGAAGCTGGAAGCAATGACCTGCGTCTGCTCGGTCGGGCTCGATATGATTGCTATTCCTGGCAGCACAAGCAAAGAAACTATCGCAGGAATCATTGCGGACGAAGCCGCTATCGGCATGGTTAACAACAAGACTACAGCGGTCCGCGTGATTCCGGTCATCGGTAAGGAAGTCGGCGAAATGGTTGAATTCGGCGGGCTGCTCGGCTATGCGCCAGTTATGGCCGTGAACCAATTCGACTGCTCGGGGTTCGTGAACCGGGGCGGCCGTATCCCCGCTCCGATACACAGCTTCAAGAATTAGATCCATGAAGAAGCGCCGCCTGCCCGGGTAACGGGGAGACGGCGCTTTTTTTTGACCTGACGATTATGGAGAAGCCTCCAATGCTCATGCTCATAGCAAGGTCTCTATGAACATTGAGTTAAAAACATAAACGGCTTGTGCGTAGCCCTGTTAATATGCGGTTCAAGGCGTCACATGACCCAGCTTGCTGGCAGCCATCATCAGATATAATTCCTGAATCTGTTCTCCACTCTTGTCCAGTGCCAGGCAGAGTACTGCTCTAACCACTCCCTGCTGCTTGAACACAAGATTCTGCTCACCGTTGATCCAGTCCATTGCAATTTCCCATTCGCGCATCTGTTTCAGTACCCGCCGTGAGGTCAGAAGAGCCAGCACGCCCTTACGTCCTGCCATAGGCCTAAGAATGGTATGCACTTCCTGTCCGCCTCCATCGCCGATAAGTACAGGCTGCTCAGCCAGCAGCTCAAGCATTCCGCCAACATCATATGCAGTAAATGCCTCTGTGAACCTGCGCAGCAGCTGTTCTCTTGAAGCATCATTGCCGGCAGCCGGTTGCAGTGCCGAAGACGGTCTGGCTTGAAGCGTCCGCTTCGCCCGGCTAAAGATTTGCCGGCAGTTGCTCTCAGATTTGCCGACCATTTCTGCTATGGCATCATATTCGTACTGAAAAGCCTCCCTCAGCACAAACACAGCTCTTTCGGTTGGGGTTAGACGCTCCAGCAGCACCAGAAAAGCATAAGACAGCGTATCCTTCCGTTCCGCCGACGCTTCAGGCCCGTCATCCGCCTCACTTACCGGCTCCGGCAGCCACTCGCCAACATATGTCTCCCTGCGGCTGCGCGCCGAGCCAAGCATATTCAGGCAGCGGTTAGTGATCCCCTTGGCCACATAGGCCTTCATATTTTGAATACCGCCGGGTTCCCGGCGCTGCAGCTCTGCAAAGCAGTCCTGTACGGCATCCTCCGCATCCGCAACAGTTCCGAGCATTCTATAAGCAATCGAGAAGGCGTAACGATAATAACTGCGGTACAGCTCCTCCATGCGGCTCCCCGCCATTGTCTCCGTACCCGTTCGAATACCCGCCTTGCTTCCCCGGTCTTTCACTGCTGTCCCTCCTGTGCTTAATGACTCGCCACTCCTATTTTAATTAAAACAACCGGGATACATTCCGGTAGAAATCGCGATCCGGTTCCAGTTGTTGATCGTATTGATCGCCAGAATCCAGTCCACATATTCCTCCTGGCTGAAATGTTCCATAACCTTGTCGTACAGTGCCACGGGAACCCCCCCTTGACTGATAAGGGTAACAGCCTCAGCAAACTCAAGCAGCACCTTTTCCTTTTCTGTAAACAGCGGAACTTCATGCCATACACTAAGCAGCAAAATATGGTCTGCATAATCGCCCAGCTTCATTAAGTCCTTGGCGTGCATATCCAGACAGAAGGCGCAGCCGTTGATCTGGGAGACCCTGATTTTCACTAATTCATATAATACCTTATCCTGGATCCGCCCGCCCGCATGCTGCTCCATGGCCATCATTGCCCGAAAGGCCTGTTCATTTGCCGCTCTGTAATTAAATCTTAAACTCATTCTAATCGCCTCCATAATGTGTGTACATAATGAAGACAATGTGGCGTGGTGATTTGTGACAAACCGCTCCAAACACATAAAAATCAACCATGTAGTGCCCTAGCGGTGCTTTCAAAAATCCACTATATAAATTAAACTAGCAATTTTTCTGTTTTGGGATTGGCCGTGACTCCAGAGAATGTTTGGACTTCCGGCCGCTGTTGTCTGCAGATTTCTTGATTGTATACCGTTTATAACGGGTGAAATCCGCAGACAAAGGCGGTCGCTATCGCTCCTCCAGTTCCAAACTTCTCTTCCGCCACTTCTCCCTCAATAGGTGAGCCTGAGCTAGCGTACTAGGAAAAGCCTCCCGGCCTGACTCAGGCTGGAAGGCTTTTGCTTAAATATGGCTTACGAAATGAGCATCCCTGTACTGCAGTATCAGGCTGCCAGAATATCAGACCGCGGCATTCTTTGCCCTTTTGGCTTTTTTGATCGTGATCATCCGCCAGCCAGTCAGCAGAGCCGAAACTAGACAGATAGCCGACGAAGTCATGAATACGACATGCATGCCAGAGAGGAAAATATCCGGACGGTCCGGAATCAGGCCGGTTACCCGGTAGCCCGCTTTATTGCTCATTACATGAAAGAGTAGGGTCGTAGCAATGGTGATCCCGACTACCATCCCCACATTACGGACCAGTGAGTTGACACTGCCTGCCGATCCCAGCTGGGTTCGCGGCACTTTGGACATGACCAGCGAGTTGTTGGGCGACTGGAACAGACCACTGCCGATTCCTAGCATGGCGATCCACACACCCACCAGGGCTACCGCGCTTCCGTCATGCAGACGGGCCAGGCCGAATTGAGCGATGACCATCACAATCAGTCCGGCGAAGGTTAGGAACTCTGAGCCGATTTTATCAGACAAGGCCCCGCTCAGCGGAGCTACAACGACCATGGAAATCGGGAACAGCATGAGCAGGAAGCCGGCATAGAATGGTGACAGGTTCAGCATGTTCTGTGCATAGAACGGGGCAATAATGTTAAAGCAGAAGTTCGCCACGAATACCAGAAACGCACACAGGATGCTGAGTGAAAATAAGGGGTTCTTGAACAGCGACAGCTGTAGGAGCGGCTGGGTCCGGCGCAGCTCCACAATAATAAACACAATAAAGGCTGCGGCTGCGGCAATCAACGCCGATAGAATCCGGCTGTCCCCATATCCTAGCTGCTGTCCAAGCAGCAGACCGGCGAACAGGGTCACTATGAATATAGCGAACAGCAGGCTTCCGGGAAGATCAATTCTGGATTTCACCCGGACCAGGTCCTTCGGAAGAACCTTCCACCCGAGCACAATAGCGATTAGGCCAATCGGAACGTTCACCCAGAAAATATATTCCCAGCCCAATGCGGAGACGATAATGCCGCCCAGGCTGGGACCTGCTATACTGCCGAGCGAAACGAAGGTCCCGATCAACCCAAGCGCTTTGCCCCGCTCCGTGGCCGGGAAAATGTCTGTGACAATTCCCTGGCTGTTGGCCATGGTCATTGAAGCGCCAATCGCTTGAATGACCCGGGATGCAATCAGAAACGGCAGACTTGCACTCAGGCCGCAGAGCAGTGATCCGATGATGAAGATAACGGTTCCGGTCTTGAAAATCCGGATCTTGCCGGCGATATCCCCCAGCTTTCCAAAGAACAATATGGCTGCGCAAATCGCCATCAAATAGCCGGTTGTAACCCACTCGACCTGTGCCATCGGCAGCTGCAGCTCCTTTACGAGCACTGGCAAGGCAATATTTACAATGCTTCCGTCAAGTGTGGACATAAAGGTGAACAAGTTCAGAACGATTAAAATGATCCAGCGTTTCTTCTGAACCGCCGCATCCTCCTGATAGGTTGCACTGATTGTACTCAAATTTAACACCCTCTTCGAACATTTTTCGCATATAGTTGCGTCCGCAACGAATAGATCTTTCCCAGTGTACTCCAATTTAGTTGCATGCGCAACTATATTAATGTACTATCAAGTGGAAACGGCTTCGCCGTCCTTTTAAGGGACGGAATCCGTTTCAGCGAGAAATAGAAGGATGATTTATAGCGTGAAACTTATAAATCCTTATATTTTTGAGTTGAGTCTGCTGACAGCAGGATTTTGACCAAAGAGGGGTGCAGGTTGAATATGAAAAGAGAACCCATCGGCAAGCTGATCTCCCAGCTTCATCGCCAGCACCAAAAGTGGCTGGTCAAAGAACTGTTGCCTTATGGCATCGGCAGCGGCGGGCAGCACAGCTTCTTGAAGCTGATTCTGAGCCATCCGGGCATCACACAGGATCAAATGACAAGTGAAATGAAATTCGATAAAGCCACTACCGCCCGCTCAGTGAAGATGCTTGAGGAAGCCGGATACATTGAGCGCAGAACCGATCCCAAAGACCGGCGTTCGTCCCTGCTCTATCCGACAGCCAAGGCATTGGAGTTCGCCCCGGTTCTGCAATCGGTTCTGGCAGAGCTAAACCGCAAGCTTACCCTCGACTTCACTGCGGATGAGGTAGACCAGCTTGTTATTTTACTGCAAAAGGTCTATAAAAATTCAGAGAACCTGTGAACGAAAGTGCAAGCAACGTAAGCGCCGCATCATGAGTATAGCTACAGGCCGGAGTCCTCCTCAAGGGGACTCCGGCCTGTGTCTCTGCTATATGGGAAATCATACTTCAGTGTTCAGTTCTTCCAACGTCATTTAACGGACTGGTGCCGAATGTCGCTACTGGCTCGTGTAAGTGGTGCCCGCAAGCTTCGTAACCTCTTGGGTTATGTCCTCTCCGCCCATTCGTTTCCACTTGGCTACAAAGAGGTCAAAATCACTGAGAGGCGAATCACCCACGATGATATTCAGGAAGGTTTCGCTCTCCAGCTTCTGCAGTTCAGGCCACTTGCTCCGCATATGCAGTGTACTTCCGTAAAAGACACTGCGTACTCTCTCGATCGCTGTCGTAGACAATACTGCGACTCCGTATTTGTAGGCATTTGCCGCTTTCCAGCCCTCCAGATTTTTTTTGGGCTGCTCCTCCTCTGCAAGCCAGTGCTCATAGAGCACTCTGGTGTCAGGGTCCAGTGAATCCGGATCGATCTTGCCGTGAACCGCCTGCTGCACATCCGCATAATGCTTCTCGATAGCGTCTGCATAATCAATCAGCAGATCGAACGGGTAATACGCCCGAGGCTGAATGCCGGTCTGCGCCGAGAAATCATCCAGGCTCCGAACCGCCTCCTCATTCGGATCTCTTCTACGCTCCAGCCGGGTGAAGGCATTCAGCAGCTTCACTACGGCTTCAGGATGCTCATAACCCTTGCGGACAACCAGATAGCGGTCGGTGACCGGAGCCATATGGGTCACGAATTTGCCGGATGCATCAAGCGGGGCGGCATAGGCCCGCCACTCCGCCTTGGTATCCGCAGCAACAGCCTCCGACAGCGGATAGTAAGGCATCCACCACGGGCCGAAGAACATCCCCGATTTACCGGAAATGATCGGTTCCTGCGTTTCCTTATACAAGGCAAAGTCAGGATCAATGAGTCCCCGCTTGTACCAGTCAGCCAGCTTGCCCAGTGCCTCCTTGGTCTCCGGGGTAATCGAACCATAAACAATATGACCCTGGCTGTCCTTGATCCAATTGGTGGGAAAGGCATGAAATGCGCTGAATAGGGCATCTAATCCGTTGACATGGGGTTTTGTGCCGTACACGATATTGTTATAGGCGCTTAACCCTACGGTGTCCCGCTTGCCGTTTCCGTCCGGGTCTTTCTCGATAAATGCCTTGGCAATGGCTTCAATATCCGCAAAGGTACGCGGAGCCGGCAGCTCCACCTTGTCCAGCCAATCCTGACGGACCCACAGCAGGGACGGCGAATCCGCGTTAATTGCCACGTTGGGCAGACCGTACAGCCTGCCGTTCCGGGAGGCATCCCGAAGCGCTTCACCTTGGGTGGAATCATACATATCCTTGATCAGCTCGGAAGCATACTCCTTGTAGGTTTCGGTCAGATCCGCAATCATATCGCTGTCCATCAGCGTTTTGAGCTGGTCCCTGTCGACCACCATCGCGTCCGGTAGATCGTTGCTGTCGATCGCCAGCTGTACTTTTTGCGTAAAAGTTTCTTCACCCTTCGCTTCCCAGGAATGAATGACCTTAATATTCGTCAGACTCTCCAAATAACGTGAAATCGGGTTATTGTCGTTGCTGTCTCCCGTATTAAGCCGGGAATCGGGCACTTTGAAACCTATCCGCATCATTACCGGATTCTCGTATCTCCCGTAAGCAGCCGCATCTGGATGATTTGCCGGATTTGCAGCACTTGCTGAGCCGGCAACCGGCATACTGCCTCCCCGGCAAGCCGTCAGGGAGAGCAGAGCCGCGGTTGCAAGAACATATTTCACCATTCTCCTCACCTCTCCATCCCCTCCGCACGATATTCGCTTGGCAGCTTACCGACATGTTCACGGAACAGCCTGCTGAAGTAGCGGTCATCCTCAAATCCAGATTTGCCTGCGATTTCACAAACCGGATAATGGGTCTCCAGCAGAAGAGTTTTGGCCAATTCCAGACGCATGCTCCGCAGGCTCTCGCCAAAGGTCTCCCCGGCAAAACGGGCAAAACACTGGCTGAAGTAGCCTCTGCTCATATTGATCTCGGCGGCAACATCCCCTTGGTTGATTTTATCTCCTGCATGGGTTCTCATGAAGCGGACTGCACGAATCAGACAGAACATGACCTCTTTGCTCAGTCCGAGCTCAAGCATCCGCCGCTGGACACACCCGGAGAACTGCCGGAGCCAGTTTTTCCATTGATACCAGTTCAAGTTCCCGGCAACAGATATTTCCAGTTGTTCTGATTCTTCTGCCTTCAGGATCAGTCGGCTCCAGTCCTGGAGCAGCGACTGACTGAATGCTGTAATGTGTTCATGCCCCGGCTGAAGCTGCTGCACCCTGGAGGTGAACACTTCCCAAGCTTCGTGGTCCAGCGTCCATCTCAGATTCAGCCCTTCAGCCAAAATCTCTTCTCCGGCGGGATGCCGCTCACCGGCCATTCGCTTCAGTTCACCAAAGTTCAGTCGGGCAGGCTCCTCCGCCCCGCTATAGTAAAAAAGCGCTTGCCGCAGCGTCTTGCCCAGCACATCTTCAACTTCCTGAAGCTGCCGGTCTCTCAGCCCGCTAACCAGCGCCGCCCGCCACCGTCCGCCTAGTTTCCTTGTGAATTCCAGACAGGCTTCATCCACAGTAAAACGGCTGAGCAGCGGGGTCATCCACATGTCCTGAATAGGGATTAGCGGATTATTCTTCGTTACTGCAAGCTGAAACAGTTCTTCTTCACTGCCACCCTGCAGCCGTGGAAGATAGATCAGCGCCAGGTCAGCAGCCACCACCCGGCCCTCTCCACGTGCCAGCAGCTCCCTCGTGCTGTCTTCCCATTTCACACGCTCAACCAGCCGGCGGATGGTCTCATCGGCATTCTCCACCTCCAGCAGGGTTTTGACAATGTAATCAACGGCTCCGAGGCGCAGTGCCTCCTGCACATAATTAAATTCATGATGGCAGGTCAGCACCACACAGCGAATAGCCGGAAAGCGCTGGCGCACTTGCCGGATCAGCTCAAAGCCGGACATACCGGGCATGGTCAGATCGACAAATAAAAGGTCTGTCTCCTGCTCCAGGAGCAGTGACAGTGCGGCGTTGCCGTCACCGGCTTCGCCGACGATCACCACCCCGAAGGACGACCAGTCAATCAGCGAGATAAAGCCTTTGCGCACCAGGCGCTCGTCATCGACTACAACAGCTTTAATCATCGAAGTCCTCCTTGCCTTTAATGGGAATGATAATGGAGATGATGGTTCCTTCCCCTACTGCACTGTGAATCTGTAGGGTCATCCGCTCTCCGTAATACGTCCTCAACATACGCATGACGTAGGAGAAGCCAATCCCAAGCCCGCGCTTGCCAACTTCACCGTCAGCCAGCAGCTCCCCGATCTGGACCTCATCCATACCTGTTCCGTTATCCCTGACACACAGCTGTACTTCCCCCGGACCATGGGCCGTAATAATGACATCTACCCTGCCGTTGTCGCTGAGTCCATGATAGATCGAATTTTCAACCAGAGGCTGGAGCAGAAAGCGCGGAACCGCTGCACTCAGCACCGCTTCTTCTGCCAGCACATTGAATTCAAACTCATAATCATAACGGATTCGCTGCAACTCCATATAATTGCGGATCGCTTCAATCTCCTCGCCAATCGTAACGATAATACTCTGTTTGCCAAGATTATAATGGAGCACCTTCACCAGCAGCGTAACCAGCTTGTCGATCTCCTTCTGGCCGTTCAGCCGTGCAAGCCATTGCACTGTATTCAGTGTGTTATGGAGAAAATGAGGGTTGATCTGGCTCAGCAGCTTCTCGATTTCAAATTGGCTTTTCTGCTTCTCATTGCGGGCTACAGCCAGGATCAGCTCGTTGACCTGATCCTTCATCTGCTGAAAGTTCGTCAGCACGAAGTCGAACTCCTCTACATTAGTGAAGGCTACCGGAGCCGTTACATTCTCTGCCATACGGATAATTTCGAGGTTCACCTTACGTAATGGGCCATAGATCCTTCTCCAGATCAGCCAAGCCAGCATTCCGGCAAACAGCAGCGTTAACAGGGCGAGCAGAATCATTTTGTAGAACCAGGTATAAATTTCGCTGTTAAATACTGATTTCTTAACGACAGCTACAAGCTTCCACCCTTGCGGACTCTCGTAACGGAACAGATGATAGCCGTCAAGCTCCTCATGGGCAGCCCCTGTGCTTGTGCCGGCAGCATCCACAACCCGTGCAGGCACTTGGCCGTCAATGATATTCGTAGCCGTGCCATCCTGGTTGACGAGCAGATGTTTCACCTGCATCCCGTAAGCCTGCGGATTAAAAATTTTGCGCAGCAGACTGTAGTTCGTCTCCAGATAAACATACAGATCATGCTGGCCGTTCACCCGGACGATTCTCCGCTCCGAAAACACAACATTGTCGCCAACCGCATACATCGTCCCATGGGGCCCGTAATAATCAGCCCCGTTGTAACGCATAAAGGATGGGAGCCGGCTGATATCAAAATTCCGCCGTGTGCTCATATTGGTGAACAGCACCGGGTCCTCGCTGCCCGGCATAATATAGGCCGTCAGACCGATGTAGGGATTGGTGAAGTTCACGAGATTAATCTTCTCATTGATGGAATTCATGATCTGGGATTTGCGGTAGATCTGCTTCTCCTCCAGAAAGGACGACATCTCTGCTACGATTTGACCGTCCAGCGCAAACTGCTTGGAGGCGAAATCCAGATTATCGATGGCATTCTCCAGGCTGAGCGCTTCCTGCCGCAGACTTGCGCTGATGCCGCTGCCGATTTTGCCGGAAAGAATGGAATAGATTGAAGTATACGAGACCATTCCGACAATAAGCAGCGGCAGCAGAGTTCCGACCAACAGGTAGATCACTAAGGTCGTCCGCAGGGAATGGCTTGCCGGAGCATGCCTTCCCCCGTTCTTTTTGAGCATCCGCACGTCCTTTTTCTCCTCCAATGAAAGCGTTTTATCCAATACTGATAGAATACCAGATTTACGCTAACTCGAACAGAATAAGGCAGAGCAGCTTCATCACCGCCCTGCCTTGCTCCTAGTTGTCAGAATGGCTTATTTTACACTTTTACGGGCCTCAAACAGTTCCTGTGCTTTCTTGACGGAGAAGTCCATCACATCGGCATACCCTAGGCCGTTCACCTTGTCATGCATTTCTTTGTTCAGTTTGTCGAATTCAGCCTGGTTCTTGGCAAAGACCATTTTCCAGGAAATTTGCTGAATCACCGTACCGATTTGCTTATTCTTCTGTTCCAAAGTTTTATCCATCGTCAACGGTTCTTTCCCGGTGAAGCCCTGAGGGGCAACGGCAAGCAGATTATTTTTCTCAAAATATTCCTTCGCCGTCAGCACGCCCATCTTTGCTCTCCAGTCACTGTCCAGCTTCGACGGGTTGCGTTCCAGGGATGTTTTCCACAAATTGTGGTCATATGGCTCGCTGGTCTGCGGATTCACCATGGCCGGAACCACGAATGAGAAGTTCATCTGATTCGAGCCGTAGTAGTAGTCCCCGCCGCCATATTCATCCGGAACCTTGGTGTTCTGCTGATCAGCGTATGCCTTCCAGCCAAAGTCAGTAACGACCGGTTTGCCGCTGCTGTCGATATCCCAGGTCAGTCCCTTCGGTCCATTCGGTACCGCCGTTCCGCTGCCTGCTGAGATCATTGCGCCTTCCGGTGTATACATCCAGTTGATAAATTCCATAATCCGCGCCGGGTCCTTGGCCTTCGCACCGATGGAGATGATCCCGTTACCGCCGTATACATTGAAGCCTGTGGAATACATCAGCTCATCCTTGAACGGTACAAGAGCGAAGCCCTTGCCTTCCGCCGTTCTTTCCGGTGTATTGTAGTTGGCAGCACCCAGCCACGGGAACCAGGAGAAGAGCAGACGGCCATCCTTGTACTTGGCAACCACATCATCAAATTTCTGTGTCAGCGAATCGGGATCAAGCAGTCCCATCTGATTGGCCTCAAAATACAGCTTGAGCGATTTCATATACCAGCTGTCGTCGGAGAGAAAATCATAATACTTCTCTTCATCCGCTTTGACATATAGGGCAGTGTCAGGAATTTCATCATAGCCCATCATATTGGCGAACTGTTTCGCCAGTGTCATTTTATAATTGCCGTCCCAGTCGGACCAGAGTGAGAACGCATAGGTTTTTTTACCCAGCTCATTCTTGGGTTCCAGCTCCTGCATCTTCTTCAGCACCGGCAGATAATCCTCGATCTTGCTGATTTCCGGAGCTCCGATTTGCTGATAGAGATCCCAGCGCAGGTCCGGTCCCCAAGTCATATCCTTGCCCTCGGAAGGTCCAGACGGGTTCGTCGCCACACTGTTTCCCATCCCGTAGACCGCGCTGCCTCCGCCAAAAGCGACCTTTGCTTTCTCAATGGCTTTGGGAAATTGCTTCGCAATATCCGGGGCGTACTTGTCGAGCAGCCCGTCTTTGGTCCAATCCAGCAGCAGGTTGCCCTTGATGGCATTCGGATAGTGGTTCTTGTCATCCCCGAAGATGATAATATCGCCGAGATCACCGGAAGCCATCATTGCTGAGATTTTGGTGTCACCGCCAGTCAGATTGGAGGCTACGATTTCCAGCTCAATATTGAACTTGTCTTTGATCAATTTGGCGAACCAGCCGGTCTGCGGGCCTGCATAGTTAGCTGTGGTCGAGAATACCGTCAGCTTCAGCGGCTTGGAATGGTCGGGTGCCCCGTCACTAGGCGCTGTCGTTTCCGCTGCAGCATTGGTTGCTTCAGCCGTAGGCTTATCAGTAGCCTTCGCTGTGTTCGTCTTGCCCGAATTCCCGTTCCCTCCGCCGCAGGATGCCAGAACCAGCACCAGAACCATGCTCAGCAGAAGAAGCGGCAGCTTATTTAATCTCATTGCGTCATACCCCCTAATGAATTGGTAAAAGGTGAAGAGTGCTCCTAAGTTAAAGCTCCGCCTGCCGGCAGAGCCGAACTCCAGCCATACCTGCTTTTACGGACCGGTCAGCCCTTGACGGCGCCGATCATGATGCCTTTGACAAAAAAACGCTGGAAAAACGGATATACAATCAGAATGGGCAGCACAACGATCATCGTCACCGTCATCCGCACAGAGGTTGGCGTCTGCATGTTCTGCACACTGGCCGCCATATCCGGGGAACTTCGGATGAGTGCGGCCAGCGAGCTGGACTCATTCAGGTATCTCCAGAGCAGGAACTGCAGCGTGAAATATTTGGTGTCCGTCATCAGGAATGCCGTATCAATGAAGGAGTTCCACTGGTTGACCGCCGAGAAAATCGTAATGGTTGCCAGAATCGGGGTGGTCAGCGGAACGATAATACTCCAGAAGGACCGCAGATACCCTGCGCCGTCCATGGCTGCCGACTCCTCCAGCGAGGGAGGAATCGCCTCGACGAAGGTTTTGACAAGAATGATGTTGAACGGAGTAATGATCGTCGGCAAAATATAGGCCAGATAGTTGTTGGTTAAATGCAGGTTGTGCATCGTAATATACCAGGGAATCAGCCCTGCGCTGAAATACATGGTGACGACGACGCTGCGGTACCAGACCTGCCGGCCCCACATCTCCTTCTTCGTGAACAGATAACCGAGAAAGGCGGAGGCGCCCACCGTGAGCAAGGTACCCACTACAGTCCGGTAGACCGAGACCAGCGCCGCGTGGCTGAGCCCGCTGATCCGCAGCACCTTAGAATAGTTGTCGAAATGGATCTGCTGCGGATAGAACTTGATGTAACCCGCCGCGCTGAGATCATTGGAGCTGATGGTGTTAATGAACAGGTAATAGAAGGGATAGATGCAGCTCAGGGTGAACAATCCAAAGAGCACATAGATGATTCCCTGGAACAGGACATCGCCGGGTTTTAGCTTTTTACGCAACTGGAATCACCGTCCTTAAATAATCGATTCATCGCGCACAACCTTAGACAGCGTGTTAGCCGCAAACAGCAGAATGACACTGACGACCGACTTCAACATGCTGACTGCTGTGGCAAACGGAAAATTGTTGGCAAACGCGATATTGTACACGTACAAATCCAGCACCTCTATCGCATCCTTGTTCATGGCGTTCTGGAAGGCAAAATACTGCTCCATGCCGTTGTTGACAAAGTTCCCGATGGAGAGCAGCAGCAGTACGAAGAACGTCGGAATGAGGCCGGGAACGGTGATATGCCAGATTTTGCGGAACCGGCTGGCCCCGTCTACTTCTGCCGCTTCATACAGCTCCTGGTCGATGCCGGCAATGGCCGCCAGATAGAGAATAGCTCCCCAGCCCAGGGACTTCCACCAATACCAGGCAATCATCGTCACCCAAATATGCGAGCTGGAGGCCAGAAAATTGAATTCCTCATTCACGAAGCCCAGCTGTATCAGAATGTGGTTCACCACTCCGTTGTCGACCGAGAACAGTGAGAAGGCCAGGGCATAGACCAGAATCCAGCTGATAAAATTCGGTATCGTCGTCAGCGTCTGCACGAACTTGCGGTACCAGCCTGCCCGTATCTCCGTAAGGAGAATAGCGAAAATAACCGGAAAGACGGAAGTCACCAGCCCGAGTGAACTCATGGCTACCGTATTCTTCAGTACGCGCAGCACCTCTGCTGTCTGGGTAGGATTGGCAACTATGGTCCTGAACCACTTCAGCCCTACATACGGTGTGTCCGACAGCGGAATACCGGGGATGAAATCATAAAAGGCGTAGATCCACCCGCTAACCGGCAGATAATAGAAAACAAAGGTCACTACAAGAAAAGGAAGCGCCATAAGAAACAGTTTGTATTTATTCTGCAGCTTCCTGCGGGATGGCCGGACCGGACCCACACCGCGGAGCAGCTCGCCTGAAGGTACCCCCATATCAAATCTCCTCTACCCGGATTTTTGTTTACGCTTTCATCTTAGTTCATAACGAATCTTCGCCGGGAGAGAGCGCCGGTAGGCCTTCTGCGAGAGCGGTAATACAGTTCCGGACCATTTTCACAGGTCAGTGGACCAATTTCCCGTTACATTTATTGCTGTCAAAAAAAAGGAACCGGCCATCTGCAAGCTCTGCAAATGAACAGTTCCTTCTTATTTACCTCCTATATCCATGCGAACGCGAGGGTGCAGCGCTTGTCTCTCTGCATCGCCTCTCCCCACTTAAGCCTTGTCAGCAATCATGCGGTTCGTTAGACTCCCTAGCTTCTCGATCTCCACCGTAACCTCGTCACCCGGCTGCAGGTAAATCTGCTGCTCCGGCGGATATCCCATCACAACACCTTCCGGGGTTCCTGTAAGAATGATATCCCCTGGCGTAAGCGTCATACACCCGGAGATATAGCTGATGATCTGCTGGCAATTGAAGATCATATCCGAGGTATTGGAGTCCTGCCGGACCTCCCCGTTCACCGAGCTTCTAATGCGCAGTAAACCGGGGTTCTCCACCTCGTCTTTCGTTACCACATAAGGCCCAGCTGGAGCAAACCGGTCGCACGATTTGCCTGCAAGCCACTGGCTGGTGCGCGTCTGCAGATCACGTGCGGACAGGTCATTTGCAGCAAAATAACCAAACACCACATCAAGCGCCTCTTCTTCACTTACGTTCTTGGCTGTCCGACCGATCACAATGCCCAGCTCAGCTTCATAATCGACCTTCTGCGTGGTGCCCGGAAGCGGAACTTCCATGCCGTGTCCGGCCAGGCTATTCGTAAATTTGCTGAAAAGAATCGGATATTCCGGCAGCGGCATTCCGGTCTCTTCGGCATGTCTGCGGTAGTTCAACCCGATACAAATGATTTTGCCGGGATCTGCCACACAAGGCGCGAATTCAAGCGAGTCTTCCTCTTTATAAAAGGCGCCTTCGCCCTGGACAGGCAGATTACCCACGAATTCGCGCAAACGGCCGAGCGCTGCCTCTCCTCCGTCCAGCAGTTCTCTTAGCGTTGCCGGAACAGCTTCTGCAGCCCGCTCTGGCACCGAATGCAATGCCGCCGCCACATCCAGGATGCCTTCTGCCTGTTTTACACCGAGACGCAGCGTTCCTGATTCCCAAAAATTCAATAGCTGCATATCCGTCCCTCCCCCAAATTCAGAATATCGTTCCAAGCTCAGTT
Source organism: Paenibacillus sp. P32E (assembly GCF_001909085.1). Lineage (NCBI taxonomy): Bacteria > Bacillati > Bacillota > Bacilli > Caryophanales > Paenibacillaceae > Paenibacillus > Paenibacillus sp. P32E. Next base: position 270,106 of record NZ_LVYY01000046.1, on the reverse strand, counting down.
CATCTTACACGTATGTATCCCCGGCTTCATGCTTCATCAGCAGGAGAGCCGGACGGACGGCTTCCCGCTGTGCATCTCAGCCTGCAAAACGGTTGCCCTTTAATCCCTTCACGCCCGTGTCCGCCTTGAACAATCCGCCGGCTAAGGGCCAGCGTTGCAGTTCCTCAGCACTCATGCCAACCCGGGCAGTGGTAATATAGAGCTCGTCCAGATGTTCACCTCCGAAAACACACGAGGTCACGAACGGTGCGGGCACTTCGATCTTCCCGATCTGCTCCCCGGTGTGCGGATTCCAACGTGAGACACAGCTGCCGTTCCAATGGGCAACCCAGATCATTCCCTCGCTGTCAATGGTCATTCCATCCGGTCCGCCTGCGCCTTCCGGGAACTCCACCACAGTTCTGCGTCCGGTTACAGTGCCATTCTGCAGATCATAATCCATTACATCGACTCTCCGGGTCAAGGTATCAATGTAATACATCAGACCGCGGCTATCGTCCCAGGCCATGCCATTGGAAATTCCGATACCAGACAGCACCTTACGCACTTCGCCTTCCGGCTCCATCACATATAAGCTTCCCGCATCCCGTTTGTCCTCCATACTCATGGAGCCGAACCACAACCTGCCCTTGCTGTCGCATTTGGCATCGTTTAACCGGTTCCCGGATAGCTCTGTCTCCACCGAAGCCAGTAATTTCAGAGACCCATCTTCTTGAAATTTGTAGATCCCGTCCTGCAAGGCGACTACCCAGCCGCCACCAACGGATGGAACCGCCGCACTGATCATTTGCGTGAAGGTATAGATCTTCTCATTCAGCGTCCGGGAATCAACAATCCGCAGCTGCTTCCCTTCAATATTTACCCATAACAACTCTCCTGCCTCAGGGTCCCAATGGGCACCCTCGCCAAGCTCCGCTTGGGCGTCCAGCACCAGTTCAGCCTGTATGATCAATGGATATCCTCCTCATTCACTCCAGAATATGACACTTCCTTTTCCATTCTACCTTCACTGAGTTTAATTATCCACTTTCAATGAATATGACAGACACCTGTCCAGTTAGGCATGGTATTCTGAAGGCAATCATAAATCATAGCGGCCAACCGCTATATACTACGGAGGGATATCCATGAAATACGAGTGGAAAAAACAAGAAAAAGCGTTCTATTTGCCCCCATCAGAACCTACGCTGATAACGGTGCCCGCCTATCCATACTTCATGCTGTCAGGTGAAGGCAATCCTAACAGTGAAGCGTTCGCTGAGGCGGTTGGAGTGCTGTATTCCCTATCTTATGCCATCAAGATGCTGCCCAAGAAAGGTCCGGCACCCGAAGGCTACCATGAATATAGCATCTTCCCCCTGGAAGGTGTATGGGATCTCAGTGAACAAGGACGCTTGAAGGCAGGACTCGACAAGGACGAGCTGGTCTACACCATAATGATCCGGCAGCCGGACTTTGTCACACCTGCCCTTGCTGCCGAAATTGTGGATAAGGTTAAGCGCACGAAGCCGCAGCCGTTACTGGATAGGGCCACCTTCGGGAGCTACGAAGACGGTCTTTGTGTACAAATGCTGCATTCGGGACCCTACGATGATGAGCCGGCGAGCTTCAGCAAGATGGAGCAATATTGCGTGCAGCAAGGACTTCGGCGGATCTCCAAGACCCACCGGGAAATATATCTCTCGGATGCCCGCAGAACGCAGCCGGAGAAGCTGAAGACTGTCCTGCGTTTTCTGGTTTCACGGGAGGAGTAGCAGCCTGGTATAAGAGCGTTCTCCGAAGGTTATCTTCGCAGGCAGTCTCAGTGTCCGGAAGGTACCTTCCCTTCCGCTGAAGCATCCATTCTCTGGCGGCCCATGAAGCATGCCGCCAGCAGCGCCAGCAGGGCTGGTATGACAGCCCAGGCGAAAGTGGTAGTAATGGAGAAAGACAGACCCTTAGTAATTTTGTCCAGAATTTCCGGTTGAATCTGAGCCCGGGTCTCCGGGGACAGCAGCGCATGCGGGTCCTTAAAATTGAGTGGGCCGCCTGAGGGATCTCCTCCGCTCCACCACCCTATATCAGTTAACAGCTTCGAGCTTAGATAATGGCTTTGAATGATCCCGAAGGTCGTAATTCCAATGGTCATGCCGAGCGAACGAATAAAGTTCATGGTCGCGCTGGCCGAACCGCGCTGCTGCGGTGTCAGGCCATGGATCGCTGCTGTTCCGAGCACCGAGAAGGATGCCCCGACACCGAGTCCAATGAGGATCATGTACAGCGTCAGGAGGAGGCGCGAGGCATCCGGTGCAAGCGTTGCTACAAGTCCAGTACCCAGTACAAGCAGGGCCAGTGTCGGCACCATCAGGCTGCGGTAGCTGGTTTTGGCCATCAGGAAACCGCCAGTTGAGGCTGTGATGACCGAGGCAACCATCATCGGCAGCAGCACCAGCCCTGAATTCGTAGCCGATCCGCCAAGCACGCCTTGGATGAAGATGGGGATATAGACCGAGGCGGCGATAAAGGCCGCACCGCTGAATAAGGCGCACAGAATACTGGTGGCATACAGTCTTTGCCGAAACAGGGCAAAAGAAATAATAGGCTCCTTTGCCTTCGTCTCTGTGAACAGAAACAGCACCGTCAGGACGGCAAACGCTGCGAATAAGCCCAGAATCAGCCCGGAGCTCCAGGCGTATTCTTTGCCGCCCAGCTCCAGCGCGAACATTAAGCTGATCACTGCACCAAGCAGTGTTCCTGCACCCAGCCAGTCAATGGGCTGCTTCGAATGCTCCACCGATTCCCGGTAGAAGCCCACGACCATAACCAAAGCAACCAATCCCAGCGGCAAGTTGATGTAGAAGACCCACTGCCAGGCAATATGATCCGTAATATAAGCCCCAAGCAGGGGACCGAAGATACTGGAAAGACCGAACACCGCTCCAAAAGCGCCGCCAAGCTTACCGCGTGCCTCCAGCGGGACCGCATCGAACATAATGGCAAAGGCAATCGGCACCAGCGCGCCGCCACCTATTCCCTGAATGGCCCGGTAAGCAGCCAGTTGGGTAATTGTCTCCGCAGTACCACATAACGCCGAGCCGGCCATAAATACAATAATTCCAAAGATAAAAAACTTTTTGCGGCCGTACATATCCGACAGCTTGCCGAAAATGGGCATTCCCGCCATTTCGGCAACCAGGTACGCCGAGGTGACCCAGACAAATTTGTCCATCCCGCCCAGCTCGCCGACAATGTTGCCCATCGCCGTGGCGACAATCGTGCTGTCCATAGAAGCCATAAGTATACCTAACAGCAAACCGGCAATGACAATGCCCAGATTGGGTGTTTTTGAAGCTGAGCTCACAGGTTCCACTCCTTATCCCTTGATTCTAATTGATTACTTTACAGCTTCACTTGATTCCTTACTGTAGCATTCCTATGAATGTCCAGAGAATCCCGGTATTCCACTATGTCAATTTCACAGCCGGTACCAATGACAACATTTCCGCCTCTGACTGTTCCTGCTGTCGTCCCCTGCAGTTCCACCTGATCTCCTTCGATCAGGCCCGCGGTAAACCGCAGACTTCCCGGATGTCCCGGACGAATCAGCTTCCCGCCAAGACTGCGTTTGATCTTGATGCTTCCGCCTCCGACTTCGGCTGCCCTGCTAGGACCGAACAGCGATATTTCCAATGTCTCTGCGCTTAGCACTCCTTGTACCTGGAGTGCACCGCTGATGTGCATGTCCTCTGCATCGCAATCGCCTGAGACGCTAAGATTTCCAGTGAATTTAATGCCTTCCACGTGAATACTTGCAGCCTTGATATCCCCTTGTCCACGCATGGATTCACCCTCAATACCACCCTTTACGGCACATTCACCAGTAAGCTTCATACTCTCCATAACCAGTCTGCCATTGACCTCGGTTTCGCCCATCAGCGTCATTTTCCGGCAATCCACATCACCATTAAATGTACATTCCCCGGTCACCTTCACGTCCAGGAAGTATCCACCCGCTGAGGTTGAATTCCCCAGTACTTTCAGATTCGTCCGCTCTTCTGTATCATTCACCGGTCTTCACCTCCATCCCTACTGTGGCTCCAGGGTGTACAGTTAATCCTTCACGGTATTCCACCCGGCCGATGCTGCAGCCTTCTCCGATAATCACTATAGCCCCTCTTACCACATCCGCTGTCGTATACTCCAAATCAATAAAATCACCATCTATTACACTCGTCTGAAGCTCTGCCCTGAGCTTTGGTATAACGCCACCCGCAAGCTTACTCCAGACCCCCGAGCCCGCCTTGCGGACCACCAGGCTCTCTACCCCTATCTTCTTCACTCGGGTCTGCCCTTGCAGCGCAAGCTCCACATGCTCTGCGCTAAGGAAGCCGCTGATGGTAACTGAACCCTCAACCGTGAAATTCCGCAGCTCACAGTCTCCTTTGATACCGATGACCCCGCTCAATGTACAGTTTTCTCCTCGCAGGCCGCCATCCATTTTCAGGAGCCCGTCATGCTTCATCGTTCCCATCTGCAGGCCTCCGCCTACTTTGAGATCACCATTCGTCTCCATTTCATCTACGGTAAGGCTTCCCCCCAGCCTCATGAGGCCGTTCCCCTTGAAAGTTCGGGCGCGCACCGGACCACCGATCCGGCTCACTCCCTCCAGATTAACATGATGGTACGTTCCTCCAGCTGCCCCGCCTATCCCGGCAATCACTAAATCTGCCGCCGTTGCCTGATCCATAACCTGACCCCCTCTAATGATTGACCGAATGCCTCATATCCCCATCCTGTACTTCCGATTGTATTCCACAACAATACAGCGGACCTCCGCCCTCAGGAGGATTTCCGCTCATTCTTCCAGACTATTCTATGGCCCCTTGCCAACAAAAAGGAGCAGACAGCTCCTTGGTAAGGATATGTCTGCTCCTGTTAGTTACGTATATTTATACGCCCATGTAACTGTGATTAGAGTTATTCCACTGTCTTCGCTTCCTCGGAAGCTACAGCAGCTGCCGGGGTATCCGAATCTGTATCAGCAGGTTCTTCCAGTGCTACCGGAGGTGCAATACGGATAATCAGCGTATCTTCGGGAGTGAGCACTTCCCAGCCCTCATGCTTCGGCAGATCCGAGACCAGCAATTGGTCCCCAATGTCGAGGCCGGTGATATCCACTTCAAATGTCGCGGTCAGCTTGTCCGGCAAGGTGCGGATATCCAGTTCATACAGCTCTACCTGCTGAATACCGCCGCTCTTCACGCCTACAGGATCTCCGCTGAAGTGAAAAGCAACCTTGGTGACCAGTTCAGCCTTCATATCAATCTGGTGAAGATCCACATGCAGCAGCTTGCGGGACAACGGCTGGCGCTGCACTTCCTGGATCACCACGTTTTTGGAGCCGGAATCCGGGAGTTCTACCTTAAGGATGGCCCGGGGGTTTTTGCCGAGTATTTCGTTCAATGTCTTCGCATCTGCTGTAAAGGACTGGCTATCTGAACCTGCACCGTAGACGACAACCGGTACAAAGCCTTTGCTCCGCTGTGAAGAGGTCGAGCCGGATCTTTCAGTCAAACGTACTGTGGTATTCATGATATTCCTCCTAAAATTTTTTTAGCGCAACACCCGCGATTCAGCTTCGGAAAAACTGCCTCGGAAGCATACGCCAAGTTTTGTCAGCTTAGCTGCATTGAGTAGTTCTTGGCACAAAATAAAAAAAGACCCATTAGATATGCAGGTCTAATTAGTCTCTTATTAACCATATATGCCTACATTGGAATCAGTATAGCACTGCGTACCTGGCAAGTCAAAATAGGGTATTATTCAATTTTAATCCATTTTCATCTAAACTAAACCAAATGACATGCCACAAAATGTCCGCCTCCGGCGTCACGGAAAACAGGGGTTTGCGCCTTACAGACCTCCACGGCAAACGGGCAACGGGTATGAAATTTGCAGCCGGAAGGCGGATTCGCCGGACTTGGAATATCACCTTTCAGCACGATCCGTTCCCGTTTCAGTCTAGGAATCGGCACAGGCACTGCAGATAGCAACGCCTTAGTATACGGATGCAGCGGGCTGTGGAACAGCTCGTCCCGGGAAGCGGTCTCCACCATGGAACCAAGGTACATCACGCCGATCCGGGAGCATAAATGCTCGACCACACTCAGATCATGGGAGATGAACAAGTAGGCCATTCCCTTGCTTCTTTGCAGCTTGCTGAACAGATTGATAATCTGGGCTTGAATTGACACATCTAGCGCCGAAACCGGCTCGTCGGCAATGATTAGATCCGGGTTCAGAATGAGTGCCCGGGCGATGCCAATCCGCTGGCGCTGCCCTCCGGAGAATTCATGCGGGAAGCGGTCGATGTGGTAAGCGGACAAGCCGCAGGCATCGAGTGATTCCAGCACCAGCTCCCGCACCTCATGCCTGGAGCATAATCCATGGTCCAGCAGGGCTTCACCGATCGCATCACCCACCCGTACACGCGGATTAAGCGCGCTATAAGGGTCCTGGAAAATCAGCTGCATTTGTGGCCGAAGCAGACGAAGCTCTGCAGAGGAGAGGCTGTGGATATCCTGACCTTTGAACTTCACTTCACCCGCTGTCTTTTCGGTCAGACGCAGAATTGTCCGTCCTACTGTGCTTTTGCCGCTGCCTGATTCACCGACCAGTCCGAAGGTTTCACCAGGTTGAAGGGTAAGACTGATGTCATCCACGGCCTTCACCTGTCCGACCGTGCGGTTCAGCAGCCCTTCTGTAACCGGAAAATATTTTTTCAGATGATTAACTTCAAGTAACGCCTCAGACATGGACTTCCGCCTCCTCATACAGCCAGCAGGCTGCCTTCTGTCCGCCGTCCAGCTCCTTAAGCTGCGGCTGCCGGCTGCGGCAGACGGGCAGACACTGCTCGCAGCGGTCATGGAAATAACAGGAGGGCTCGAGCTCCAGCGGATTCGGCACCTGGCCCGGAATCGAATACAGCTCCTCCAAACGCTGACCCACCACCGGTTTGGATTTCAGCAGCCCCTTTGTATAGGGATGTTTGGGATTGTTGAACAGCTCCACGACTCCACCCTCTTCAACGACTTTGCCGGAATACATCACGATCACGTAATCGGCCATTTCGGCTACAACGCCGAGATCGTGGGTAATGAGCAGAATAGACATCCCTCCGTTTGCTTTAAATTCCCGCAGCATATCGAGAATCTGCGCCTGGATGGTCACATCAAGCGCTGTGGTCGGCTCATCGGCAATCAGCAGCTTCGGGTTACAGGAGATGGCAATGGCAATCATAATCCGCTGAAGCATGCCACCGCTTAATTCATGGGGATAGCTGTCAGCGATTTGATCCGGGCGCGCAATGCCAACTTGCGTGATCAGCTCTATGGCCCGGAGACGTGCTTGTTTCTTGTTCAGCTTCAGATGCACCATCAGCGGCTCCATGATCTGCTCCCCGATCTTCATCACGGGATTCAGCGATGACATTGGCTCCTGAAAGATCATGGCAATCTCATTGCCCCGGATCGCCCGCAGGGTATTCGGGTCCATCCCCAGCAAATCTTCACCCGCAAAATCGATCTTCCCTCCAGCCACCTTCCCGCCTGGCGCTTCCACAAGACCCATTATCGACATAGCGGTTACACTCTTGCCACAGCCGGATTCACCAACAATGCATACCGTTTCTCCTTCTCGGACCTGAAAGCTTACATGATCAACGGCAGCTACTTTCCCTTCTTCTGTATAGAAAACGGTACTGAGACCTTCTATATTCATTAAATGCTTCATCAGCAGCTGGCCACCTACCTTTTCTGTTTGGGATCAAGCACGTCTCTGAGGCCGTCACCAAATATATTAATGGCAATCACTGTGGCAAAAATGGACAGTCCAGGAGGAATCCACAGCCACGGATGATCCTGAAAATCAATCATATTGTTCGTTGCATCAATCATGTTGCCCCAGGTCGGCGTAGGCGGCATGACGCCCAGCCCGAAAAAGCTTAGCACTGATTCGCTTAATATCGCTCCGCCGATGTTGAGTGTAGCCATGACGATCAGCAGCGGAACTACATTCGGCAGCAGATGATGGAACAGCTTCCGGCTGTCCCGCAGGCCCAGCACTACCGCCGCCTGCATAAATTCGCGTTCCCGCAGGCTGAGCATTTGCCCCCGCACCATCCGGGCAAGTCCCGGCCAATTCACAATGCTGAGCATCAGCATGACGATATACATCCGGTAATCCGCCCTAACCTTCCATTCCGAGAGCAGCGCCCCGAAGATAAAAAGCAGCGGCAGACTGGGAATCGTCATCAGCAGATCGGCGATCCGCATAATCACCTGATCCGCGATACCGCGGTAATAACCGGCTATTGCTCCGAGCAGAGCGCCAATAAACACGGACAGCACCATTGAAGCCAAACCAACCGTGAGCGAAATCCGTCCGGCCTGCATCACCCGCGTGAGAATGTCCCTTCCAAGTGCATCTGTTCCCAGTAAATGCTGCAGATTGGGCGCCTTGTTCATCAGGGTCATATTAATTTTGTTATCCGTATATGGTGAAAAGAACGGCCCGATGAAACATAAGACAAACATAAACACAACCACTCCAAAACCTGCAACCGCCAGCTTGTTCTTCATCAGCCTCTTCAGTGACTGTCTGAACAGTGAGGACTTCTGCCTCGGTACCCGTGATTCGCGCAGCTCGGTCATCCTGCTGTTAGCTTCCAAAATGGTATCCTCCTCCCTATAACCGGACGCGCGGATCGGCAACCCGGTACAAAATGTCCGAGAGCAGCGTTCCGATGACGGTCAGAATGGCAATAAACATGGTAAAGCCCATTAGCAGCGGATAATCACGGAGCCCGAAGGACTTCATATACAGCTGGCCGATTCCCGGCCAGTTGAAGATTTGCTCGATAATCAGCGAGCCGCCGAACAGTGCCGGGAGCTCGAAGCCGACTAGTGTAATCGCCGGCAGCAGAGCATTGCGCAGGGCATGGGTAAACAGCACCTTCCGCTCCTTCAGCCCTTTGGCCCGCGCTGTGCGGATATAATCCTGCTTCAGCACATCAATCATATTGCTGCGGAAGTAACGGGTTAGCGAGCCCAAGCCGAGCAAGGTCATCACCACAACCGGGAGTGCCATATGCCGCACCACTTCCTTCAGATATGCCAGCCCCGTGGCATTGCTGCCCGTTGTAATCATCCCGCCCGGCGGGAGCCACTTCAGATCCACAGCCAGAATCTTGATCAGGAATAAGCCGATAAAAAAGGACGGAAGCGACATTGCGGCAAAGATAGCCACCATCACCAGCGTATCGAACCAGGAATACTGCTTATAGGCCGAGATTACCCCCACAATGACCGCAATCACCCAAGTTAGAAAAGTGGACACGGCGGCCAGCAAAAAAGAATTCCAAATATAATCGTTGAACAACTGAAGTACCGGCTTCTGCTGGGCAAGCGAATACCCGAAATCCCCGTGAAAAGCATTGTTCATCCAGATGCCGTAGCGTTCAAGCATCGGCTTGTTGAGGCCGTAGATTTCCCGCAGTTCTGCCTTGCGTTCCGCAGTCAGCTTAATATTTCCTGTAATGAAATCCCCGGGTGTAGAGGCATAGAGACAGAAGATCAGCAGCGAGGCCGCAAACAGAATAACGAGCATGTACAGCAGTCTTTTCGTCAGATAGGTACTCATGACCCGCTCCTTATGGATCGTCCCCTGCCCATGACAGCTGAAGCAGGGGACGAATGTGTAATTATTTCAGCGTCCACTCCGGCAGGCTTCCGGCAAGCCCGATGAACGGGCTGACCGTCAGATTCTGGATGCGTCCATTGTAGGCATAGACTGTTTTTTTGTAGCTGGTGAACAGAATCGGGAGCTCATCATTGAAAAGCTGGTACAGCTCCTTGTATACGGCCTTGCGCTGTTCAATATCCGTTGTAGCAAGCGCTTTGTTGTACAGTTCAAGGAATTTCGGATTATCATAATCGGTGATTTCCCCGTCAAAGAACTGCATGAACCCGTCCGCCGGATCGGTCAGCATACTGGTCGAGAAGGATACCAGATCATAGTCTCCGCCTTCCACCTTGGACACCAGTGAGTTGAAGTCTGCAAAGACCTCCGGCTGGAATTCAATGCCAAGTGCTTCAAAATTCTCCTTGGCTACAGCGATGAAAATATCGGTGTTCTTGCTTTTCGAGCCGAGATAATGGATGGACAGCGGCTTGCCGCCTTTTTCGCGAATTCCATTTGCACCTACGGTCCAGCCGGCTGCATCCAGCAGTTGTTTGGCTTTTTCCGGATCATATTTGTAAGGATTAATGCCTTCCTCGGTATAGGCCCAGGAGATTGGCGAAGCCGGAATATTGGCAATGGCGCCTGCTCCCTGCTGGGCATCAACATAAATGCTCTGACGATCAAGCCCGTACATAATCGCCTGTCTGACCTCTTTATCCTTAAGCTGCTCATGCTTGAGGTTGACTTGCATGTAACCATAAGTGCTTGGTGTATAAGGAATGATGTTCACAAATCCAAGTGCTCTCAGCTTCTCAATATTCTCTTCCGAGGCACTGAAAGAGGCATAATCAACCTCTCCGGTCTCCAGGAACTGCCAGACATCGCCTTCCGATGTTTTGTAGATGAAATGCTCCGTCTTAGGTTTGCCTTTGAAATAATTCTCATTGGCCGTAAGGCGTACTTCCTGCCCAGGCAGGAATTTCTCCAGCTTGTAAGGTCCGTCGCCAAGCGGGTGCTCATGCAGCTTCTTGATATAGTCCAATTGGCCGAACTTATAGTCCTTGCCATAGTAAGCCTTGGACAGCACGTTAGAGCCGAGTGTCACCAGCGCCGTCGCATTCGGCTTCTCCAATGTCACAGAGATCGTCTGCGGATCAATGACCTTGATGCCTTCGACTGTTTTGGCCGTGCCCTCTTTATAGGCTTTGCCGCCCTTCACATTCAGGGAAGGCAATGAGGAGCCGCCGTCATAGGCTTTGTCGTATTGAATCGTCCAGGTAAAGGCTACATCATCTGCTGTTAGCGGCGAACCATCGCTGAACTTCAAGTTTTTTCTTAAGTGGAAGGTGTATGTAAGCTGATCATCCGATACATCCCAGCTCTCGGCAAGCTCAGGCGTTGGGACCCCTTTGTCATCCACAGTTACCAGGGAAGCATACAGCAGGGAGGATACATTGCCGTCATAGCCGCTCTCCTGAAAATAAGGTGTAAATGCCCCGCTGGGATCCGTAAGGCCAACGATAATCGTATCTGTGCGGTTCTGGGCTACAGCCGGAAGCTTGGTTAAATCCGTTGCCGTAAAAGGTTCGCTTAGCGCACCCGCTGATACTGGCGCCGGGGATGCTGTCGCCTCCGTTCCAGCCGTCCCGCCCGAGTCAGCTGTTGCAGACGCCGGGACATTCCCCGACGCTGTATTGCTGTTGTTATTGTCCGAGCAGGCCGCAAGCAGCATTGAACCTGTAATCAGCAGCGTGGACAATACAAGCGTACTTTTTCTCATAATAAATCATCTCTTTTCTCACCAAATTTTAATACTCACAATTCCTACCCACTAAGTATGTTTAAGACCGATAGTTCACATTATAGGAATTTATTGTGGTTCTGTAAAGAGAGAACTAAATATTTTTTCTTCACAAACAGAATTTATGCGAAAACCTGCAAAACAAAAAGCCAAAGCATTCTCTCCCCTAAGAGATCACTTTGACTTGGTGTAATACCGCTCAAACGGCGTTAAGTTTATTTTAAATATTCGAACAGCTGCTCATTCATCCGGTGAATTCCTTCCAGACGCAGACTGTAGGCGGTAACGTTCTCCCCCTCGATATAGGCATTCAGCAGGCCCGCACAGCGCAGGCTGAAGATATGGTCATGCACAATCCCCTTGGAGATTCCGGCTTGCTTGGCGATTTCGGTAAAGGTTCTGCGTCCGCCGCCCAGCGACTGTAGAATCTTCAGACGGCTTTTTTCACCCAGACTGCGCAAAGTTCTGTACATAAAAGGTGAAATCTCTTCGTCTGTTACCGAGACTCTCGCCGCATAATGGCAAATTGTCAGTGGACCGAAGCTGTAAATAATATTGGCAGGCTGAAAATGGAACTGCGGGATCAGCACCAGCTTGCGCAATCCGTCCACCGGAAGAAAATAAAATCCGTTCGTTGTCCTGTTCACAAAATCAGAAACAGCACTCTTGTCCAGCTCCAGGCTTCGTTCGTCCGCGTGCTGACGCAGTCTGCCGCTGATCTCCGGACTGCAGTCCCTGAAATATTGCCTGTTCCACTCAGACAGCAGAAAATGCATCCGGCTGCGGAATTGATCCATTTGCACCGGGAACACGCTGACGTATTCTGCAAGTGTCTCGTACATCTCTCCTACCGGCAAATGCTGCAACCATTCCAGCACCTGATCTACGCTCTCCTTCACCGGACATTGGTGAATCAGCAGATTCAGCAGCTTCCAGTCATTACCGAGGCCTGTCTCGTCCAAAGCGGACAGCAGTTCCGGGCTAAGCCTGCCTCCCACATCAGCAGACCATGAGGCACCCAGATCCATCTTCTTATTGGATTTCTTGCATATAAACGTATGTATACTGCATACCAGTTCAAAAACCGGCTCAAACTGAACCTCAACCTCATACTCCATGGCCATTCCCCCTGATGCAACTTCTATTCATCACAGCGTTAGTGTAATCTTATGGTATTTTACAGAGCATGCGCAAGTTATATAGATTATCTGACCCTTAGAGATATATAGGTGTAACCTAATTACATACATCTGCATGTCCATATCCTCGCTTTTTCCAGATCACGGTAGTAAAATATAGTCACAATAACCTGATTGGAGTGAAGAATATGGGACAGATTGAACAGGGAGAAGGACGTTTTTATATTGCTGGTGACGGTAAGGACCTTGCCGAGATTACATACAGAACGGAAGAGGCCACAGGGAATTGGGTGATTGACCATACCTTTGTCTCCGAAGATCTGCGGGGCCAAGGTGCCGGTGAGAAGCTAGTGCGTGCGGTTGTGGATAAAGCCCGCGCCGAACAGGTTAAGATTGTACCCCAGTGCCCTTATGCTGCACATCAATTCAAGATACATGCGGAATACGGGGATGTTCTCAGCAGCTGAACCCGGTTATTGAGACCATTGCGGGATTAAATTTTCAGGAGGATATGCGTTTGACTACAGCTGATACATTAAGGGATATAGAGCAATTGCAGCAACGTTGCGAGCAATATGAAGGGATCAGCCTGAAGCTCAATTGGGACATGCTGCGTATGTCTCCAGAATCCGGGGGAGCCGAATGGCTGGTAACTTATGAGGAAGAAGAACTAATTGGTTTTATAGGGCTGTACGGTTTCGCCGGCGAAATGGAAATCTGCGGAATGGTGCGGCCGGGATTCCGGCGCAGAGGCATTTTCACCTCGCTATGGGTACGGGCACAGAGCATCATCAAACGTAGTAATATCAGAACACTGCTGCTCAATGCCCCGGCAAGTTCGGCCTCGGCAGCCGGTTATCTGAAGACCCTGCCCCTGGTATTCAACCATGCGGAATATCAGATGAAATGGGATGGGGCTGCTGTACCGCAAGGTTCCGTCGAAGCCAGTTCAGCTGCAGGAACCATAGTCCTGCGGCCTGCACGCCAGGAAGATGCTGATATTCTGGTCGAGCTGGACTGCGGAGGATTCGATATGTCGCGGGAGGACGCCGCAGAGATGTACACACTGCAGATGAATGACAATCAGCAGGAACACATCGTGATTGAAATGAATGGACAGCCCGCCGGCAAGATGCGGCTATGGACGGAGGACAACGAAACCTGGATCTACGGGTTTACGGTGGACAAAAAGCTGCGTGGACTGGGTATAGGCCGGAGCGCGCTTTTGCAGACGATTGAACGGGAACGGCACAATTACAACGGTGTGAATCTGGAAGTGGCTCTCGACAATCCTAATGCACTGAAGCTGTATGAAAGCTGCGGCTTCGTCATTCTGAACAAACAGGATTATTTCCGCTATATCGGCTAAAGCATATCACAATCTGAACAGCACCTTTTCTTTTGGCACAGTGCCTTAAGGAAGGGTGCTTTTACGTATGACCTTTGGTATCCGCACAATCATAGAAGGAGTCATTGTTACTTACAGGTGCCTATATAACCTCAAAGTGCGTACTATCCGCTCCCCTGTCCAGCAGACATAATGAGGGCATACACAAGTTGAAGGAGAGAACCCGCTTATGAGACTAGATGACGCTGGAATACGTAAAACCGCACTGGTTGTTGGTGCAAACGGAGTGATCGGACGCAATCTGATCGAATACCTGGTAACCCTGCCTGAATGGGATATTATCGGAATTTCACGCCGGGGCGGAGAAGATACAAGCCGTGTGCGCTACATCGCGGCCGATTTGCTGAGTCCTGAGGACTCACGACGTAGGCTTGAGGCCCTGCCGGAGGTGACGCATATCTTTTACGCCGCCTATCAGGAGCGACCAACCTGGGCGGAGCTGGTCCCTCCGAATCTGGCCATGCTGGTGAATGTTGTTGAGGCCATTGAGCCCCGTGCCCATCATCTGCAGCACATCAGCCTGATGCAGGGCTATAAGGTGTATGGAGCCCATTTGGGACCCTTCAAAACCCCTGCCCGGGAGACAGATGCCAATCATATGCCGCCAGAATTCAATATCGATCAACAGAACTTCCTGGAGAAGCAGCAGTTGGGCAAATCCTGAACCTGGTCGGCGATCCGGCCGTCTGTGGTCTGCGGCTTCGCTCTCGGCAACCCGATGAATCTGGCAATGGTCATCGCTGTCTATGCCTCCCTCTCGAAGGAGCTGGGACTTCCGCTCCGGTTCCCCGGAAAGCCGGGTGCCTACCATAGTCTGCTGGAAATGACGGATGCAGGCCTGCTTGCCCAGGCAACCGTATGGGCGGCGACAGACACCCGCTGCGCCAATCAGGCCTTCAACATTACAAATGGCGACCTGTTCCGCTGGGATGAACTCTGGCCGAAGATTGCGGCTTTTTTCGGGCTCGATACCGCACCGCCGCTGCCCATGTCTCTCTCGGTAGTGATGGAGGACAAGGAACAGCTGTGGAATGACATGGTAGAGAAATACGGGCTGGAGCCGAACAGCTACCAGGACGTTTCGTCATGGGGATTCGGAGATTTTGTCTTCTCCTGGGACTATGATTTTTTTGCCGATGGAAGCAAGGCACGGCGGTTCGGATTCCATGAATTCATCGATACCGAAGCGATGTTCATGCGTATCTTTGCAGATTTCCGCAGCCGTAAAATCATCCCGTAACCTCCAAATTCATTAAGCCCTAAACAGCGTGAAAAGCCTGACCCCATCCTTCCGGGTCAGGCTTCTTTATTCTTTCGTTTGCGGCTGGGCCAGTACAGCGGCTTGATCACCGTAGACCCGCTCAATATGGGTATCGCCCCACCTGCACATCAGGTGCAGAATTTCCTTGAGGCTCCAGCCGTAATCGGTCAGCTCATACTCGACTCTGGGCGGCACTACATTGAATATAGTCCGCTGGATAACGCCGTCCTCTTCCAACTCTCTCAGCTGCTGGGTCAGCACCTTCTGGGTAATAACAGGCATCAGGCTCATGAACTCACCGTTGCGTTTCTTGCCGAAGGTAAGAAAAAATAGGATCACCGGCTTCCACTTGCCGCCGATTACCTCAAGCGTGGCCTCCACAGCGGTGTTATATGTTTTGATTGGTTCCGGCATGGTTTTGAACACCCCCTGTTCTTAACCATATCGCCTTGGCCGTCTGCTTGCAAGCGCAGGCTATACTGCAGGCAGACTCACGCTCACATCAACCCATACCCCCGGTGAACCAGTTCTTCCTGTTCGCTTCTGCGCACTCCGTATTTCAGCAGCTTCCCTGCAGACTCCTCCCGCCCCAGGAATACGGACAATAACCGCACATAATCCATGGATTCCTGGAGCGGGATTCCCGCACCATCAAATATATGCCGGCGGCTGTCCAGGAGAGAATAGACCTCCACCTTCTCGGCCGGCATCCCATAAGCCTGATGGCAGAACACATTAGCCATATGCAAAAATCCGGTGATTACGTCTTCATTTCCGTTCACCATAAATTTCTGGATGCTGAGGCAGCGTCCTGGAACTATAGAGTGCCAAGCCAGCTGAAAAATCATCGCCAGCTCGATATCAAGCACTGGTACCGGTACATGCCACTGCTCATAGAGCAGCACCGGGACCTCCAGCAGATGATTCACACTAACGATCCGCATCAGTTCGTCGGCGACGGCTGTCTTGACCTCCCAATAGTGCAGCAACGATGGAAAAGCATCCCCTTTGGGCGGCCAGCGCCGCTCCAGCAGGAACTGAATCGGCGTTTCCCTGCGCACCTCGGGCTGCAGACTGTAGAAGTCATTCAGCGTATGCCCAACCGCATACTGCACCTGCTGCCTCCAGCGCGGCAGCCCGGTGGATGGCCCGCTGCCGGAAATTTCCGCTCCTCCCAGCATAATATGCTCCATACGAAAATCATTCAACCGGCTGTATTGCAGGGCATATGCATCGCGTTTCCCTGCTGTCCTGCTTCCCGCCGCGCCGCCCATTCCTAAGATACCGCCGCGCAGGTTTCGATAAATTGGCGGCCAAAGCTGCGGCAGACTTCTTTTTCCGCTGCGTTAGGCCCGTATTCAATCTTCAGACTTTCCTGAATAATTTCTGCTCCGCGCCCCCTCAGCTTCTCCTCAATCTGATTCACCGCACCGCAGTAAATTTCATAGCCCGTATCTCCGCTTCCGAAGGCTGCAGCCTTGCAGGCTGTCAAATCCAGGTCATCCATCTCTTCATAGAAATCCAGGAATTCATCCGGCAGCTCGCCATCTCCCCAGGTATATGCCCCCAGTAGTACAGCCTCATAGGCTTTGATCTCATCCGCATTGCAGTCGGTGACCGATTTCAGAACAGCCTCACCTCCGGCCTGGCGTATCCCCTCCACAATCAGTTCAGCTATTTCTTCCGTGTTGCCAGTCAAACTGGCATATGCTACAAGCACCTTAGCCATGTATGGTTTCCTCCCAAAGTAAACACAATGTTATACGATTATTACAAGTTAAAATTCAAACCAAGTATTACTTCCTTCATTCTATTTGATAATGATTCTCATTGTCAATATTAAGCACGCAAAAAAAAGGCCCTCCGGTTCCCTTACCGGATAGAGCCCGCGTTCAACGCTTCGATCATATGCTTTTCACAAGTGGTACGTCATGCGCAATAAGCGCCTTCCAGCAGGGTAATCCCGTTGCCGTCCGGATCACGGAAGTTCATTTCTTTTCCCCCATACTCCATGGTGGCCGGCGGCTGACAATCCAGACCCCGGGCTTTCAGCTGCTCATAGGTCTCGTCCAGACTACTGCAGGAGAACACCAGATTAACAACTCCAGTGGTGTGCTTGCCCCATTTGTTCTCATCCCAGATAATCAGCCCTGGCAGACCCCGGTCAAAACCGATCTTCGCGCCGTCATAATTGCCAAATCCCTCAAAAGGAACCGGAACCCCCAGCAGTTCAGCATAAAATTTGGCCAAAGCGGCCGTATCCTTGGTATACAGGTTAATGCCTTCAAAAGAAGAAATCATCGGTTCGCACTCCTTTAAGATTATTATCCAGCTGCACATTGGCCCGCTGACAACAGTGTACCCGCTGCTGCCATTTTTGTATTGCAAAAAAACGACATCTACCTCCGCGCATAAGCCAAAGCCTCCAGCGGCGTTCTGCCGGCAAACTTCTTGAAGCTGTTGATCATATGCGACTGGTGGCTGTAACGGTAATCGTATACCATATCCTGCATCGCCCTTGCTGGCGGAGGTGAACGATATAAATCAAGCCATACATTTTGAAAGCGGACCAGATCTGCTGTCTTTTTCGGAGAAAGGCCGATGTATTCGCGGAAAAGCCTCTCCAGTTGACGGCTGCTTACCCCAGCAGTGCTCTCAAGCGCTCTGGCATCAACGACACCTCTCTGCTTAAGAATACTGTAGACGGCGTTCAGCAAGCTATCCCGGCTATGCACGGTCCGTTCCAGACGCTTAAACAGATACTCTTCCGCCACAGTGATACGTTCTGCGTAGGTAAGGGAAGCGCCCAGCCTGTAACCCAGTTCTCTGCGAAAAGAAGCGAAATATTGCTCCACCGGAACATGAACATTAAGAACATCCCTGAGGTGATCATCCGCGAACAAATGCACGGCCCAGAAATGAAAACGGATAGCGAAATACACTCTGCCGGTTGACTCCGTGGCTTGTCCCACTTCAAACGGCGCATCATTGATCCCGCAAAAAAAGCCTTCAGATTCTCCCGTACGCTCATCCCATTCCCAAATAATATCCATGCACGTATCCGGGATAATCACTTCCGGCTCCGGAGATAAAGAAATTGACTCGCCAATTAGGGCGGTCTTTGGTAAGAGTCCACTTGTCTCTGGCAGGGCTGCAGTTCCCCAGAAGCAGCGGATATATGACCGCAATGCCTTGCAGGGCATTACCTCACCGGCTCCGGCAGGTTTTGCCGTAATCGGATAATACAGCTGGGAAAGGTCAAACATCCGATTCCGCCTCCATTCATTTAATTCTTTGATCATACACAATCATTGCCAGTAGCGCCAGAATGACAGCTATCTATATTCCGCTGCGAATTTTTTTATCTGCGATATCGTCCTCCCTGATCTCTTCAATTATTGGAATTATTATACATAAATGAGTATTGGGGCAAAATAAGAATAGTCGCAGCTTTGCAACCATTTAGATTGTAGCTGCAAGGCAAAATGTTGTACAATAAAGGCTAAATGACTTTTTGAAGGATGGATTAATCATGTATATAGCAAGTGATTGGAAGGACTACGAAGTAATCGACACTGGCGGCGGAGAAAAGCTGGAGCGTTGGGGAGATATCATCCTGCGCCGTCCGGACCCGCAAATCATCTGGCCGCTGGCGAATGAGACGGCGAAATGGCGCGATGTGCATGGACATTATCACCGCAGCTCCGCCGGAGGCGGACAGTGGGAAATGAAGAAGACTATTCCTGACGATTGGAAAATCAGCTACGGGAAGCTGAATTTCCACCTGCGTCCCACCAACTTCAAGCATACCGGACTATTCCCCGAACAGGCAGCCAACTGGCGCTGGATGATGGACAAGATCGCTGAAGCGGGCCGTCCGATTTCCGTGCTCAATCTTTTTGCCTACACCGGCGGGGCTACTGTTGCTGCCGCCAGCGCAGGAGCTTCTGTCGTTCACGTGGATGCTGCCAAAGGCATGGTCCAATGGGCAAAAGAAAATGTACAGCTGTCCGGCCTGGCAGAACGTCCGGTCCGGTTCATTACCGACGATGTCTTCAAATTCGTTCAGCGCGAGCAGCGCCGCGGCAGTAAATATGATGCGATCATCATGGACCCGCCTTCTTATGGCAGAGGCCCGGGCGGTGAGATGTGGAAATTGGAGGCAAGCCTGTATCCGTTTCTGGAGAGCTGCATGGAGATTATGAGCGACAGACCGCTGTTCATGCTAATTAACTCCTACACGACCGGTATTTCTCCAACCGTACTGCGCAACATGCTCTCGATGACGATGGGCAAACGCTACGGCGGCAAGCTGACCTCCGGTGAAATCGGCCTGCCGATTACTGCCTCCGGTATGAACCTGCCTTGCGGTATTCTGGGCCGCTGGGAGGCGTAAACCATGTCAGAAATGACACCTGGTACGATAGACGAATCCGGCAGCGGAAGCTCCCGGTTCGAGATCCTCTTCGAAGACAATCATCTGCTTGGCATCGTGAAGCCTGTCAATATTCCGGTGCAGGAGGACGCAACAGGTGATCCTGATCTGCTAAGCCTGCTCAAGGAGGACGTGAAGGAGCGCTTCAACAAACCGGGCAATGTATATATGGGCCTGGTTCACCGGCTGGACCGTCCGGTTGGAGGAGCCATGATCTTCGCCAAGACCTCCAAAGCTGCTTCACGGTTGTCCGAGAGTGTCCGCTCCCACAGCTTCCATAAAGTCTATCTGACCGTGGTTCACGGCAAGCCTCCAGCTGCGAAGGGCCGCCTGGTCCATACACTGCTCAAGGATGCCAAGACCAATACAGTGACGATTGTACGCCAGGGGACACCCGGCGGCAAGGAAGCTATTCTGGACTATACGGTGCTCGGCAGTGCCGAAGGCTACAGTCTGCTGAAGATCGACCTGCTCACCGGACGTTCCCACCAGATCCGTGTACAGCTCAGCGGTATTCGCTGTCCCCTGTATGGTGATCAGAAATACGGGGCCGCTGTGAACAAGCCCGGCCAGCAGATTGCTCTGTGGTCCGCACTTGTCGGCTTCCCCCACCCCGTCACCAAAGAAGAAGTTGAATTGATCTCTCTGCCTCCGCAGACTCATCCCTGGAGCTTGTGGTCGCAGCATACACAAAAGCAGGCCATCCGGTAACGGAGGCCTGCTTTTTGTATGTGATATAGGCATTATATGGCTGATTGCCCGCTTTTATCATGTAAAAAAGACATAGGAGTTATGTACGGATAATCACCTGAAATAGGCTTGATGAAGGGGCATTAAGCGTTCTACAGCCCGTTAGTCTAGCAGAGTACGCTAAAGCGAAATTATAGGCTGTACGTTCCGTAGCGGTCAGGAGAAGTGGGGCAGCAACCATTTTGGAAAAAGAGCTTTCGGTTTTCTAAAACCCTGACTGGTCAGGGGGTTGAGCCCTCGGGTGCCGGTGTTGGTGCCGATGTTGATGTTGGTGTTGGTGTCACCACCATCTTCCCCATCAGATACAGGAGGAGCTGCTGATTATGGGAAGAGATGGGGTCCAGCGCCTCAGCAAAAAAATCACTGCGGATCTGAAGTCCGCGTTCGGTCTCTTTCTTGCCCGTCTTCGTAATACTTACCCATACGATTCGCCGGTCAGCAGCATCACGCTCCCGGACAATCAGACCATGCTTCTCCATCCGGTCCAGTAGCATCGTTACTGCTGCAGGGCTGGTCGCCAGATGCGGAGCCAGATCAGAAGGCTTCATCGCGTCACGTTCCTGCAGTAATTCCAGTACAGTGAGTTGGGCGTCTGTAAGTGTAGGGGCAAGCTTGCTGTCCATATGTAACTTATAATCCTTTAATATTTTATGCCAGATCTTACTGAATTCAGTGGAGTGCACACGTATTCCTTCCTTTCTTGAAATATAAGAATTTATATGTTTCACACAATAAATTATCCTTATATTTCTCGCTGTAACGGATACCGTCGTGATAAGGACAGCGAAGCCGTTTCTACTTGATCAATAAGGATGGTATCTTTTCGGGTCGCCATATCTACATTTTCGCGAGAAAAATTCCATTTCCTGCAAAAGGGAAAAATAAATAACCCAAAGCCATACAGAAATGCATCCTTTGAACTAAGATTAACGTACGGTATATCTATCATAAAACGGTGTCCCTATTCTCCACAAGGAGATTCGGGACACCGTTTATTTCTTCATAACTTGCAGTCATTATGAAGCCTATACCTATTTAATTGCCGGGAAAAGGCTTATAATCTCGTCCTTTTTCTCAACAGACACCAGCTGCTTGCCTATCGAACGCCGTTCGCCGAGCGGAGCCGATTCAGAGGAGAAGGTATACATTGAGCCATCACGGGTTAATGCCACCAGTTCAAGTGGTTCGCGGCAATAGAAGGCACCTGAAATTCTGCTGCCGTTCGGACGGACTCGCTTGCCCTCTTTGAATTCAAAGGTCGGCAACCCTTTTCCGCCACGGCTCTGAGACGGGTAATCCAGCAGCAGGGTACGTTTGGCATAGCCAATTTCGGTTACCGACAGGATTTCGCCTTCATCTTCACTGACCCAGAAACAAGAGACCACTTCGTCTCCTTCACGCAATTGAATTCCCCTTACACCACTAGCCACACGGCCCATAGGGTTCACTTCGCTCTCGCGGAAACGGATGCTCATACCCTCACGAGTCACCAGCACGATCTCCTTGTCACCGCTGCTCAGGGCCACTGTGATGATCTCATCCCCATCAGCCACTTTGCATGCCGCAACAGCCCCTGAACGGCTCGTGGAGTATTCCTTGAGCTCGGTACGCTTGACCTGCCCCTTACGGGTGATGAAGACCAGGCTGGCCTGAGTATCCTCCATATTGCCGACTGGGAGAATGGTGACAATTCCATCGCCTTTAGCAAGAGCTATCACGTTCACAATCGCTGTTCCGGGGTCCTTCCACTTGAACTCCGGTATCTGATGCACCGGCAGCAGGAAATACTGCCCTTTGCGGGTGAACACAAGCAGGCTGTCCCGGGTATTGAGGTCCATCAGCTTGATGATATGGTCGCCTTCCTTCACGCCCGAAGCATGCCGTTCACCGCCTGAACGTGTGAAGGATGGCATACCGGTACGCTTGATGTACCCGTCAGCCGAAAGAGCAACAAGGACATCCTCGGCGTTCACGAGCACTTCAAGGCTGACCTTAAGCTCCTCGACTTCACCCTGAATGAGGGAGCGGCGGTCTATACCGTATTTGTCGCGGATTTCAATAAGCTCTTTCCGGATTACAGCGATCAATTTCTTATCACTGTCCAGAATCCCCTGAAGCACAGCGATACGCGCGTGCATCTCGTCCAGCTCCTTCTGGAGTGAATGAATCTCCAGATTGGTTAGTCTGTACAATTGCAAGGTGAGAATGGAGTCTGCCTGTCTTTCGCTGAAACCGAACATCCAGACCAGATTATTCTGGGCATCCTGGCGGTTCTTCGACGCCTTGATGGCGGCGATGACCTCATCCAGAATATTCAGGGCTTTAACCAGTCCTTCCAGCACATGGGCACGGTCTTCTGCTTTTTCCAGATCGAACCGCGTGCGATGGGTAACCACCTCGCGCTGGTGGGCAATATAAGCCTCCAGGATGGCTTTTAGACCAAGCTGCTGCGGAGACTTGTTGACAATAGCCACCATGTTGAAATTATAAGTGATCTGAAGATCTGTTTTTTTGAGCAGATAGGCTAGGATCCCCTGGGCATCCGCTTCCTTCTTCAGCTCGACTACGATCCGCAGGCCATCACGTCCGCTCTCATCTCGGACTTCTGCGATGCCTTCGATCTTTTTCTCCAGCCGGATATTCTCCATTGAAGTGACCAGCCGGGATTTGACGATCTGGAACGGTACCTCGGTAATCACAATCTGCTGCTTCCCGCCCCGGAGCGTTTCAATCTCCGTCTTCGAGCGCAAATAGATGCGCCCTTTCCCGGTGCGGTAAGCATCCATAATGCCGTCGCCGCCCATAATCGTGCCGCCTGTCGGAAAATCAGGGCCTTTGATAAAGGTCATGATATCCTCCAGTTCAATATCCGGCTTCTGCATGACTGCGATGCACGCGTCAATTACCTCGCGCAAATTATGCGGTGGAATTTCCGTCGCAAAGCCAGCTGAAATGCCGCTGGTCCCATTGACCAGCAGATTCGGATAACGGGAGGGCACAACGACTGGCTCTTTGGCCGTGTTGTCAAAGTTATCCTTGAACAGCACCGTACGCTTCTCGATATCGCGCATCATCTCCATCGCGATCGGTGACAGCCGCGCTTCTGTATAACGCATCGCTGCTGCCGGGTCATCGTCCATCGAGCCCCAGTTCCCGTGTCCGTCTATTAGCACATGGCCCATCTTCCAGGGCTGTGCCATCCGCACCATACCTTCGTAGATGGAAGAGTCACCATGGGGATGATAATTCCCCATAACGTCCCCTACCGTTTTGGCAGACTTGCGGTACGGCTTGTCCGGGGTATTACCGGAATCGTACATGGCATACAGAATCCGGCGCTGTACAGGCTTCAGCCCGTCACGGACATCCGGAATCGCCCGGTCCTGAATAATATATTTGGAATACCGGCCAAAGCGGTCACCGACGACCTCTTCCAGAAAAGCCGGCAAAAACTGTTCTGATAAACTGCTCATTCGCTCACCTTCTGTTCCTCAATCTGTCCGCATTTTAATGATTGGTGATACCTGGCGGCTACGCTGCTGGAAATTCTTCAGGTTTATTGCCTGAAATGTTCAAAGGTAAAACTGGGCTGATTGGTGTCCGGCGTAACTACGGAGAATGTTTGGACTTACGGCCGCTGTTGTCTGCAGATTTCTTGATTTATACCGATGTTATCGGTTGAAATCTGCAGACAAAGGCGGACGCTAGCGCTCCTCCAGTTCCAAACTTCCCCTCCGTTACTTTCCACCCCATAAGCTTCGCTTTACTCTGTAGAACCTGGCAAAGACAAAACCAGAGAATGTTCCCTTTTGCTTCGCATAAAAGGATCACCAAAAAATAAAAACAGCGGAAGTAATCGTCACTTACCGCTATACATAACCCATCCCGCGCAAATCGCAGCACCTCGTAGATATCCTGCCGCTCTTGCTATTCCTCAATCTCAGTGAAATCGACGTTCTCCACAATCCAGCGCTTGCGCGGGTCGACCTTGTCTCCCATCAGAGTGGATACGCGGCGCTCCGCCTTAGCAGCATCCTCAATCTGCACCTGGAGCAAATTGCGTGACTCCGGATTCATCGTGGTCTCCCAGAGCTGATCCGGGTTCATTTCACCAAGTCCTTTGTAGCGCTGCAGCTCGAAATTCTTGCCGAATTCCTTCAGGTAGTTCGCCAGCTCCTCGTCGCTCCAGGCATAACGCACGGTCTCAAGCTTGCCCGATTTGCGCGTCAGCTTGTACAGCGGCGGCTGGGCGATAAAGACTTTGCCGGCATCAATGAGCGGCTTCATATACCGGTAGAAAAAGGTCAGCAGCAGCACCTGTATATGCGCACCGTCGGTATCGGCATCGGTCATGATAATAATCTTGGAATAATTGCTGTCTTCTACGGCAAATTCCGGTCCGATTCCCGCACCGATGGTGGAAATGATCGCCTTGAATTCGTCGTTCTTAAGCACATCCAGCAGCTTGGCCTTCTCCGAGTTCATTGGTTTGCCCTTCAGCGGCAGGATCGCCTGAATCTTGGAATCCCGTCCCTGCTTGGCAGAACCACCTGCAGAATCGCCTTCGACGATGAACAGTTCAGTACGTGTTACATCTTTGGACTGTGCAGGCGACAGCTTGCCGCCAAGGTTCGAGCTTTCACTGCGTTTCTTGCCGCTGCGGATTTCATCGCGGGCCTTACGCGCAGCTTCCCGCGCCTTGGAGGCCTGGATCGACTTCTTCAGGAGGCTCTGTGCCACCTGCGGATTTTCTTCCAGAAAACGCGCCATATTCTCGGATACAATATAATCTACTGCACTGCGGGCAGACGCGCTTCCGAGCTGATCCTTCGTCTGGCCGACGAACTCCACCTCGGACATCTTGACACTGATAACCGCCATCATGCCTTCGCGCAAATCGTTACCCTCGAGGTTCTTATCCTTTTCCTTGAGCAGCTGTGTCCGGCGGGCATAATCATTCAGAACCCGGGTATAGGCTGTCTTGAAGCCTGTCTCATGCGTGCCGCCGCTGCGGGTAGGAATCGAGTTAACGAAGGAAGCAATAGTTTCGGTATACCCGGCATTGTACTGCAGGGCCACTTCAACCTCAATTTCGTCTTTTTCCGAGCTGAAATGAATTACATCATGCAGTACGTCCTTGCCCTCGTTAAGGAATTGTACGAACTGGCTGGCCCCGCCTTCATAAAAATATTCATCCTGCCGGCCACTGCGTTCATCCGTCAGATTAATGCGCAGCCCGGAGTTCAGAAAGGCGATCTCCTGCACCCGTTCCGCCAGCGTATCATAGTTCAGGGCAATACCGTTTGGAAAGACACGAATATCCGGCTTGAAGGTGATCTTCGATCCGGTCTTATTGGTATTCCCCAAAACCTCAAGTCCGGTCACTGGCTCACCGACATGTTCTTTGCCGCTTTTGTCCACCCAATATTCAAAGCGCTGCCGGTGAATCTTGCCATCCCGGTATATTTCTACTTCCAGCCACTCGGACAAGGCATTGGTTACTGAAGCTCCCACGCCGTGCAGACCGCCGGATTTCTTGTAGCCTGAGCCTCCGAATTTGCCACCCGCGTGCAGAATCGTAAATACCACCTGCGGTGTGGGTACTCCTGTCTTGTGCATTCCAGTCGGAATTCCGCGTCCATTGTCGATTACGGTCACCGAACCGTCCTTGCGGAGTGTAATATCAATTTTCGAGCAAAATTTGGCCAAATGCTCATCTACGGCGTTATCAACGATTTCCCATACCAGATGGTGCAGTCCCGAGGCACTCGTACTGCCAATATACATGCCGGGCCGTTTGCGTACTGCAACCAGACCTTCGAGCACCTGAATGTCGTCAGCATCGTATCCAGTCCGGGCGGTATCGCCGTTCTTGGAGACTTTTGCAAACATATCGATCTGTTCGAGCATTCATGCTCCTCCTTCTTTCTCTATCTGCGAAATGCAAACAAACGTTTTGGTTCACTTTGTACATTCTAATTCAAAATATCCCGTTTCGTAAAGACGGCGAATGAAATGATCACCGAAAGAATTCCCCAAACGGCCAGCACCCCCATAGAAAAGGACAGTGTCATCCCCTCAATAGGGGCGGGCGAACCGGATAAATAACCAGTCAAGCCCAGGTTGACCATAAATAAATATTTGGCCGTAGTCCATGCTGAAGCCATATTTGTCAATATGGTGCCGGCAATCAGTGCCGCCATCATCACTACAATACTCGCGGCTGTGCTTCGCACGAGCACTGATACCATAAAAGCCAGGAGCGCAACAACTACACTCACGAACCAGATCAATCCGCCCTGCATCAGCAAATATTTCCATTGCGGCACCGCATGCACGCTAGACATATCCACTGTATCTCCATTCAGCTGAAACCCCGTAAAGACAGGGACATTAAATCCTTTATACCCAAAGGCAAGACCCGAAACGAGATAGCTGATCAGAAAAGTTGAGAGCACGATCAGCGAGACAAACATCAGCAGCGCCGCCATTTTGCTGAACAGCACTTTCCAGCGCTTCACCGGCCGGGTCAGCAGCATTTTGATGGTTCCGGTGGTCCGCTCTCCAGAGACCAAATCGGAGGCTACAGCCATAATCAGCAGCGGAATAAACAAGGATACCGAATTGTCCAGAAACTCACGGGTGAAGGTTACTCCGCTAGGCTCATTCGGATTCACATCGTGATCCAGATAATATTGCAGCTGCTGGACAAATATTTTCCGGTAAGATTTCCACTCCTCAGGGATCCGGTCACTGCCGAGTGAATTCTGATTATCTGTGATTTGCTGCTGAACCTCCAGCCTCCAGTCCGAGTTGAACTTATCCCGGCTGCGCTCGGCAATCCGCATCTGTGCATAGGTAAACATAGGCACAAGTACAAGCAGAATAAGCAGAATAATGTAGAAGCGCTTCTTTTTAATAATCTTCAGGCACTCATTGCGGATCAGCGGTATTAGGCTAGTCAATAGTTTCACCTTCCGTTAACTTCAAGAATAGCTGTTCCAGTGTAGGGTTGATTTTATGCACGGCCCGGACTTCCACCTCATCTGTAACAAGTACGGCTACAATCTCCGGAATCAAATCCTCTTCCATCACAGTGATCAGGGAATTCGCCCCCATGCCGGCAATAACGGAATCATCCAGGGTCACTTCATCCAGCTCCAGTATTGAAATATCCGGGCGGCCGCCAAGGAGGTTCTTTGCTCTGCTTAACGGATCCAGCTCCCATAGCACATATGGCGAGCTCTGGGCAACCAGATCATCGACTCCGCCCACGGCGAGCACCCGACCTTTGCTGATAATGGCTACCCGGTCGCAGAGCAGCTGAATTTCGCTCAGCAGATGGCTGGAGACAAATACGGCAAGACCTTCATCGGCCAGCCGCCGGATGAACTCACGCAGTTCCTTGATTCCTTTGGGATCCAGCCCGTTCGTGGGTTCGTCCAGAATCAGAAGCCGGGGGCGTCCAAGGAGTGCCTGGGCAATACCCAGCCGCTGGCGCATGCCAAGGGAATACGTACTTACCTTATCGTGTATCCTCTGATCCAGCCGGACAATATCGACTACCTCGGCGATACGGTCTTTACCTACTCCCGGCTGCATCCGGGCAAAATGCTGCAGATTTTCCCATCCGGTCAGATAGGTGTAGACCTCTGGATTCTCTACAATGGAACCAACATATTGCAGCGCTTTTTCGGGCTCACGGTTTACGTTGTAGCCACATACGGTGATTTTCCCTTCGCTGGGGCGGATCAAATCTACCAGCATGCGGATAGTCGTCGTTTTGCCGGCCCCATTCGGACCGAGAAAACCAAATATTTCACCTTCACGCACATCAAAGGTTACATCATCAATAATCCATTTGCGCCCTATCTTTTTACGGACACCGTCGACAGACAGCACTACCGTACCGGAGCCGTCTCTTGGGTTTGATGTCATCCTTGCAGCTCCCTTCTGTTGATTTTTTTGCCCTGCTGACAACTGTCCCGGCTTATTGCAATGCCTGTATGACCCGCTCACTGATCCGCTGGTAACCGTTGCCATTCGGGTGAAAATGATCGCTCGACAGATACTTGTCCAGATGCCGGTTGAACAAATCAAAGGTGGGAACAAGCGTCATGTTGCTATGCTTATTAATAATATCCATCGCTGCGTTATTCCAGGCCGTTACCGCTTGATTACCAGGCACGAGCAGCTCAGGAACATCTCCAAATGGATTATAGAGCCCCAGATAGTAGATCTGCGCCTCAGGATTAATCTCTGAAATACGTTCGAGAATGGTATTAAGCCGTTTCGCCGCTTCAGGCAATGCTGCCAGCAGGGAATCAGGAGATATTTTATCATTCCCTTCTGCGATACCCGCACCTGTACTTACACCTGTACCTTCCTCCATGCTTCCAGCTTTCTGACCTTCCGTATCCGGTACCGCAATCTGCTGGCCTTCACTGCCGCTTCCCAAAAGGTCAGCCCCTCTGAAAAGGTCATTCCCGCCTATGGACACCAGTATCACGTTAGACTGGCGAAGCGCATATTTCACGCCTTCCTGCTGCAGCTTGCTCTGCAGACCTGCTGTTGTCAGACCGTTGATCCCCATATTGCCGATCAGACTTGTCTTGCTTCCTTTTGCTGTCAAGCCGTCTAACGTGCGCTTCACATACCCGCTGCCTTCATTATCGCCTGTTCCTTTGGCCAGTGAATCGCCTAATGCCACTATTCTGATCGTTTCTCCGGCAGCAGAGACTGGAGCAGCGGTCTGCTCCGGTAGAATAGTTAGTGTGGCTGCTCCTTTTGGGTACAGCACATCTTTTACCGCATACACAAACCCGACGAGTAAAATGATTGTAGCCGCTATGGAAATCAAGCTGACTGCGCGCCAGGTCCATTTGGAATCGTTCAAAGCTATCCCTCCGTGTGCCGTTCTATTCTGTATTGTTCCACATTTTACAAACTTCTTAACTATGTAGATAAACATAATTCTTCTATGTTCAATTTGCAAATACTGAATGCAAGCGGAAACGGATACCCCCCTTCAAAGGACGGTACCCGTTTCAGCGTAGAAATATAACCATGATTGATACCTTAATACATATTAATCCTAATATTCTTAAAAAAACCGCTCCCCGGCTGCGCCGGAGAACGGTTAAATGCTGATACAGCTGCGGTTTCTCTTGGGATTGAAAGAGGAACCGTTATACCTTGCAGGGATTGAAGCTTTTGAAGCTTACTTGCCGATGAACTCTTGTACCCAGTAGTTATTGTCAAAACCAACGCCGATATAATTGAAATTCGCACTAAGAATGTTGGCCCGGTGCCCGGTGCTGTTCATCCAAGCGGTCATGACTTCCTGAGGTGTTTTTTGTCCCATAGCGATATTTTCACCTGCATACTGATAAGTCACGCCGAAAGAAGACATCATGTCAAAGGGTGATCCATACGTTGGAGACGTGTGGGAAAAGTAATTGTTCGAACGCATATCTGTTGCCTTGGCTGCCGCTACCTTGTTAAGGCTGGCTAGTGCTGCTACAGGCGCAAGTCCAGCTGCTGCGCGTTCCTTATTGACCAATGTTACGATCTGCTGGGTAAATGCAGCAGTTCCGGACGTATCTGCCACTATTGGCGCAGCTGTTGCTACAGGTTTGGCTGTTGCTACGGGTTTAGCCGTTGGTGCTGGTGTTGCCACAGGCGTTACGGGCTGAACCGCAGGCGCTGGTGTTGCGGCAGGCTTCGCTGTAGCTGTTGGAGCTGCTGCTGCCGGATTTGTAACAACAGGCTGAAGCTTCGTAAAAGTTACCGTGGAACCGTCCAACGAAAATCCGTTTGTGCTGTATTGTTTCAGATATTCCATGAATTGTGCAAAGTTAGTGGTCTTTATGGTCATCGTCTGAGTTTCCGATGCTGCATTTGCTTGTAATGGAAGAGAGATGCTAAGCGCCATAACAGCCGCTACACTTCCACCAATCACTGCTCTTAAAGTCTTGCTCTTCATTCTGCCATCTCCTTGTTCTTGTTGTAGTGTGGTCTTCTGCCAAGAGTCGCTGAATCAAATATTACAAAGTTGTAATTTGTTCCTTAGTCATTGTAACACAAATCTATTTGCTGTGCGCTTCTAAATTCTGGGGATTAGTAGAGTTCAGACCGCTTGTCCCGTCTAGCGGCAGACTGTATAAGGCTTGTATTCCGCGAAAAAAAACGGCAACACCGCTCCTTCTGGAACGGCAGCCGTATATTTTGTTAAATTTTCTTACATTATATACCGGGACAGGGAGCTCCTCTTAGTGAAAAGACTGCCAGAACTCCCCCTCGGTTGAGATGAGTCCCATAATCTCCGCATAAGGAATACGGAACGTAGGAAATCCGGCAGCATACGGCGCAATTTCATAAGGGGCAAAATACAGATATAGTGCCTCTTCATCCACGTAAAACGGCTGGTCTGCGGTAATGCCCTTATAGGTATTGGGAAATACATAGGAGTACTGGGGATCATTCGCAATCTGCTTACCGACAATATCACTAAGCTTCTGCACATATTTACTGCCCGGTTTGAACAAATCGCCGAGCCTATAAAATTTACCGTTTCGCAGATTGATATGCGTATAGATTTTTGTCGGCATCCCGTGTGCTGCTCCGAATGGGAAGCGATACCCGTTCAGCTCCAGGACCAGGAGATTTTTACGGAAGAAGGATACGTTAAAATCACCGGTATAGCTGAAATCCTGAGCCGCACCGCCTGTCCCTGCACCCTCAGCCAGAGAAAGGCTGCGCAGCTTGTCGTTCACTCCTCTGGACACATCCGTAATAGCAATGCCTTCCACCACGGGATAATAGACCAGATAGTCTTTGTTCGGCTTATATTTTTTCTCCAGTACGGAATATGGCGGCCGAAGCGGAATCACACTGTTTTGTCTCCATACCTGTTTGCCGCTGCGGTCATAATAAGACGTGCGCAGATCTACATCCGCCCGGATCAGACTGCCGCTGAAGGACAGAGTGCCAGCACCAGGGATAACGGGGGGCTGGGCGGCCTTTTGGCCGCTTTTATCGATAAAATAAGTCTCTTTGGCATCATATACGGACGCCAGGCTATTCTGATAATTGTTCACACCGAGCAGGGGATGATTGCTGAGGATCCTTCCAGTTACCGCATCTGCGATAACATAACGAGACCCGATGTAAGGCCGGGCAGCATCCAGGGGGGTTCCGAGTGCAACGCGATCCTCGCCAAGCTGCAGCACCTCGTAATAGGTGGCCGGGATGATCTGTTGTCCCTTCATATCAATCAGCCCGTAGGCATTACCGTAATCAGCTGCTGTATTGATGACCGCTCTTCCCCCGGAAAAAGGCAGTGCAGCGGTAAATTGCGGCTGTATTGCAATCGTTCCATCCGTGCGGAGATAGCCGTATTTGCCGTTCTCTTCTGCCTGAAACGCCAGCAGACCGTCCCCCGGATACCCCACAAACGGATAGTGATAAGAATGCAATACTGCTCCCTGCGGATCGATCAGTGCAAATTCTCCATCCTTGATTTTGACGAGTGCCGTTCCACCCATAAAATCACCAGCATCCTCATATACGGCAGGCAGTACCTCTTTGCCCTGAGCATCCCAGTAGCCATAGCGGGAAGTACCTGTGGTGCTCTGTCTGGAAAAAAGCGCCCGTCCTTCATGCAGCGAATTCAAATAGTCTGCGCGGGCGGAAGTGACCTCTTTGCCTTTTTCATCAATCAGGGTATACCCTTTCGCATCGGAGACTACAGCCCGGCCCTCGGAAAAGGGGGCAATAAAGGAATAGACGGGTTTTACCTTCTCCTTTCCGGTGCCGTCAATCAGCCCGCTTCTGTCTTTACGCTGCACTATAGCCAGACCGTTCGGCTGAAAATCCTCGGCATAATCGTATCTGGGCTCAATGGCTGTCCGGCCTTCATTATTAATGTACCCCCACAGTGTGCCCTCTTTCAGCTTGAAAGGCGCAGGGTGCAGCAGATCAGCCCTCAGCGCGCTCTCCTCTACTTCTGGGAGTACAATCTGCGGTTCGGGAGGTTTACGGAAATAGTCCACCCGGTACAATCCCTCTATTGCGGGGATCGTTACGAACAGCTCGTCATCTGCCCGGATAAAATCCTCATCCTGCTGGGGAATGCACTCGTTCCAGCCGATTCCGTCCCACCGCCATACTTCAGTCTGGACGAGGCCGTTGTCCCAGCCTTTACCCAGCTCATTCAATTTGATCCTCAGCATCCATTCGCTCCCCTTTACCATAACCTTATACCTACAGGATATGGGCAGGGGCGGATTTATGTGCCTAAGCAGGTAGGGTTCTATATAACATGTGGTGTGATCTTGAAATTCATGGCGACCTCGCATACTATAGACATAACATTTTTGTATAACTTCGGCGATAAGGGCCGGGGGTCTCTACCAGGAACCGTAAAATCCTGATTACAAAAAAATGCCGGTGTGCATTTTTTTGTGATCAGGATTTTTGGCATACCTTAACACAGATAAGGAAGTGAAACCTATGAGTAACAGTACGAAGTCCCTGCTCACAAGACGTATTCAGGTGGCAGGCAAGCAAATCCCGGCGGACCTTGTAATCAAAGGCGGAACCATAGTCAATGTATTCACTGGTGAGCTAATGGAGGGCGATATTGCCATTGTGGATGGATATATTGCAGGAATCGGCTCCTATGAAGGCAAACGGACGGCAGACGCCTCCGGAAAATGGATTATTCCCGGCCTGATCGACGGGCATGTACACATTGAGAGCTCCATGCTGACTCCCAAGGAATTTGCCAAAGTGGTGTTGCAGCATGGAGTGACAGCAGTAGTCACCGATCCGCACGAAATCGGCAGCGTGGCCGGGGTAGAGGGTATTAAATACATGCTGGAGCGCTCCAGAGACCTGCCGGTGGATATTTACGTCATGCTCCCCTCTTGTGTGCCGGCAACGAAGTTCGAGAGCTGTGCAGCCCGGCTGGAGGCCGCTGACCTGAGCCCGCTGTATGCCGACCCCATGGTGCTGGGACTCGCAGAAGTAATGGATTTCCCCGCGCTGGCAGGGCCTGACACTGGGATGCTGGATAAGCTGGCCGGTGCACTTGACCAAGGGAAACGGATCGACGGGCATGCTGCCGGGATTGCCCGGGAAGACCTCAACATCTTCCGTGCAGCCGGCATCCGGACAGATCATGAATGTGTCCATGCGGAGGAGGCCAAACAACGCCTTGACCTGGGCCTGTATCTAATGATCCGTGAAGGAACCGCCGCCAAGGATCTGGAAGCCCTTTTGCCCGCCGTCACTGCAAAGAATGCGAGACGCTGCCTTTTCGTGACCGACGATAAATTAATCGATGATCTGCTGGAAGAAGGCAGCGTGGACCATAACATCCGGCTCGCCATCCGCAGAGGCCTTGATCCCATCACAGCCATCCAGATGGCAACGCTGAACACAGCGGAATGCTTCGGGCTTCAAGACAGGGGCGCCATTGGACCAGGATACCGGGCGGATCTGGTGCTGCTGGATGATCTGAATTCACTCTCCATCTCACAGGTCTTTAAACAAGGCGAATGTGTTGTTGACAATGGCGGGCTTGTTACAGGAGCTTTCACAGAAAATACAGCGGCTGAGGTTCAAAGTTCAATTGCCGAGAGCTGCCGCCTGGCCAATGTGGATATCGGTGATCTGACCATCCCTCTAGAGTCCGGCAACTGCTATGTTATCGGGATTATTCCGAATTCCATCGTAACCCGTCACCTCAAGGAACAGGTTCAGATTCGAGATGGCTGCTTCGCCCCTTCCGTTCAGCAGGATCTGCTCAAATTAGCTGTAGTGGAAAGACACAACCGTACCGGGAATATCGGTCTGGGTATCGTAAAAGGCTTTCAGTTCTCCAAAGGTGCCATCGCGGCAAGCGTAGCTCATGATTCGCATAACATCATCGCCGCCGGAGTCTCGGATCTGGAGCTGCTCACCGCCATCCGTCACATCGAAGCTATGAACGGCGGACTGACTGTAGTATCCGGTGACAAAATTCTCGCCTCCCTGCCGCTTCCGGTAGCAGGACTCTTATCCGAGCAGGGGTATGAACAGGTCTATGCCGAGATGAAGCAGCTGTACGCCGCCCTTCGTGAGATCGGTGCACCGGATCACTTCAATCCTTTCCTGACCTTATCCTTCCTGGCCCTGCCGGTCATTCCTGCGCTCAAGCTGACAGACCGGGGTTTATTCGACTTCGCCTCTTATTCGCATATCGGGATTGAGGTAATAGACTAGGGCATGTTTGCTTAGATATTAAGAATTAATTTGGAAGGAGTGAATATAACTTGCCATTCCCTGTTGTCACCAGAGAGCTTGCTGAACGGATCGAAAAATCAGAAATTGATTATATGGTTTCCAGAGTAGAAGCCTTACGTGAACGAGCGGGCAACCCTGAAGGAGCCGAGATAGAGAAATTTGGTAATACAACGGCGATATATGTTAAAACAATGCCATGGGGGGCTTTTAATACCGTTAAAGGCATCACACTTGATGATATAGACCAAGTGGATGAAATTATTCATTTTTATCATGAACGTGACAGACCTTGCCAATTTGAAATTATCCCTTCTAAGTCCAGCCCTGAGCTACTTCAGTATTTATCCAGTAAAGGTTTTTATCAAAACACGTTCCATACATCTATGTATGGTATTCCAAATGAGGTTTATCCGGACTATCCATCCAATATATTCATTCGTGAAATAAATGAAGACGAATTCGAACTATATGGTAAGTTACATTGTTTGGGAAGCGGTTTAGCGGAAAGTGGTTCAAAGTACGTTGCAGCAAATAATAAAGTATTATTCAATCGCTCCGGATGGCGTATTTTCCTTGGATTCGTAAATGAAATTCCTGCCGGGGTTGCGGTAATGTATATCCATAGCGGGATTGCATCCTTGACCTTTGCCGCCACGCTTCCTGAGTTTAGAGGACAGGGTCTGCAATCAGCATTTTTAGGTAAGCGCATGTACGAAGCAGCATTACAAAAATGCGAGTTAGTTGTAGGTCAATGTGCGTATACTTCGACAAGCCAGAACAATATGGAAAGAGCAGGAATGAGAATTGGCTACATCAGAGCTAATTGGGTGAAGAAAGGAACTTGATGCTGCTTTTCACGCCTTAATCACCTCACTGGCATCATGTTCCAATAGACTCCCTCAGCACTACAAAAAAAGCGTTTGCCGGATACCCAGCAAACGCTTTTTATACTGCCCCTCCCCCTCGCGAAGCGGGGAGGGAAACTACCTAAGGTGATGTAAGTGGCGGAGGGGAGGTTTGGAGCTGTAGGAGCGAATGCGTCCGCCTTTAGGTTTGGATTTCTACCGCGACCAGCGGTTTAAATCAGGAAATCCAAATCTAACAGCGGCCGAAAGCCCAAACACTCACCGTAGCCACGCCCCAATCACCTTAAGTAGTTATTGTTGTTGTTTCGCTTACTTCTTCGACGAATATTTCCGCATATCAAACGATACCGCCGCAATAATGATCAGACCTTTGATAATCAATTGGTAGTAAGGGCTGATGCCGATAAAGGTTAGACCGTAGTTGATCAGGGTGAAGATTATTACACCGACGAGAACGCCCGGCACCGTACCGATACCGCCTGTAGTGGATACGCCGCCGACTACGCAAGCCGCGATGGCATCAAGCTCGTACATGTTACCGTAGTTGTTTGTTGCGCCGCCTGTTCTGGCAGCCTCAAGCACACCAGCCAGACCGTACAGGGCACCAGCAATAGCGTAGATGTAGATCAGGTTCTTGGATACGTTGATCCCGGATACCTTGGCAGCCTGCATGTTGCCGCCGATAGCGTACATGTTTTTGCCCAGCTTGGTTTTGTTGAAGAGCACCCATACAATGGCGGCGACTACAAGGGCTATGATGACAATGTACGGAATAGAATATTTTCCTTCACCTATAAAACCGGAGCCTATTTTGGTGAAGTCAGGACGCAGACCGCCGATCGGCTGCGATTGGTTCGGGTCCATATCAAAGTACAGAGAGTTCAAACCGTATACAATCAGCATCGTACCAAGTGTAGCGATGAATGGTGGAACATTTAGCTTGGAGACGATAATCCCGTTAATGAGACCACAGAGCAGACCGGCAACAATAGCGATTAGGATTGGAAGCCATACCTGCACCTGCGGAAGATCAGGGAAGAACCGGCGAGAATAATCCGGAATTTGCAGCATCGAAGCGGAGATAACCGCCGTGAACCCTACAACACGTCCTGCGGATAAGTCCGTACCGGCTGTGATCAGAATAAAGGCCACACCCAGAGCGATAATTACACGTGTGGAGGATTGAATCAGGACGTCACGCAGCGTATTGATGGACATAAAGCTTGGCTCATAGATGATAATACCCATGATCAGCAGTACGAGTACGATATAGATCGCGTTTTGAGTGACAAAGGATTGAGCTTTTTTAACGTTCATTAGTAGTTTCCCCCTTAATGCTGTGCAGCGAGACGCATAACTTCGGTTTCCGTAGCCTGCTCGCCTTCTAGTATTCCTGTCAGCTTGCCTTCAGACATAACCATTACGCGGTCGGACATTCCGAGCAGTTCCGGCATTTCCGAAGAGATCATGATGATGCTTTTGCCTTGCTTCGCCAAATCGGCGATGATCGAATAGATTTCGAATTTGGCCCCGACGTCAATCCCGCGGGTTGGTTCATCCAGCAGCAGTACCTCAGGCTCGGTAAGCAGCCATCTGGCGAGCAGCACCTTTTGCTGATTCCCCCCCGATAAATTCATAATCTGCGTTTTCGTGGTGGGTGTCTTGGTACGCAGCTTTTCAATCATCTTATCGACTTCAACCTTTTTCTTCTTGCCGTCAAGCAGCAGATATGGCGTCTGGTAACGGTCCAGATTGGCAATAGCCCCATTCTCATGAACGGACAGCACCGGGAAAATACCTGTTACCCGGCGTTCCTCGGTAAGTAGTGCCAACCCGTGTTTTTTGGCGTCCTGCGGCGACTGAATATTAACCTTCTTGCCAGCAATGGAAATGCTTCCGGATTTTATTGCACGAAGTCCGAACAGAGCCTCGATAACCTCCGTACGCTGTGCGCCGACCAGACCGCCGACACCCAGAATCTCACCGCGTCTGAGCTCAAAGGATACATCCTTGAACGATCTCGGTTCTGGCGATGTAAGCCCTTCCACTTTCAGGAAAACCTCACCGGGAACGTTGGAGCGTTCAGGGAACCGGTTCGTGAGGTCGCGGCCGACCATTCTGGAAATAATCAGATCTGTTGTCAGCTCTGCTGAAGGCCAGGTACCGATTTTTTTGCCGTCACGCATGATCGTCACTTCGTCAGAAATCTCGAGGATTTCCTCCATTTTATGGGATATATAAATAATGGACACGCCTCTTTTTTGCAGATCCCGGATAATCCGGAACAAATGCTCCACTTCCACACTGGTCAGCGAGGAGGTAGGTTCATCCATTACAATAACGCGTGAATGAAAAGAGACGGCTTTCGCGATTTCGATAGATTGGATTTTGGATACAGACAGTTTGCCTACCAGGGTTTCGGGATTCAGATCGATATCCAGATCCTTGAAAAGGTTTTCAGTGTCAGTAAACATTTTCTTGTGGTCAATGAACTGAATCGGTCCGAACCCTTTCGTCGGAAAACGCCCCAGCCAGATATTCTCCATCACATTGCGGAACGGCACAGGATGCAGCTCCTGGTGTATCATAGAGATTCCGTGACCCAAAGCATCATTGGAGTTGGTGATATTAGCCTTTTCACCATCCAGAAAAATCTCACCGGCATCCGGTGAATAGATCCCAAACAGACATTTCATGAGTGTAGACTTGCCTGCGCCGTTTTCACCCATCAGTGCATGGACCGAACCCGGCCTAACCTTCAGGCTGACGCCGTCCAGCGCCTTTACACCGGGAAATTCTTTGGTAATATTGTTCATTTCCAGCAAAAATTCAGTTTTTGCCATGTTGTTACGCCCCCTACGCTATTTTTCTTTTTCCATGAGAGGCACAGCGGTTCCCTTCTGCTTCCTACCCGTAAGGAATTCCGGGGAGCAGTTTTCCACTCCCCGGCTTTATTTGTATTAAGCTTTATTTCGCGTCAGCTACATTATCTTTAGTGATTTTTTTGTAGGAAATCCATACGTATTGGTTGTCTGTGATGTTAAAGCCCACATTTTCTTTGGTAGGCGTTTCACCTTTGGCCAGCAATGCAGCCAATGTGATTGCAGCTTTACCTTGGTTGTTGGCATCATTCAGCACCGTACCAAGCATGGTTCCGTCTTGCAGCGCTTGAACAGCTGGAGCCGTCGCATCTACCCCTACAACCGGCATATACTTGTTGCCAGTGAAGTATCCCGCAGCTTTCAGAGCTTCAATCGCACCGAGGGCCATATCATCGTTGTTGGCAAGAACGGCTTCAATCTTGTCACCGTGGGAGCCGAGGAAGGCTGCCATTTTTTCTTGTCCTTTTACACGATCCCACATGGCTGTGTCTTCAGCCAGTTTCTCTACCTTGATGCCGGCATCTTCGATGGCCTGGATGGAGTAGGTGGTACGCAGCTCGGCATCCTGGTGTCCAGGTTCGCCTTTCAGCATTACATATTGGAGCACGCCGTCTTTGTTCTTATCAGCTTCTGGATGAGCCTTCCAGTAGTCTACAATCAGCTGGCCGGACATCGTACCGGACTCTTCAGCCTTAGCGCCTACGTAGTATACTTTATCCCATTTCTTCATATCTTCTGGAAGCGGTTCGCGGTTCAGGAATACTACCGGAATATTTGCTGTTTTGGCTTTATCGATAATTACGCCTGCTGCTGTGCGGTCAACCGGGTTGATCAGCATGCCGTCGTATTTCTTTGTGATGAAAAGGTCCACCTTGTCGTTCTGTGTAGGCTGTGAGTTTTGGCTGTCTACGATGTCTACAGTAGCGATGCCTTTGGCAGCTGTGTCAATGGCATTGCGGACACCGGTCATGAACGTATCGTCAAATTTGTAGATAGCCACGCCGACCTTTGGAGTCTTACCAGCAGCACCGGAGTTTGCACTGTTGGTAGCTTTTGCAGCGTTGCCTGTATTGTCAGTCTTAGCATTATTGTTGCCGCCGCAGCCTGCGAGAGCTGCACCCAGCAAAGCACTGGCTAGTAAAACGGAAGTGATTTTTTTCATAATTATTTGACCTCCTGATATATGTTTCTTTTTAGTTGTGCCCAGTATGTCCCGGGTACATCCTTATTATGCCCGACGTGAAAGCGGTTGCGAATATAAAATCCTACTCATTTTTATAAAAATTCTAATGATGTGAGCCTTCTACCGGACAAAGGGAAATAATAACTTCTGGTTCTCCGGCCATAACATGTTCTCCAGGTCGATCAGCTTCGTGCCGGTATCCACACGTTCAGGCACTTCAATGCCTTCAGAGGCTTCTACGGCATATTTGACGGCTAAATATCCGTTGCTGAAGGGATTCTGGATGACGGTGGCCTGAACCGTCCCATTCTGCAGCAGCTCCATCATGGACGGAGAGCTGTCAAAGGCGACCATCTTCAACTGGCTGAAGCCCAGCTCCTGAATCACATTGCCTGCACCCTGTGAAGCCGTTTCATTCAGGGTGGCAATGCCCCGGAGATCAGGATGGTTCAACAGCATATCCCGGGTCAGTTGTTCAGCGTCGCTAGTATTGGATGAAGTATAGGAAATCTGAACGACCTCAATATTGGGAAACCGGGCAGCATAGTTCAGAAAACCCATCTCCCGTTCGTTCGCATCCCGTGCACCATAATCAATCGATCCGGATGAGCCCTGGTGTCCGGTGGAATTTGTGAAATTGATGATGCCGATCTCCCCGTAGCCATTTAAAAGCTCAATCAGCCTTTCTGCAGATTTCTGCCCGGCTTCATAGCCGTTTGAGCCCACATAGGTTTTGACCTTGGCTGAACCTACCTCCGCATCTACCGAAATTACAGGAATCTTATAATATTCGGCCTGGTCCACCACCTGCGCGAGCCCCATATAACTGCTGGCTGCAAGTATAATTACATCAGCCTTCTGCTTGATGGACTCCTCTACCATCGAGATTTGCTCGTCGATGTCGCTCTCCGAATCCGGCGCTTTGAACGTCAGCTTCACATTGAACTCCTTGGCTGCGGCCTCCGCACCCAGCTTCACGGTGTTCCAGTAGTCGCCTTTGTTCATTTTTACAATCATATGGACGTTGTGTGTTTTAGTTGTACTGATGTATGCCGGAGAAGTACCCAGGCAGGAAGTGACCGTAAACCCCAACACTAAGCACACCAGTAAAACAACCCCTAAGCGTAAGTTTCTCATTGTACGGATTCCTCCTTTCCTTCTTCTGGCCCCTCCTGGGCCCGGACCGCAGGAAAGATGACCGTAACTGTTGTCCCTTCTTCAATCTCACTCTCAAAGGTGAGTCCGTATTCCCGTCCATAGACAAGACCGATCCGTTCGTTCACGTTCCGGACTCCTACACCTGATCCGCTGCTGGTTTTACCGCCGCTCAGAATCGTTTTCAGTGTCTCCTGATTCATGCCAAGCCCGTTGTCACTGATCCGGATAACAATCATCCCCTCCTGCAGCTCTGCAGTAATAGTAATCAGTCCTTCATCGGGCATCATTTCAATGCCATGGTAGAGGGCATTCTCCACAATCGGCTGCAGAATCAGCTTGATCGTCTGGTACGTCAGAACCTCGTCCTGTGCCTTAATCTCATAGCGGAATTTGTTTTTGAAGCGGAAGCTCTGAATGACCAGGTAATGCCGGATATGATCCAGCTCCTCCTGCATGGTAATCATATTTTTCCCTTTACTGAGACTGATGCGGAAAAATTTCGACAGGGATTGGATCATCGTCACCACTTCATCCGTTTTGCCTCTTTCCGCCAGCCGGATGACCGAATTCAGTGTGTTATATAAAAAATGGGGGTTAATCTGCGATTGCAGCACCTCCAGCTCACCCTTTCGCTTGGTTTCCTGCTCATAGATAATCTGGTCCATGAGTTGCCTGATCCGCTGCAGCATCATGTTAAAGCGCCGGGACAGCTGTTCAACCTCATAAGCACCGCTGACGTCAATCGGTGTGTTCAGATCCCCTTCTCCAACCAGCTTGACCGTCCGTTCCAGCTTGCGGATGGGACTGGCAATCAGCCAGGACAAGAAGATAGATAACACGATTACACCTAGGATAACGAAACCCAAAAACCAGATCAAAAAATGGTTCAGGTCGCGCTTGGTCGTCACAATCTCATCGTAATAGGCCACACCGACGATCTTCCAGCCTGTCTGGGCCAGTGTGCGTACTGTGATAAAACGTTTCTCCCCGGTAGATTCATCCAGATAGCTGCGGTATTCATACGCCAGCACCGGCTCTACATTCTCGTACTTCAGCCCGGCATAAATCAGCTGCTGCTGTGGATGGTAAACAATGTTGCCCTGCCGATCAAGAATGTAAGCATACCCTCTGTTACCCAACTTTACCTGTCGGCTGAGCTGATCAATCGTACGGAAATTGAAGTCGATCAGCAGAACACCCGTTTTGGTAAGCCCGTTTTCTTTGTATTCAATCATCTTGCTGATGGAGACCACCCAGGTATAACGCCCCTTGAACAAATTCTGTATATGTGGAGCAGAGTAGGAAATCTCAGAGCTTTTGATAGCCGAAGTGAACCAGCTTTGACTTTGCAGCTGGGTGTTGAGCCGCATATTCTGGCCCGGTGTGCCGACCACATATTTACCTTTAGGGGTGAACACCGCTACAGAAACGAGATCTTCACGGCTGCTCATCAGCGTATCCATCCGCTCCCCTAGCAGGGAAGAATCAATAGAAGGACTGGCTGTAATCTGCTTCTCCGCTGTTTCAAAAATACTTCCCATCCCTTTGACATACAGCTCCAGGTTATAATTCACCTGCTCAATAATCTGCTGCATGTTCATATTGGCATTCTTTTCGGCGGTTGCAGCAAATTTGTTGTACAGCATAAAACTAACGATCACTGCAATAAGGACAGTGACCGCCGTAAAGGTTAACGTAATAATGAGCTGGATACTCCGCAGCTTGGAGGACAAACGAAGCTTGCCCCGCTTGCGCGGCTGCGGGCGAAGCGGAAAAAAATAGGCCTTCGGCTTGTTCATAGCTTATCCTCCCCGTGAGCTGTTTTTGTACTCTTTTGGCGATTGACCATATTTCTTGCGGAAGCAAAAGCTGAAATAGTTGGGGTCGGCAAAGCCGATTCTTTCGGCAATTTCAAACGCCTTAAGCTCTGTCGAACGCAGCAGCTCTTTGGCCGCTTCCAGACGGATCTGCAGCAGGTAGCTGACAAAGGTCATCTTCATTTCTTTCTTAAAAATGCTGCTGAAGTAGCCGGTGCTGATGTGCAAATGCTGGCAGACTCTGCCGATAGAAATATCGGATTCCTCATAATGGCTGCGGATATAATCCTTGGCCTGGTCGATTAGTTGCTTGTAGCTGGACTGCCGCTCCGAGGCAATGGAATCCATGAGCCGGCTGCACACACCGATAATCCATTCCCTGGCCTCACCCATATTGTTGAATTTCTGAATCTCTGTCAGGGAGGAAAATCCCAAGCCGTTAAAATCGCTCATCTCACTGCCCGATTCCTTGGCTACCCGAAGTATCGTGGTGATGATCTCCAGCAGAAAAATCTGATATTCCTGCGTGCTCACCAGTGCCGCATCCAATCCGCCAAACAGCTCGTCCACTACCTCTCTCAATTCCTGGAGGGTACCCAGCTTGATCGTACGGATCAGCGACTGCTGGGTCAGCTCGTCATAAGCCA
This sequence comes from Paenibacillus sp. P32E, assembly GCF_001909085.1. Lineage (NCBI taxonomy): Bacteria > Bacillati > Bacillota > Bacilli > Caryophanales > Paenibacillaceae > Paenibacillus > Paenibacillus sp. P32E. Next base: position 226,750 of record NZ_LVYY01000046.1, on the reverse strand, counting down.
GCATACGCCCAACCCGGGATTCTACGTCTTCAATCCAGATCACTCTATTATTTCCAAGAATCAGACGATAATCCAGCGCCTGCAACGCATCGTTGAAAGAATGGGACAAGAGAGCTGGTGAATGGCAGGCCGTACCTGAGCCCGCTGTCACAGTAAGCTTAAGAAAACGCTGCACATTCTGGCGAATTTCTTCGAGAATAGCATAGGTTCGGCTGGTAATCACAGCTTCATCCCTGTCTTCGCTGACCGAGAGCAGCACCACATCATCGCGGTAGATGAATACTTTGCCGAAGCCATGCTTTTGGCAGATTTCTTCAGCAATATTCAGTACGGCAAAGAGCTGAAGATTACGTTCACCCGTATCTCTGAGCGATACAGGCCGTTTGGTTGCCACGGTCTCTTCTCCGCCCTCGCGGATATAATCCACACGGATCACGGAAGCCTGAAACCGCGCACCGCTTAATTCTATACCGTATTCAGCGCTCTTTTCAGCAATCTCTGCAGCTGGGAGCCTGCGGGAGACCAGAGAGGAGAGAAACTGCTCACGGAGCACCGGCAGACTTTTGCGGTAATGCTCGCTGAGTACAAACACATTCTCTTTCTCGGCAATCTCCGCCTCTATCGTTACCCTTACCTTAAGCAGAACGTCAATCAGCTCCTGTGCAGAAAACGGTTTCAAAATATATTCATCTATTTGCAGCTTGATTGCCTTCTGGGCGTATTCGAATTCATCATATCCGGTCAAGATAATTATCTTCGTATTGGGGTGACGGCTACGGATCCATTCCGCCAGCTGCAGCCCGTTCATAAATGGCATCTGGATATCGGTTACGACTACGTCCGGCAGCAGCCGGTCAATGGAGTCCGCGGCTTCCCGCCCGTTCTCTGCCTGATCCACAACCTCAAACCCGTAGTGCTCCCAGTCGATTTGCGCGATAATCCCTTCTCTTACATCTTCTTCGTCTTCGGCTAGAATCAATTTATACATTTTTCATCCCTCTTTGGATCAGGTTTAGGTCATTCTACACCCATTCTATCTGATTCGAACGACTCAATCTATGGTTAAGTTAAGGAAGGTGGATTGGCGAAGGCAATACATAGAATGCGTATGTGTATGGAGAAATAGAACATATGGGCAAAAAAAACCATCCCGCTTGAACCGGGATGGGGATGATTGGTGCGTATGGTCTATAGCAATGATTTGTTGAATCGGTAGCCGGTGGTTTTCTCAAATCCGATATGACGGTAGAAAGCATGTGCCGGCGCACGTTCCACCCGATTACCGCTTCTCAGGAAAAGCTGGCAGCATCCCTGCTGGCGTGCCCAGTCTTCTGCTGAGGCCACCAGTCTTTTGCCAAGTCCGTTGCCCCTAAGCTCCTCTGCTACGATCAGTGCGGTAATCTCCATAATACAGTCTGCATGCTTGTAATAGGATCTTACCTTCCGTAGTCCAACCATTCCCACAACTTCATTATCCAGTTCTGCAACGAGAGTGCAGTGGAACGGATCATTCTCCATGTCTTCCATTCTTTCTTTCATCACGCTAAGCGTTGTCGGATAGCCGAATTCCCGCAGAAGGGCTGTCACTCTCTCCAGATCATTCAAGCCGCATTTGCGAATTTGCAGTACCTGCTCCTGAGTACTACTGTTCATCCTCAATTACCTCCACTTTTAGCATAGACGCCGCCTGCTTGGCTGTCGTCCGCGCGATTTCCACATCTTCCGCTGCACTTAACGCTACGGCCATCCGCCGTCCAGGGCGGATCTCCGGTTTGCCGAACACACGGACCTGTGTACGGGGAAGCGCCAGCGCTTCGCCAATACCGGTTACCCTAAAAGCTTGTCCGGCTGTTTCTGCCTTCAATGTTGCTGATGCGCCCGGTGACAGCAATTGCACCGAGTCGAGCGGAAATCCAAGAATGGCTCTGACATGCAGAGCAAATTCCGATAAATCCTGTGTAATCATAGTAACCATGCCTGTATCATGCGGTCTCGGTGAGACTTCGCTGAATAATACACCATGATCCGTAAGAAACAGCTCCACGCCAAAAATCCCATACCCGCCAAGCTGGTCTGTAACTGCGCGGGCGATTTCTTGAGCCTCAGCCCACTCGGCTGCATTCATCTGATGAGGCTGCCAGGACTCCACATAGTCGCCGTCCTTCTGAATATGGCCGATCGGAGGGCAGAATAGCGTACCGCTGACCGAACGTACAGTTAAGAGTGTGATCTCACTCTCGAAGGTCACGAAGGCTTCTACAATAACCCGGGTTCCTTTGGCACGTGCACCTTCCAGTGCCGTATTCCAGCAATGCTCGGCATCCTCAGGCTTCTTGCATACGCTTTGTCCTTTGCCGGACGAACTCATGATCGGCTTAATCACACACGGGGTGCCCAGGATCTCTACGGCCTGACGCAGCTCGTCCAGACTATCCGCGAAACGGTAGGCTGCAGTTGGCAGGCCCAGTTCCTCGGCGGCCAGACGGCGAATGCCTTCCCGGTCCATTGTCAGCCGCGCTGCACGTGCTGTAGGAACTACAAAGAATCCTTCTTGTTCCAGCTCCTGCAGTGCATGTGTGGCAATGGCTTCGATCTCCGGAACAATCAGATCCGGCTTTTCTTCACGAATCAGTTTTTTTAGTGCTTCCGCGTCAAGCATATCAATAACATGGGAACGATGGGCCACCCCCATCGCCGGTGCATCTTCATAACGATCCACAGCTACGGTCTCTACGCCAAGGCGCTGAGCTTCGATAATGACTTCCTTGCCCAATTCCCCGCTGCCCAGGAGCAGCAGCTTACGGCTCTGGGCTGAAAAAGGAGCTCCCCACATTGTCGATTCCAACCTCTTTCGCCAATTTGATTGCTGCGTTCTATGTTTCTGTAAACGACGCAATGCAAACTGTAAATTTTCAGGCTCCTTTATTTTCTTCCATCATCCGTCAGAATGCAAGTGTTCTTCGACATTTTCCTACAAACTTCACAGATCGTTGTCCACGATATCGCCTAAAGCTTGTTCAAGTTCCAGCAATTCACTGCTGAGAAGACTCCAGTGCTCTGCAGAATCACCCCCTCTCAGGAGCTCTGTGATCGCTGCTTCCCGCTCGGACAGATTCTCACTCAGCTCCTTCACTACCTGGGACAAAGCGGCATCCATACGTTCTGCATAGAAATCCAGCAAAAAGCTTTCCTGTTCTTCAACAGCCCCTGCCACGGATTCCTTCATCCCAGGCTCGGCCCCTGCTCTAACCTCATTGCGGCCGGTCCCTTCGAAGAAGTGGCGGGGGGATTTGAAGCGGCTCCACAGTGCCGTCCAGTCGAGCGGCTCCAGCCTGACTTCCAGCTTGGCCGGAGCAGACCAAGACTCCCTATCATTCTGAAGAAAGTGTAGCTCTTCCGGAGGTATGGATAGCTCTTCAGCGGCAGCTGCTGCCGCTGAGTGCACCAGACGGCGCCCGGCAGCCTCCAACCGGAGCGTGGTGGCCCACAGCTCCTGCTCCAGCTCTCGCTGAGTCGTCCGTTCCAGTTCTCTTCCACAAGCTGTAAAGATGTCTTTGAGATGACCGCCGTCTTCACGGAGCAGAGAGGGATGGAACGATTCCTGAAAGAAACGCCCAAAGGAGAAAGAGATCCGCTGGCGGACATGATACAGCAATTCCTCACCTTCCCTGCGCAAATCCCGGCGCGGCCGCTCCTCGGCGGCCAATAGACCCAACCGCCGCTCTGCCTGACTCCGCTGCTCCTGCAGTTCCCTCATTTGCACTTCACGCTGCCCCGCCGCCTGACGTGCCTTTTCCTGCCACTCTTCCGTCCGGCGCCGGATGGTGCCGAGGCTGTCTCTGGCCCCTGCCAGTGACAGCTTTGGCAGTTCCCCGCCCGCGAAATGTGCAAGTGCCTGCTCGAAGCTGCTGAACCGGGAAGCTTCATAGATCTCCCGGTTATTTGCCGTTTTCCCTTCTAGTGCAAGCAGGCTCGAGAGGGAATACATCTGTGGTGCATTCAGACCGCCGGCGCGCAGATTCTGCGCAACATGCTGCTGAACCTCCTGTAGCTCTTCTTCATCCGAGGCCAGATCAGAGGCATTGATGATGAAGAACATTTTATCCAGCGCAAAGCTGTCTTTGATCCGGCCCAGCTGGGCCAGCAGGCCCCTGTCCGCCTTGGAGAACGCATGATTGTAATAGGTCACAAAACATATCGCATCGGCATTCTTCATGTAACCAAAGGTTACTCCGGTATGACGCGCATGCAGTGAATCCGCCCCAGGGGTATCGACCAGTACGATACCGCCGGCTGTCAGGGGACAGTCGTAATAGAGATCTATTCCCTGAATGAAGCAGGCCCGTGTCTCTTCGGCGACCAGCTGGCGGTATTCCTGCAGATCGACCGTGCGTACGGTTCCAAGCAAGGGTTCTGCTTCCTGCCAGCCCGCCGCTGCCGCCCGCAGAAATCCGGCATGCGGCAGTGCAGAAGGATGGAGCCCGCTCACCTGGAGATTCCCAGCGCTCGTAGTCCAGTTCTCCGGCTGCGGCGCGTCAAGCTGCAGCACACTGAAGGAATGGAGGATATCCTCCCAGAAATCCTCCATGCTCTTCATGGTGACCACCGCGCTGGCGTGACGGAAGTCCCCTTCCGGCGCCAAAATGCGGTTCACCGCCGCTGTGGCGGGATGCGGAGACACAGGCAGCACATCTTCGCCCAGTAAAGCATTGGCGAAGGAGGACTTGCCGGCGCTGAACGCTCCGAACAGCGCCAGGGTGAACCGGCCGCCGGCGAGATCCGCCGCCCGCGCCGTCAGGCTGCGCGCTGCCGATGCCATGGCCGGCTCGCTGCGCAGCAGCTCCGCCGCAGCGTCCAGCACCGCTGCAGCCTTCCCGAGCCGGCGGCGTCCGCCCGCCGGCGATGCCGTACCCGCCGCAAGCCCTGCGGCGGGGCTTCCAGCCGCTGCGCCCTGCGGCGGCCGGGTCTCCCGCGGCGCGGCGCCGGGCGCGCCCGCCTGCGGGGTAACCCTCACCTCCGGCAGCGTGCCGGGGGTGAGGGTGCGGCGCTGCGGCAGCAGCGCCGCGAGCTCTGCCGCGCGGGCGTCCGCCGCGAGGTCAAGGGCGGCCAGCGCGCTGAGTGCGCGCGCCTGCCGCTGCAGGGCTGCCTCGCGGCGCGACACATCCGCGAGCCGCTCGTCCAGGAGCGGCGGCAGCTTCGCCAGCAGCTCATCGCCGACGCCTAGCGCAGCGCGGCGGAACTGGCTTTTCATTTCAGCCGCAAGTGCGCGGCAGAAATTGAGCAGCGCTTCGCCGCTGAAGCCGGTTCCCGGCTTGACGGCAGCCGCCAGCACCCCGGGGCTGAACGCCGGGAACGCCTGCTTAAGTGCCGTCTCCGCCGCCTCGTCCCAGACTCCGAGGTCTTCTCCCCACTGCCGCACCAGCTGGAGCAGATGCCATTCCAGCTGGGCGGCAATCTCCCGTCCCTGCAGCACATGCCAGGCGGCCAGCCGTTTCTGTTGTTCCTTCTCCCGTTTCGCAGCCGTGAAGAGCAGTCCCTTGCGGAAGCCGGGACTGACGCTTTCGGCATAGGCCCCGGCAGATTCCCGGACCTCTGCCGGCATCAGGCTGCTGTTGCCCAGCAGTGCATCCAGACGGGTTCGCAGCTGCTGGCGCGCTTCTTCAGCCAGCCCCAGAGCCTTTGCCCGCTCATCCGCGCATTCGAGGAGCTCACGCTCCACGTAATCCCGCTCCTCCGCTGTTCCTGCATCCTCAAGAAGATGCTCCCGTTCCTCCCGCTGTCCTTCTCTGTAGGCTGTCAGGGCTGCATCTGCGGTATGATAAAGGGAACGGGACAGACTGTACTGAAGCAGTTCATCCCGTTGCTCCAGGAGTTTCTCAATCAGATTCAACAGATCCTTCCACTGGTTCAATGGATGCTCCTGAACCTTGAGTGAAGTAAAGAGAATTCCCGCCGGCTGAATCCCCCATTGACCGAAAGCGCTTACTAATTGCTTCCGGTACACTTCAATGGTAATTTCCTGTTCACGGTGCTTGTCAATCTGATTAATGATAAGATACAAGGGTTTGCCCCATTCACTCAGTGTTTTGGCAAAGGCCAGATTATTCTCGGACTGCACATGATTATAATCCATCACATAAAACACAACATCCGCCAAATGGAGTGCGGAATGTGTTGCCGCCTGATGCCCGTTGTCGGTGGAATCCACCCCCGGTGTATCCATTAGAACTCCATAACTCCCCAGCAGCGGTACGTTCTCCCATACCGATATGGCGGCGTATTCGCCCCCTCTGCGGCAAAAATCCTGCAGTAGTTCCGGTGTTGTCTCCCATGGGGCCGGTTGGGTTCCGGCTTCTCTAGTTGGCGGATACAGCAGAACACGAGGGGTTCCACTGCGGATGGATACGATATTCGCACTGGTTGGAACCGGTCCGGAAGGCAGTACAGGCCTACCGCACAGTTGATTAATCATACTCGATTTCCCTGCCGAGAAATGCCCGCAAAAGGCAAAGGTCAGCTCACCCGCAGCAGCTTTTAACTCCAAATCCGAGATAATTTGTTCTGCAGCCGGATCGCCCCATTGTTTCATAAGCTTGCTGAGCTCAGAATAGGACGGTTTCTTCAAGATTTCTTTCTCCATTTTGGCCCGTTCCGCTCCCACGTTTACTCCCACCTTCGCTGCTTCGTGTATCGTTTGTCTACCAAGAATAGAATAATTACATTTTATCACCAGTTTGCCACAATTCAAATCAGAACTATTTACAAATTCCCCTATAATCCCTCACGAATCTCACAAATCCAGGTATTTCTTTACAAGCTTGTTGAAGTTCTCAATGGCTATTGAAATACAACACCTTATGGTGTTACAATCAATTACGAAACCAAAAGGTGTTACAAAACAGGAGGTAACTTATGCACAGTGAAAAGACATTGCCCGAAATTCGCAAAACTGTAGTTCTTAAAGCTCCCATTGAAAAAGTATGGACAGCTGTGTCCACTTCCGAGGGGATTGCGGCCTGGTGGATGGACAATACATTCGAACCGGTCCTGGGTAAGGAGTTTATCCTGCGTTCAGGCCAATTTGGTGATTCTCCTTGCACAGTAACTGAACTTACCCCGCCTCACCGGCTGGGTTTTGATTGGGGCAAAGACTGGCATCTGGAGTTTGAATTAAAAGAGCTGGACAATCAGCAAACAGAGTTCACCCTGATTCACTCGGGATGGGATGAAACAAAGGCTACCGAGTTCGGACAACCTCATTCGATGATCCACGGCATTATGGACGGTGGATGGGAAGGTATTGTCAACAAAAGTCTCGTTCGTTATACAGAGGCTTAAGCGGTGGCTGCCCCAGCAATCAAGCATGATGTATTTCAAGCGATCGCCGATCCCACCCGCAGAAGCGTGTTACAGCTGCTTGCCCGTAATGATATGCCGATTGTGGCCATATCGGAGAACTTCCCTCTTTCGCGTACAGCCATTAACAAACATCTGCATATTTTATCTGATGCTGGTCTTGTCAGCTCCAGACGGATTGGCAGGGAGACAAGGTATTCACTTCACCCGGAGCCTCTTGCAGAACTAAAAGACTGGCTTGCCTTCTTCGAGACCTATTGGGAAGACAGACTGTCGCTGCTAAAAGAATTCGTTGAGAATGACACGAACCCGCAATAAGAGCAAAATCAGCAGAAGTTGTTTTCTTTGCATACCAAAAAGCCGGCCCTTGGGCCGGCTTTCTCACATCCGATTTGGGTGACTCTTGCTTATGAAATCAAGCTGAGTGGCTTAAGCAGTTTCCAGAACTGGCAACAGAATTTCAAATACCTTGCCATGCTGTAGAATGGTCAGGCCACGGGATTTATCTCTCATCACAACTACTTCAGGTTTTTGGGACATACGTTCCAGGTAATGCTCAGGTACATCGCCGGAGTGGCTGATCGTGATGCCTTCCACTTCCTGTTCTTCGTTTTCCTCAAGCGGACTTTCCACTACACGTTCAAAAATATCGGAGAACGCTTCAAAATTATCGGTATATACAGAAATGCACTTCATCTCTATCCCATCCTCTTCTTCATCTCTAACTCTTAATTACTTGTTTCCGTATGATTCTTAGCTTTCCTAATTACAGTAGTTTTCATACGTTTCTTACCCTCCCGGCACACATCCAAGAGCGGGCACACCTGACATTTGGGATTCTGTGCCTTGCAGTGATAGCGTCCAAAAAAGATCAGCCGGTGATGCGTGAGTGTCCACTCGTCACGCGGCACCGCCTTCATCAGCTTCTTCTCCACTTCCAGCACAGAATCTTTCCAGCCAGCAAGGGCAAGCCTTTTGGCCACCCGCTCTACATGCGTATCCACCGCAATGGCCGGAACTCCAAAAGCGTTGGATACTACCACATTAGCAGTCTTGCGCCCCACACCCGGCAAGGTTATTAACAAATCATGTGCCTGAGGCACCTCTCCACCATACCGCTCAATCAGGATTGAGCAGAGACTTTGAATATGCTTCGCTTTGTTGTGGTACAAACCGATGCGCCGGATGTCGCTCTCCAGTTCCTCTATGGGTACTGAAACATAGTCGAGCGGGGCTTTATACTTTTGGAACAGGTCCTCGGTTACTTTATTCACTGTTGCGTCCGTACATTGGGCTGAGAGCAGCACGGCTATCGTCAACTCAAATGCGTTGCTGTGGTTCAGCTCACAATGCGCATCAGGGAACAACTCTCCGATGGTATCCAGGATGTGGCGGACCTCTGCAACTTTCATAGTGTCCCCTCCACGGAGTGTTACCTCTCACCGCCTGCAGTGAGTGTAACTTCTCAATTGTAAAGAAATATAAGCAAAGTATGTATTGTAACGTACACGTTCATACATTATTAACGAACACATCACCAGCTGTATATTTCAAAAAAAACGTCTTGATGCAGGCAAAACGCCTGAATCAAGACGGTGTTTCACACGGAAAATCACCAAGCACTTATTGTTTCACTATCTCAACAAGAATATTATTATTGAAATACATTATAATATTATCATTTTCTTTGAGAGATTGCACGGATAAAGTCGTGTCACCTTGATGAATATATACATTTGCACCCAGCGCAAAGCGGTAATTGTTATCGTCAAGACTTGCGCGTTTTACCAAAATCTCATTCGTTCCGCTCTCGTATCGCGAGAAGGCATGTGACTGCTGGCTCAATACACGAATAATAGTGGACCCATCGGAGTCCTTGCGCACTTCCACACGATCTGCAGTAGTAAGTGAGCCGAGCGTAGTTGCAGTAGACCCGTCACGGATAATCTTGACCCCACCAGTCGCCGTGATGGTCTGAGTACCCGCTTTGTAATCCTTCACAGTTAATGTTCCTGTGCTAGCATTCACAGCTGTCAACTGACCCGTACTAAGCTTAACCGCTTGGAGAGAGAGCGGTGTGCTGCCATTAAATGAGGCATTCACAAAGTCTCCAACCTTCAAATCACTGATCTTAATGCTTTGTCCAGTGTCGCCTGTCATTGGCAGTGTCAGGGTGTACAATTCGGATGTCACTCCCGACCATTTTACTCCCAGCTTGTTTGCGGCTGCATCCAGGGTAATAATCTCGAACTGGACAGAAGAGTTCACCCGCAGAACTGAAACCACGTTCTGGTTACCGGCAAGTACGGCAGTTACCGCACTGTTAAGAGCCACATCGGTGATTGCTAAATTAGAGCGGCCATAGATGTCCACGGACTGCGGATATGGCAGTGTCAGGAGCTGTCCATTGGAAAGCTTTATCGTCATTGTTTTATTGGTTGTACTCACAGCGGTCAGTGTACCATCATATTTGCTGCTCGTCTCCACAGAAATGGCTCGCTGTCCAGCAGCCACAACATCTACTTTGCGGCCTTCGGTCAGTGCATATCCCATATTAGTTAACGAAGTATTCGCCACTCCATCTGAAGCGAGCTTTGTAGTGGTATCGAGCTTCACCAGATGGGCTTTGCCACTACTGTCCATAACCGTCAGCAGTTGGGTTTTCACACTATAATCAACCACTGTCGCACCAGTGAATTGATCAATTTGGCGGCTCAGAACTTCAATTTTCGTCACCTGGTCACTGCTGTTCAAAGTGATCTGCACATTATCTCCGGCAGAGGCGTCGGCGATCAGATCACCAATGACAGGAGTGGTAACACCTGGAATGACGATGGCTGGCGTTGATCCAAGGAGCTTCACTTCACGCGTGCCATCGGATTTTTTGTAGACCACTGTGGAGCTGGTCAGTTCAGTGATCGCCCCCTGCACGGTGCGTTCTACCCCTGAAGTCACATCTACGGACCGGATCATATTATCCTTAACAGAATATTTGACCGAAGCCCCCACCTTGAGATCGGCTGGCAGCAGCACCGAGCTTTGAGAGCTGAACAGGGTGGTGCCATCCTCCCATTTGAAGGATTCCGTTGCCCCATCAGCTGTTTTGAATGTAATGCTCTTGGCTGTAGTATCGACGCTTTGAATGGTTCCGGTGGCTGTTTTGTTCACAATACCCGAGGTTACCTGTACCTTAACCAGCTTGCCTGCACCACTATAGGTCTCCCGAAGCAGGGAAACTTTGCTGGCAGCGGTAATGGAGGCAGGGGTAATTACTGCCCCGTTCACATCCACAAAGGAGGTGCTTCCATCATAGCTGTACTGATCATATCCGGTTGGAGAATCCAGCCAGATTGTACCCGGTGTGATTTTGGCAAATACGCCTTCAATGGTCTGAACCTGCTGAGCTGGATCTGTTACTTCTACATAAGCGGCATTATAGGTAGCACCGATAACAGTCACTTTGGTATAAGGCTTGATATCACTGAAATTGATTCTAGTTTCTGAAGTGCTGGTAAAATAGGCGGTACTGTAAGTCAAATCGAATACAGTTGTTCTCCCGTTATTGTATAGTGTCAGCTTGCCGTTCTGAAGGGCACTGATGTTGCCTTTGACGGTATTATCGTATTCCAATGTATTGTGAGCTTCTGCACGGCTGAAGAAAGTAGCCAGCTGCGCACGGGTCACAGCACCTTGCGGGTCAAACCGGTTACCGTCCAGACCATTGGCTAGACCCAGATCCACTGCGGTCTTAATGTATCCCCGTTTGTTCGCAGTAACTTTGGCGTCATCGGCAAACCCGGTCGGTTGACTGGATACAGCAGCAGCATCCGCATTTTTGCCTAGTGCCCGGATTAGAAGCTCGGCTACCCATTCTCGGCTGGCCTTGCGTTCCCCCCAGGAGGTCTTCAGATTATCGGCAGCCATTTCCACCGTCTTGTCCAGCAACCCCTGCTGGAAAGCAAGGACTACATATGGCTTATAGTAATTGGTTACTTTGAAATCTGTCGGAAGCACAACATCGGTACCGGTATTCACATTGCCCTGCAACTTCATGAAACGGAGTGCCATGAGCACCGCCTCCTGCTGGGTAACGGAATCCCCCGGACGGAACAGACCGTTGTTCCCTACAACAATCCCTTGAGAGGCCAACTTATAAATATGTTTTTCGGCCCAAAAGCCGCTTTTCACGTCAGTAAAAATTCCTGCTGCCGCTGCCGGAGCAGTTACATTAGTCACTGCTGAGGTTGTCACCGGTGCAGCCGTGTCGGCAAACGCGGAAGCTGCTCCGCCAAGCACCATCGTGCCGGCCAGAATTACGGTTGCCGCTTTGCTGGAATAAGTATGAATAGAACGTTTTGACCTTTTTTGCCCGGACAATAGGTTATTCCCCTCTCTGTGGATCATATAAAATACTAGTAAATCATTTCTCCGGTTAACCGGATTATTCCTGCATCTTCCTTACAAACCGCTGTTTTCTCTGGTCATTGGATGTTCGAGATCCACATGGCCCATGAGACTTTCAACTTTTTCGCCATCTACAAGAACCTCTATACTCTTCACTTCTTTAAATTGAAACAGGGTCTCAGCCAGTGCGCTAATGGCAAAAGCCTCACCGCCAGCACCAAGCTGGGCTTCATCCGGTTTATGAATGTCCATCGTAATCTGGCCGTCCGCAAATTTAAGCGATTTAAGTTCAATTTTACCCCATAAAGGAATCTGGTCAGGGTTGGTGCTGCTCTGCAGGGCTTTGTAAGCTTCGCTGTACTTCTCCACATCATTTGCATAGCTTATGTCAGCTTTAGCGGGGACCAGCTCCATTTGCTGAGGATCAGTGAAATACACGGATATGTTCAGACTCTTTTTGTCGGGTGCAGTGGGCTGCTCTGTCGCTGCAGGCGAAGGAGTAGCAGGTTCTGCGGTCGGCTGAGCGGTTGCAGTGGCTATAACGTCCTCGCCGCCCCCGTTGGTGCTTTTAGCAGTACTGCCAGCGCCGTTCACGACCGTTGTGGAATCTTGTCCAGCGTTATCAGCCGGTGCTGCTGCAGGTTTATCGCCGCATCCAGCGATCACAAGCAAAAGCAAAGCTGAAATACCTGCATAGGTCCATTTCTTGTTCATCAACAATTACCCCCTCTGGATGAATATGGGCAGACAGGGCCGCAAAGCCTTTTTGACCTGATGCTACGGCCGAAGCTGACTTTGCGGCCCTGCTCTGCCGCTTGACTGCTGCTATAATTTGAGATATTCCTTAATACCGGCGACAATCCCTGCAGCTACTTTATTCTGCAGATCCTCAGTGAACAACAGGGATTCATCGCCTTTATTGCTCAGGTAACCGACTTCTAGCAGTACGGCAGGCATAGTCGTTTCACGTATGACGTGAAAGTTCCCATACCGGACACCCCGGTCACTTAATCCGGTTGCCTGGACAAGATACTTATGCATTACGTTCGCCAGCGCCTTGCTGGCATCCCGTTGAAAATAGGTTTCCGATCCACTTGATACTGATGAAGCACTGCTGTTGGCATGTACAGAAATAAAGAGGTCCGCTTTGAGATTATTGGCCATGCCTGCCCGATCCTTGAGTTCCAGGAATGTATCATCACTCCGGGTTAGCACGACATCGATGTTATTTTCCTGCTTCAGCAACGCAGCAGCCTTCAGTATCACTGCCAGATTAAAGTTCTTCTCATATTTTCCAGTTACCCCGATTGCGCCTGAATCCTTGGCTCCATGGCCTGCATCCAGCACGACAAGCTTACGTCCGCTATTGCCGGGCAATGTCGCAGTGTCATTTGTGCTTTGTGCATTCAGATCAATAACGACAAGCTTGGAGGTATCTCCTGACACATCAACACTATAGTTTTTGGCTTGATTCAGATCAATTACAAAACGAACCGTATACGGATTAGTGCTGTATAACGAGTAGCGAACGCCCGATACATCCGGATAATTAGTTACATCAAGTTTGCCGTTCAAATTCGGGTCAAGAACCTGGCCTGTCCCGAATGCATCCGAGAATGTGGCGTTTGGCAAATCAATCACGATCCGATCAGGTCCGGATACCTTGGACACCTTCGGCTGGGAACTTCCATCCATTGCAATGCTCAGCCTGTTCTCGCTAAAGCTGACGCCATTAACCATGGTTAAATCGGCCGTCGGATCTGTCGGAGGTACGACTACACCGCTCCCGCCGTCTACCGTACTTCCCCCTGAATCATTGTTACTCTCAGGTATTTCCGGGGTAATAAGATTTACAACCTTGGCTGTGTTATCCCATTTGACCGTAAGGCCGAACTGTTCTCCGATGAACCGGATCGGCACCAGTGTCGTGTCGCTCCTGAGCAGCGGTGCTGTTGTTAGAATCATGGTCTTGTCATCTACGGATGCCGCTGTCTGATCCACAATCAGCTTAATAGTCTTGCCCTGTTGTTCAATCGTAACCGTCTTGCTCTTCTGATCCCAGTCCACCTTATATCCAAGGTTTTCGGCAATCATCCTAAGCGGTACCATGATAGAGTTGTTTACATTCTCAACAGAAACGTCCTGTCCTGCGGTGAGCTCCTTGTCATCCAGAAAAATCTTGCTGGTCCCGGAGGCGGCATGTCCTTGCTCCGGCAGAACCAGTACAAAGAGCAGCAGCAACAGCATAAAAGCAAATTTCTTCATTCTTCACCTCTAAGAATCTAGTATTCCGCCTAAAAAAGCGTTCATGCTGACAATCCGACTGACAACCTTCGACAATCATTAGACTCCGGCTGCCCATAAAAGTTGCGAATATCTGCCATACTAAAACACATTTCCTTACCTCAATTTAGCGGGGCGGCCACTCTACAATCCGAGATACTCCTTGATTCCGGCAACGATTTCCCGGGCCAGATTATCCTGTAACAGATCACTGTAAAGCGCCGATTCGTTACCTGGATTGGTAAGATAGCCTGCCTCCAGTAATACAGCAGGCATACTCGTTTCTCTAGTAACATGAAGACTTTTATTTCTTACCCCATTATCTTTAAAGCCCGTTCCAGCTACCAGATGCTTATGCATGATCTGAGCGAGAGGCAAGCTTTCCGTCCGTGAATAATAAGTCTCACTGCCATTGACCTTGTCTTTGTTCGGATAATCAGCAGGTAAAGAATTGGCGTGCACGGAAATAAACAAATTAGCCTTTGCCGCTTCCGCAATCACTACACGGTCCTGCAGTCCAAGTGTGCTGTCCGTGGTTCGCGTGTAGACAACGGTAACCAGTCCCTCCTGATTCAGCAGTGCTCCTACCTTTTGAATCACAGCGAGGTTAAAGTTTTTCTCCAGTTTGCCCGTCAAGCTGACGGCACCGGATTGCGACCCGCCATGCCCTGCGTCAAGGGCGACTATCGGCTTCCCGGTGATTCCGGTTCCTCCTGTAGTCGGGGTTCCAATACTCCCAGTATTCAAATCAATGGTTACTAGCCCTGTGCTGTCATCCGTACTGACTTTATACGGCTGGCTGCCAACGGTTTGTATAACAAATCTGACAGTGGGCGGGCTTACACTGAATAGTGCATATCTCACATCGGTAATCAGCGGATAGCCGCTTACATCGAGCTTGCCCTGTGGACTCCCGCTGGTGGAAACACCAGGAAAGCTCCCGACAAAATCGGATGCAAATGCAGCGCCGGGAAAATCTATGATGATGCGGTCCGGACTGCTAATCTTGGTCACAGAAGGCTTGGCTCCCCCAGCCGCTGCGATGATTAACCTGTTCTCGCTGAATACAGCGCCCATTACCTGAGGCGTAGTAGCCACGGTACCCGCGCTTCCCGGAATAGGGGTAGGTGTAGGTGCAATCACTCCGGTTACAATATCTCCGCCTGTCCCTTGACCGTCTGTAGGGACGGGGCTTGCTTGTGATGTTGGTGTTGGCGCTGGAATTGATGTCGGTGCTGGAATTGGTGTTGCAGTCGGCTGTGGAACGCTTGAACTGCCTGGTTCGCCAGTTATTCCGCCACTCAAATAGACCGTTTTGTCACTGTTGTCCCATCCAACCTTAAGGCCAAACTGCTCGCTGACAAAACGGATAGGCACCAGCACTGTGCCACGGGTTTGTTTCGGTGCTGCATTCAGCGGCAGAGACACTCCATCAGCTTCGGCTGTTTTGCTGCCTACAGCCAGTTGGACGCTTTTCCCATCCTGCTGTACGGTGACTTTATGTGACTTCTGCTCCCACAGCACCTCAAATCCCAAATTCTCAACCACCACACGGATAGGAATCATAACGCTTCCATTTACGTTTTCCAGGTTAATTCCCTTGGGAAGCTCTAACTCCTTGTTGTCCATTACAATTCTGCCCGTGCTGTTCCCGGCAGCAGCGGCATCATGGCCGGCGAATGATAGCAGTAGCAGTGGCAGCAGCAATAGAAATAGCACCCGTTGTCCGGCTTTTCTCATCCTTTCCTCTCCTTCTGGCAAATGATAAATACATAGATAAGATTAAGACGACAGAAAACTCCAAAAGTTGCCTACTCCGGCAATGAATATATCGATTATAGCAAAAAAACTTCTATTTCCGACACCCGGAAATAGAAGTTTTGTGTAAATATTGTAAAGTTTTCGTATTGACTTCTCTTAAGAAAACAGCTTAGCCGCGTGGCGCTCCTCATAGGCCGCGATTTCATCCGCATGTTGAAGCGTAAGCCCGATATCATCCAGTCCCTGCAGCAGGAACTGGCGGCGGTGCTCATCCAGCTCAAACGTAATACTAAGGCCGTAATCATCACTAAGTTGGTTATTTTCCAGATCCACCGTCAAATGATAACCTTCATGCTCTGCCGTACGTTTAAACAACTCATCTACCTGTGCTTCCGAGAGCTTAATCGGCAGAATACCGTTTTTGAAGCAGTTGTTATAGAAAATATCCGCATACGAAGGTGCAATCACGACTCTGAAGCCGTAATCCATAATCGCCCAAGGTGCGTGCTCACGTGAGGAGCCGCAGCCGAAATTGGCCCGGGAGATCAGAACCGAAGCCCCTTTATAGCGGGGTTTGTTCATTTCAAATGCCGCATTATCATTTCCAGCTTCATCAAAACGCCATTCGTAGAACAGAAATTGTCCAAACCCCGTACGTTCGATCCGTTTCAAAAATTGCTTAGGGATAATAGCATCCGTATCTACATTTACCCGGTCCACCGGGGCAACGATTCCGGTTAATTTCTTGAATTCATCCATGATTATATCCTCCTGCTCTCTCAAGTTCTATGCGTTGACGGCTTCCGTCTTGTAGTTCCAGTCACGGACATCAGTAAAGTGACCCTTGATCGCAGCCGCAGCCGCCATAGCAGGAGAAACCAGATGCGTGCGTCCGCCGCGTCCCTGACGTCCTTCAAAGTTACGGTTCGAGGTAGATGCGCAGCGCTGTCCAGGCTGCAGAACATCCGGGTTCATAGCCAGGCACATACTGCAGCCGGCATCCCGCCATTCGAATCCTGCTTCTGTGAATACTTTATCGAGCCCTTCCTTCTCGGCCTGAAGCTTCACGCGTCCAGATCCCGGAACCACTATTGCAGTAACCTGATTAGACACTTTATGTCCCTTTGCTACCTCAGCGGCAGCCCGCAAATCTTCAATGCGTCCATTCGTGCAAGATCCGATGAAGACATAATCGATGCCGATTTCGGAAATCGGTGTTCCTGGCACCAAATCCATATACTCAAGCGCTTTTTCAGCGGCTTTGCGTTCATTTTCTGTTGTGAAATCTGCCGGATTCGGCACAGTGGAGCTGATATCCGTACCCATACCCGGGCTGGTTCCCCAGGTTACCTGCGGAATCAAAGTCTCTACATCGAATTCAACAATCGTATCGTACTCTGCACCTTCGTCGCTGACAAACCCTTTCCAGGTTTCAACGGCAGCTTCATAAGCTTCACCCTGCGGCACGTATTGGCGTCCGCGCAGGTAGTTGAAGGTAGTTTCATCCGGCGCAATCAGACCGGCTCTTGCCCCGCCTTCGATCGACATGTTGCAGACGGTCATGCGCTCTTCCATCGACAGTTCGCGAATCGCTTCGCCTGTATATTCGATAACATAGCCAGTAGCAAAATCCGTACCGTATTTGGCAATCACACCGAGGATCATATCCTTGGCAGTAACACCGGGATTGCGTCTGCCGGTGAAGCGGACTTCCATCGTTTTGGCCTTCGATTGCTGCAGGCACTGGGTGGCCAGCACATGCTCTACTTCACTGGTACCGATTCCGAAAGCCAACGCGCCGAATGCCCCGTGTGTGGAGGTATGGCTATCGCCGCAGACGATGGTTTTACCAGGATGAGTCAATCCGATTTCCGGACCCATTACATGCACTACACCTTGGTCAATATCATTCAGATCGAACAGTCTTACACCAAAGTCACGACAGTTCTGCGACAGGGTATCAATCTGCTGCTTGGAAATAGGATCCGTGATATTGTAGCGGTCCTTGGTAGGCACGTTATGATCCATAGTTGCAAAAGTAAGACCCGGACGGCGAACCTGGCGGCCGCTGAGACGAAGACCTTCAAAGGCCTGCGGGGAAGTAACTTCATGCACCAGATGCAGATCGATGTAAATGATACTTGGCTTGCCTTCCTCCTGATGGATTACGTGATTGTCCCAAATCTTTTCAAACATTGTCTTGTTGCCCATGTTTTCACCTCATATAGTAGAATCGTTCATTGGAAGAGAAAGTGGAGTCTCTCTTGAATGCTCTAAATATAACATCGCCACGTTTATAATTCCAAGATATGATTTCTATAAAAGCCATAGGTGGAGCCTATAAGTCTGGATAAGAATAGAGGAATATTGATGAATTCCTTCC
The DNA here is from genome assembly GCF_001909085.1 of Paenibacillus sp. P32E. Taxonomy (NCBI): domain Bacteria; kingdom Bacillati; phylum Bacillota; class Bacilli; order Caryophanales; family Paenibacillaceae; genus Paenibacillus; species Paenibacillus sp. P32E. Next base: position 208,563 of record NZ_LVYY01000046.1, on the reverse strand, counting down.
GCTTCCGCCACATAATTGATATGCAACTGATCCCTGACCGATCCCACCTTAAGCTGCAGCAGGTCAGAAACGCGTAGGCTGCTGTGAATGCCCATGCAGAAGAAAATATTATTTCGAAAGCTGCTCACCTTCAGATAATTTCATATCTGGATTATGCCAGCAATGTCCCGGATCGGCGGTACCTCGTTCATAAAACCACCTCGGATTGAACAGCAACCAATAAACCCACCACGGCACAAAAAAGGACACTCCAAGAAAAAAATTAAGGAATGCCCATCATTTTAGTAATAAACTTACCAGCTCAATTTTCAATTAATTATTTTTCGGATGATCAATATTACCTACTTGTTGATTTAGCAGACTTACTAATTCCTTTGAATTATTACTCATTCCGTCTTCAACATTCTGATTCTTTTTAGAATTGAAAAGTAGCTGCGAATTGTTTTCTGTACTTGTAGACTCGTTCTCAGCTTGTTTTATTTCACTCAATAGAACCTTTGAACCGTCTGAATTAACAATGTACTGTCTAATATAAGCGCCTTCCTTTGCTGTAACCAGGTGCCCTTTTTTTTCTACCGGTTTGTCTTTCTTTTCTTCTTCTTTCTTTTCATTTGTTTGTACGAGTAGCGTAGATTCAAACAAATCTTTATTCCTTGATAGATTGTTGCGTTGGTTACTATAATAATCGCTAGGACTAGAATTGTTAATACGCATGCTTCCACATCCTCTTCCAATAGATTTTATTTATCATTAAATATCGGTATCTTTTATTGAGAAATGAATGCAAACTGGATTTTTTCCCCAAATCACCTTCTCAGGCGCTCTCGGAGACACCTTATCTCCATTTCACTCTTCCTTCGGATAAAATATAGAAGAACAGTTTACACCCCATATTCGCAAACACTTGGGAAAATGAATACCGTACACCACCAAACCCATTATTAAAGGTTGCCAGCATACCTCTTCTTGCGTTCATTTATCCGTGAGCACATCGGATATAAGCTCCTGTAGCCGGAAGCGATACGGCTTATTACAGGCCATGATTCAACTTAGCGAGTCAAGTCCTTTTCTGCACAAGGCAGATAGGTTATATGTGAAGCACCCTTGTGTACTGAGCCAAGTGGTACTTGGCCGTCGTAACGCCCATAGAGGCGCTTGTCACTGATTTCAAAATATTCAGTGTATGCTGCTGGCATACTACGGATTTGAGCGGAGAGTCAATGTGTGCTGTGGACATGGAGCGGACATGAATATTTTGGATTAATATTTCTCATGAATTAATGCCAAAATACCTTTAAAAAATGGGGTGACTATTATGTCAGATGAAGATTTTCAATGGGGACCAGCTATTCAAAAGGGGGCTGAAGCGGCTGAGGTTGCATTTGGCCAAGGTATTGGCGCCGCAATTGCAACACAGTTGGCAGCAACTTTATTCGATAAAGGCGGTGAGGATAAATTTGCTGATGCAATAAAGGACTTGAAAGTTAGTATTCATGAAATGATTGACCAAGCATTTTTGGATCAAGATGTAGCTCAATTAGTTGGCTTAGGAGCAAATTTAAAAGCATACCTTGTTACTTATGCTTACAATCCAAATAAGGCAGATCACGAATTGATTGCTGGTGTTCATCTGTTGCTTCCAGGCTTACTAAATGCAATTGCGAAAAAAAATTCTTTTGAAGCATTGACTGCATTGGTTTACGGTGTCAATGTTTTTATTCAAACACTCATTGCACGGTCAATAGAATTTCCGACATATAGAAGTGAAGCGAAATCTAATTTGATTTATTACTCTGACTTAATTGAAAAAAAGTGTGAAGCTTTCAGAAATCAAATTAATGATACTGTAAGTCCTCCAGAAACAGAAACTTTGATTTGGAATATATTTGAGGTTAAAGACGCATTACTTCAAATCAAATCAGAAAGACCTTTTCAACCCGTCACCTATGCAAACGGATTTACCTACAAATTACAAGTTTACTTTTTGGATCTGCATATCCCTCACATGCGTGAAGAAACGGGGCAACAGGTCTATCCTTTTAGAGGAATAAGGAACTCACAGGATTTAATTGGTGGTGCGGCGTACAGACAATTTACACTTGAAGATATTAAAGGGACAAATTCATATCTTGAAATTGAGAAGAATCGAAGGGAGATTATGCAAAAAAGAATTGATAATTTGAATTTTTTATTAGAACCTACCAGTAAAGCAATTTCAAAATGGAGAGAAATATCAAAAGCAGCTACAGAACCAGTACCAACAAATTAAGATAAGAAAGAGCAGTGTAATCAATCAAATTTCACTGCTCTTTCTCCCCTAATCCTCCAGTAGGATCATCAGACCCAGCATACCTGCCAGTCTATAAATGGCCATTGACTTAAATTCGTCGGTAATGTCGGTTACTGAATCCCAGTTCCTCAGCCGGTTCCGTGTTCATCACATCATCATCATTGATGCATCTTATACGGACAAGCTTTCTGCTGCCGGGTCCCCTGCAATACCTAGTATATCAAAGGGTTTTTGCCTGATATATTCTATAAAAGCCATAGGCTTGACCTATAAGCAGCAAGATGGCCCCTCGTATTTATTTAATTTTGTCCAAGCACTCTATCATCCCCTCTCATAAGCTGTGTCAACTACATGAGAGGACTGGTGAATAACAAATGAGCATTCAGTTTTTAGATATGCGGATTTCCCAGGACAGTGTTACGGATCAGCCGGGCGCTTCACTATCTTCTTCTTCATCCCCCTATATTTTTGGTGATATTGGGTTGCAGACGGCTGGTATTGCCCCTGGTAATGTAAGTTTGGTGCGTGTGACGCTTAATGCCTATGCCCGTCTGACTATGGCTATCTCGTCCAACCCTACGATCGTTCCTGATGCCACTTTTACAATCCTCCGAAATTCGATCCCTATCTTTACTACGGTCTATCAAAAGCCAGCGTCTCAATCGATGACGGAGCTGACGTATGAGATGGCCGGTATTACAGCTGTTGATTTCCCTCCCTCTGCCGATGTGCTCGCAGGTCAAATCCGATATATCATAAGCGTGACTACAAATTATGGTGTCACTTTGGGAGCTAGATGCTTCTCTGGAATTGCAGTTGCAGGCTAATGGATACCATTGGGGTTGAGCATCGGCTATCCTACTTCCGGTAATCCTTTTTGGCAATACCACTTATATTAATAACAATATTTATAGGTTATACTTATAAGTAACAATCTATTTAAAGGTGTGGAATCTGTTTATGGAACTCAGACAGCTGCAATATGCATTACAGATAGCAGCAGAACGTAACTTTTCCCGTGCTGCAGACAAGCTGCATATCGCTCAGCCTTCACTCAGCCAGCAGCTTTCGAAGCTGGAGAAGGAGCTGGGCGTTCTTCTTTTTCAGCGGAATACCAGCTCAGTGGAACTTACTCATGCCGGGGAGAAATTTGTGGAGCAGGCGCAGACGATTATTGATGCTGTAGAGCTATTACGGCAGGAGATGTCGGATATCTCCCAGTTGCGGACCGGACATGTAGTTGTAGGGAGCATGCCCATCACCGGTGCGCATTTGCTGCCGCATGTGCTGCCTGTGTTCAAAAGGAAATTCGCCGAGGTTGAAATCACGCTGCTCGAAGACTCCTCCATGAATCTGGAAAAACTCACGGCCAGCGGTCAAACGGACTTAAGCCTGCTTTCCTTGCCTCTGGAGATCCCGACACTCGCTTACGAAGTGCTGGGTGAAGAGCGGATCGATCTGGCCGTCCCGCCAGAGCACCCGTTCGCTTCAAGGAGTGCAGCTGGGATTCGCACCTCTCTGGAGGAGCTTAAGGATGAGCCATTCATTGTTCTAAAAGAAGGCCAGGGCTTTCGTAAAATGACTGTCGAATTATGCCGGGGAGCCGGATTTGAGCCGCGTATCGTATTTGAGAGTAATAATATGGAGACCGTTCAATCACTCGTCGCTACCGGAATGGGAGTAACGCTCGTCCCCCATTTTATCGCCAGGGCACCACGCAGTGAGTTCGTTCCCGTCTATTTACCCCTGGCCGAGCCGGTACCCAGCCGTACATTGGTGGTTGCCTACCGGCGCGGACGCTATTTATCCAAAGCAGCAGAAGCCTTTATAGAGACCTTCAAAACAACCGTCAAAGATCTTTCCGATGAGTAGCCAACCAGCAATCAGCGTATGCATTCTTATGAAAAGAGCCTTCCGGCCTCATAAATGAGCCGGGAAGGCTCGTCCACAGTCTATATACTCAAATTATGCTAATTCATGAGGCGGTTCTGATCATCCGTCCAATGGGCTGTGCTTTCGTCAACCTTGTTAATGTCTTCACTGGTAAAAAATATTACGCTCGCGCACTTTGCAAACCCGACATTTGCGTGTTATTCTAAATGACAAATAGTGAAACGTGCAGACGGGACCAGTACGAATAGGCGATTATCCGTGATCAGAGAGTAAATTCCGGCAGGCTGGGAGAATTTACCGCGGTTGTCCTTTCCGAATCCTACCCCCGAGCGGCCTGCCCTTGCAGGACGGAAACTCCCGTTATGAGAATGAAGTCGGATGAACCCTCATCAATGAAGGTGGTACCGCGGAAGTTAACCAAGCTTTCGTCCTTTGCTAAGTCTAAGGATGGGGGCTTTTTGTCGTTTTCAGCGTGACATAGATGTAAATTTGAGAAGGAAGTGAACCACATTGACAACACGAATCGTGGTCAAAATCGGCAGCAGCTCGCTCACCGGACCTGAGGGTGGATTGAACCGTGAAGCAGTAGCTTTCTTTGCTGCCGAAATTGCCGGACTGCGCAAAGCCGGGTGTGAAGTACTGCTAGTTACCTCCGGTGCCGTAGCCGCCGGATTCCGGGGCATCGGCTATCCGTCGCGGCCCAAGCTGCTGCATGAGAAGCAAGCTGCCGCTGCGGTCGGCCAGGTGATGCTGATGCAGGCCTATCAGGAAGCCTTTGCGGAGCACGGCATTCCCACTGCGCAGATTCTGCTGACCCGAACCGACTTTTGCAGCCGGAGGGCAATGAACAACGCAGTGATGACGGTAGAGGAGCTTCTGCGGCAAGGAGCTGTTCCCGTATTTAATGAAAATGATACCGTTTCGGTAGATGAGTTGAAATTCGGCGATAACGATACCTTATCAGCCCTGGTGGCAAATCTGCTAAAAGCCTCCCATCTCCTCGTGTTAACCGATATGGATGGCTTATACAGTGGTGATCCCCGCAAGAATCCGGCGGCCATACGCTATGAGCGTGTGGAGGAGATTACCCCCGAGATTTATGCCTTTGCCGGAGGCGCGGGCTCCAGTGTCGGCACTGGCGGCATGCGTTCCAAGATCGATGCTGCCAAAATCGCCACTCGAGGCGGAGTCCCCGTCTTCATAGGCAGAGCAACCGAGCCCGGAGATTTGAAGTTGGCTGCCGATGGCAACGGAAAAGGCACTTACTTTGCAACGACCCTTTCTTCCTTACCCGTGAAGAAACAGTGGCTCGGCTTCATGTCCACTCCTCTTGGTTCTCTGTATGTGGATGAAGGTGCGGTGGAAGCACTTCTCCATGGCGGGCATAGCCTGCTGCCAGTTGGTGTAAAACGGATTGAAGGGAATTTTCATTCAGGGGATGTTGTGGAAGTCCTTGGACCTGACGCCAAGCTGCTTGGGCGGGGAATTGTGAACTATGACGACACCCAGCTCCGCAGTATTCAGGGACTGCCAAGCGGTCAGATCGTGCCGATGCTGGGTGAAGTCCACCGGCTGGAGGTTATTCACCGTGATGAATGGATTACCTTGCGTTAACAGCTCGAAGCGTTTTCCGAACCTGATTCCAGGGTGTAAAACTTAAAAAACTTTTAGGAGGTTGTAACATGAGTGAGGTTGTAAACAAAGCAGCATTAGCCAAAGAAACGGCCGGTGTGCTAGCCAGTCTGAGCACCGGCCAAAAAAATGAGGCCTTGCTGGTTATGGCCGAAGCCTTGATCCGTGAAGCTCCCGCGATCATTGCTGCTAATAGCGAAGATTTGGAGCGAGGGCGGCTGGGCGGTACTCCGGAATCAATGCTTGACCGGCTGGCACTGGATGTCGGACGGATCACGAGCATCGCAGAAGGACTCCGGCAAATAGCCGAACTGCCTGATCCAATCGGTGACAATCTGGAAACCATCGAACGTCCAAATGGACTGTTTATTGAGAAAATCCGTGTACCGCTGGGTGTCATTGGCATTATCTACGAGGCACGTCCTAATGTAACGGTAGATGCAGCGGGTTTATGCCTAAAAACAGGGAATGCCGTAGTCCTGCGCGGCGGCTCCTCTGCTCTGTCTTCCAACCGTAAAATCATCGAGGTGCTGCACCGTGCACTTATCGAAACAGCCATCCCAAGCCAAGCACTGCAATTAATCGAAGATCCGAACCGTTCCTCGGTAGATGAGATGCTGAAGCTGAACGGACTGCTTGATGTAATCATTCCGCGCGGTGGGAGTGCGCTGATTCAGAATGTCGTGCTTAATGCCACCGTGCCCGTCATTGAAACAGGAGCAGGCATATGCCATACTTATGTGGATGCCAGTGCTGATCGGGAAATGGCCTTGTCGATCAGTCTGAACGCCAAGGCCCAGCGTCCCTCCGTGTGCAACTCCATGGAGACGCTGCTGGTTCACCGGGATTTTGCTGCAAAGCATCTCCTTGCTGTGGCGGAAGCATTCCGCGAAATCCCTGTCGAGCTGCGCGGCTGTCCAGAAACGGTTGCTAGGATTCCTTGGGCATTGCCGGTATCCAACGAGGATTTCGCTACGGAGTACAATGACTATATTCTTAATATCAAAATCGTCGGCGGGCTGGATGAAGCGCTGCAGCATATCGCTGAGTTCAGCACCCGGCATTCCGAATGCATCGTAACGGCGGATGCGGGTAACGCGGAACGTTTCCTTCAAGAAGTGGATGCTGCCGCTGTCTATCATAACGCCTCAACGCGCTTCACGGATGGCTTCGAGTTCGGATTTGGGGCAGAGATTGGCATCAGCACCCAAAAGCTGCATGCACGCGGCCCGATGGGACTGCCGGCACTGACTTCAACCAAATACAAAATTCACGGCTCCGGACAAATCCGGGGATAAACCTATGCTGCCGAAGCTAGTTTTTTATAGGACTACCAACGAAGTATAACCTCAAAACTATTAGGAGGGTTTAAGTCATGTGTCAGCAACCTGCAATACCATTAATTAATCACAACATTGTTTTTTACGGCGCTGGCTCGATGGCGGAAGCGATTGTGCGCGGCATGATTACCCGTAATGTGGTGGATTCCGGCAATATCGTGATGCTGAACCGCAGCAGCAGTGAACGCCTTAGCGAGCTCCGCAGCCGTTATGGAGTGCTTGGCAGTAACGAACCTGAACAAAAAAATGAATATTTGCGCACGGCTCCGGTTATCGTGCTCGCTATGAAGCCCAAGGATGCTGCCGAAGCTTTGCGTGGTTTAGGGCCTCTTCTCTCTTCTGACCAGCTGGTGATTTCCGTCATCGCAGGGATGACTATCCGTACAATGCAAGGCCTGCTTGGGAAGCCACAGCCGATTGTGCGTACCATGCCTAATACCTCCAGCTCCATCGGACTGGGAGCAACCGGCATTGCCTTTTCTAAGGAAGTTAATGAGCCAAGCCGCCGGACCGCGCTCAACATCTTTGAAGCGGTTGGATTAACTTCTGTGATCGATGAAGAACGCATGGAAACCCTCACTGGAATTTCGGGTAGTGGTCCGGCGTACATTTATTACATGATGGAGGCCATGATTGCAGCAGGAATACGCGGAGGTCTCCCGGCTGAACAGAGCAGAGAGCTGACCGTTCAGACTGTCCTTGGTGCTGCCCGGATGGTGCAGCAGACCGGTGAAGAACCAGCCGCCTTGCGTAAAAAAGTCACCTCACCCAATGGATCCACACAGGCTGCTCTAGAGGTGCTTGAAAAGGGAGATTTCTTCGAGACCGTGATTTCCGCTGTTAACCGCTGCGCCGAGCGCTCCCGCGAAATGGGAGTAGCACTGGAAAAAGAGCTTTCATAAATTCACGTCTTCAAAACAAAAACAACCGTACTTCAGATGGCTAACCAGCCAACTGAAGTACGGTTGTTTCTATGTTAGGAAGGACGTTGAACGTCTCCCGTCCTTTAAGGACAAGAAACTTCAGCTGATCCTCTTTTCACCTGCCGCCGCTGCGGAACTTCTGGGAGTAGGCCTTAACATCCTGGGCATTCTTTACCCGGTTGCGGGCCCATTCCAGCAGTATACGGTCAATATAGCGGAAATGAACTTTTCCGGCGAATACAGACTCTTTCAGAGCGAGAAGAATCAATTCCTCCGGGTACTTATCCTGATCTACCCAGCCGGAAATGGTTTCACATTCCATCGGGGAAAGCGGACGGCCAAATTCCTTCTCAAAAATTGTGAACAGACTGCGGCTCTCCTCCGCATCCCTGCCCGCAGGAGTAGCCGGACTCCCGTAGCCTCCATCCGGAGCAGCAGTCCCTGTATGATGTGCAGACGCCCGAAGACTGGGTGCGCTGCTTACAGGTTTGCTTCTCTCCTTTACGGATTCTTGAGCAAGTACCGACAGAAACGCACCTAGCTTATCATACAAGCCTGAGAAGTTATAGCGTTCATAGTGGATATCTCTCAGCTCGTCGTTGTCCTCATCAATGCTGATGAAGCCTTCCTTCATAAGCTTTTGCAGTTCTCCCGCTATTGCTGATATACTGCGTCCGGTTACTGTCTGAAGCTCCTCCAGGGAAGGAAATTCAATCCCCTCCACCTGGCGGAAAGACAGCAAATGAATAAGCAGCATCGCTTCACTGCCGGTCAGGTTCAGCTTCCGGTAATACTTCAAGAGTGCGTAAGGAATGACGGCCATCCCGTTTTGGAGGCCAAAAGACACGCCTTCGCCCCAGGTACTCCATCCTTTGCCTTCCATGCGCAGCCCCCTTTGATTGCCTATGGGTATAGACGGTACAATGTACGAGGGAACGGAATCGTTTCCCGTACATGGTCCAGACCGCAAATCCAGGCTACCGTCCGTTCAAGGCCAAGGCCAAAACCGGAGTGTGGCACAGAACCATAGGTGCGCAGATCCATGTACCATTTGTAAGTATCCATTGAAAGATTATGTTCCTTGAAGCGCTCCTCCATCAAAGCCGGATCGTCGATACGCTGTGATCCGCCGATAATCTCCCCATAGCCTTCAGGTGCAATCATATCTGCGCAGAGGACAACCTCTGGACGTTCAGGATCCGGCTTCATATAGAATGCCTTGAAGGAGGCCGGATAATGCGTAATGAACACCGGTTTATCGTTGGCTTCCGCAATCGCCGTTTCGTGCGGCGCCCCGAAGTCATCGCCCCAGGCAATCTCATGTCCATTATCATTCAGGAATTTTATTGCATCATCATAGGTGATACGCGGGAACGGAGCTTTGATATTTTCCAGCTTGGACACATCGCGGCCAACCGCTTCCAGCTCCGCACGGCAGTTAGTTAGCACGGACTGTACGATAAAGCTGATAAATTCTTCTTGAACCTTCAAGCTTTCTTCGTGATCCGTGAATGCCATTTCCGGCTCAATCATCCAGAACTCGATCAAATGACGGCGGGTTTTGGATTTCTCTGCACGGAAAGTCGGACCGAAGGAATACACACGGCCAAGTGCCATCGCCGCAGCTTCCATGTATAACTGTCCGCTCTGCGTAAGATAGGCGTCTTCATCAAAATATTTGGTGTGGAACAAGTTCGTTGTACCTTCTGCCGACGTTGGCGTCAGGATCGGCGGATCCACCTTCGTGAACCCGTTCTGGTTGAAAAATTGCTGAATCGCCCGGATAATCTCCGCACGAATCACGAGCACTGCCCGCTGCTTCGCGGAACGAAGCCAGAGATGACGGTGATCCATCAGGAAATCGACGCCATGCTCCTTCGGGGTAATTGGATAATTCTCTGTAAGATGCAATACTTCTATACCCGTTACAGTCATCTCAAATCCAGATTGACTACGGGGCTCCTCACGGATGATTCCGGTCACATACAATGAGCTTTCCTGGGTGAGGCTCTTGGCATCGTCCCAGACCTGCTCCGGCACTTCCGATTTCACCACAACGCCCTGGATATAGCCTGTACCATCCCGAAGCTGCAGGAACTGAATTTTACCGCTGGAGCGCTTATTGTTCACCCAACAGCCGATCACAACAGTTTCCCCAACATGCTCATTCACGTTCTTGATTACACTCTTGTTAGCCATCCCAACTGATCTCTCCTCTGTTTAGCCGTTAATTCCTTGCACAATACGATAAGTATCGCGTGCAATGACAAGCTCTTCGTTTGTCGGAACCACGAGCACCTGCACCTTGGACTCTACCGTAGAGATACGGCGCGGATCACCGGAGCGGACCTTGTTAGCTTCAGCATCCAGTTCAATTCCAAGGAACGTAAGGTTATTCAGCACTTTGGCACGCAGCACGGCGGCATTCTCGCCGACACCGGCAGTAAATACGATCACATCTACTCCGTTCATCGCTGCCGCGTAAGAACCGATATACTTCCGCAGACGGTACTCATACATATCAAAAGCAAGCGTAGAGTTCGGCTCGCCTTTTTCCGCACCATCAATAATATCACGCATGTCACTGCTGATGCCAGAAATAGCCAAAAGTCCGCTGTGCTTGTTCAGCATCGAATTCACTTCGCCCACGGACAGTTCTTCCTTGTTCATTACATAAGGAACGATTGCCGGGTCAAGGTCGCCGCTGCGGGTACCCATCATGAGACCTTCAAGCGGTGTCATCCCCATTGAAGTATCAATCGACAGTCCGCCGTCAACGGCAGTCACGCTCGCACCGTTACCGATGTGGCAAGTAATGATCTTAAGGTCTTCAAGCGGACGCTCCAGGTATTCAGCCGCAGCCTTGCTCACGAAATCATGGGAGGTACCGTGTGCGCCGTAGCGGCGAACCTTGTATTTATTGTACAGCACTCTAGGAATGGCATACATATAAGCTTTCTCAGGCATGGTCTGATGGAAAGCAGTATCAAAAACAACCGCCTGCGGCACACCGGGCATATTCACTTCGGTAGCCGTAATCCCCATCATTGCTGCCGGATTGTGCAGCGGTGCAAGGTCGAACAATTGACGGATCTTGGTTTTGGCATCGGCATCCACCAGCGCGGAAGCCTTGAAGAATTCGCCCCCGTGAACTACACGGTGTCCAACTGCGTTGATCTCATCGATCGAAGAAATAACCCCGTGCTCTTTGTCCGTCAGACAAGCAAGCACTTTACGGATCGCTGTATTGTGCTCAAGAATTTCACTGACTTCTGTTACTTCCTGTTTGCCTGTTGGCTTGTGGTTCAGAATGGAGGAGTCCATCCCGATGCGTTCTACCAGACCTTTGGCAAGTACAGATTCATCCGTCATATTGTACAGCTGGTATTTCAAAGAAGAACTGCCTGAGTTAATAACTAGAATATTCATACACGGTCACCATCCTTGTCGTACTTGAAGAAGCCTTCGCCCGATTTCATGCCCAGTTGTCCTGCACGCACCATTTTCTTAAGAATAGTGGATGGACGGTATTTCAGTTCACCGTACTCACGGAACATATTCTCCAGAGCGGCCAGAACGGAATCCAGACCGAAACGGTCAGCCATTTCAAGCGGCCCGTGCTGGAACTGATAGCCAATACGCATAGCATCGTCAATATCCTCTGGGGAAGCGACACCTTCCTGCAGGACATGCATAGCTTCGTTAATGAACAGGCAAATGAGGCGTGAAGATACAAACCCTGGGGATTCGTAAATCATAACGCCTTTTTTCTCAACAATTTCATCAACAAAAGCTTTGGTATCTTCAAAAGTGCTGTCAGAGGTTTTCAGTCCGCGCACAATCTCAACGAGATCTACCTTAGCTACAGGATGTATGAAATGCATGCCGATGACGCGTTCCGGGTACATTGTAGAGCTGGCAAGCTCAGTCAAGCTGAGTGTAGACGTGTTGCTGGCCAGAATAATGTGGCTCGGACACACCTGATCGAGCTGATTGAATACCTTTTGCTTGGCGTCCAGGTCCTCAGTAATGGTCTCAATGACCATATCACAGGAGCTGAGTTCAGCGAAATGCGTTACTTTTTCAATACGGCTGAGAATCAGCTTCTTTTCAGCTTGGGTAATTGCCCATTTCTCCAGCTGTTTGTCGAGACTCGTCTCGATCATTGCATAAGAATAGTCCAGTCTTTCTGCGGTTTTCTCCACAAGCATAACATCCAGGCCCTTGGCTGCCAGCATTTCAGCAATCCCTTGACCCATTGTGCCACCACCGATGACACCGATTTTTTTAAAATTCATGTAAAAGTCTCCATCCTTTCAGGTATCTATACTTTTGTATTGTACCTTGTCTGTCGTAAAAAATATGTAGCCCGACATATAATAATATCTTAGCATGTCTGAAAAGTAAAAAAAAATAACCGGCATAAAGAATTATGCCGGTAAAAGGACGCTGTCACGAAATTGACAACGAAATTGCTCTCCGGAGAGAACTTCTTCTTTCATTAAAATGTCAAGGGAGTAATCAAACACATTTCGCTGCTTCCCGAGAAGCTCATGAGTACGCACCATTAATTCATCCAGTATTTTACTGTTTTCCTTCATTAACTCTTCTGTGGTAACCATTTGCAGATTGGCAATCCCTAGGGACGTCAGTCCTGATTTCATCATCGTCTCAACAATATTGAGCGCCTGGTCGAAGTCTCCGCGTGATCCGGTGCTTCTTCCGCCGTAGTACATTTCTTCTGCTACCGCTCCGCCCAGGGCAATCATAATCTGGTTCTCCAAGTAGTCCTTAGTGTACAGGTACTGTTCGGTCTGAGGATTATGCCGTACATAACCTAGGGCTTGCCCACGCGGCGTAAGCGTTACCTGGCTGACACTTCCCGGACGAAGCATCTCAGCCATAATTGCATGTCCCAGTTCGTGGATCGCCACCCGTTTCTTCTCTTCGTGGTTCGTCTCACGGTCTGTCTTCTCGCCCATCATCACCTTGTCGATCGCCATTGACAGATGCCGTTGCTCCACTTCTGTCAGGTTCTCACGCATCATGTAGATCGCTGCTTCGTTCATCACGCTCTCAAGCTGGGCGCCGGAGAAGCCATAGGCCTCTTCTGCAATCTTGTCCAGATTAACCTCTTCATGCAGCGGTTTGTTCTGGGCATGCAGATCGAGAATGGATCTGCGGCCTTTCTTGTCCGGCATGTCCACCTGGATATGACGGTCGAATCGGCCGGGACGCAGCAACGCTGAATCGAGCATTTCCTTGCGGTTTGTTGCCGCGACCAGCAGAATACGCGGCGTTTCATTGTTGTAAATTCCATCCATCTCAGTCAGGAGCTGATTGAGCGTCTGATCATACTCACGCTGCTGTCCGCCTTCGCGTTTACCGCCGATGACGTCGATTTCATCGATGAAAATAATTGCACTCTGTTTATTTTCCTTCAAGGCACGCGTCCGTGCATCCTTAAACAAATCGCGTACGCGTCCGGCACCGACACCGACATACATCTCGACGAACTCACTGCCCGATGCGGCTACAAATACAGAATTTGTATAATGGGCTGCTGCTTTGGCCATTAGCGTCTTCCCCGTTCCCGGAGGGCCTGTCAGCAGAATCCCCTTGAGCGGGCGGATACCGAATTTACTAATTTCCTCATGGCGGATCAGGAAATCCAGCGCTTCACGCAGCTCCTGCTTGGCATTGTCCTGTCCCCCGATTTCTTCAAAAGTCAGCTTCGAAGGGCCGTTCTTCTTTCGTTTTTTGTCTCCACCGGCATTCACGGTTAGTCCGCCGCGCAGGTGGGCAATAAGAAGCAATGCGCCAACCATGCCAGCTGCAATGATAACCGGAAAAATATTGATGCCGATAAAAGCCATAAAAATCACCAGTACAGGAACAAATCCGATTAATACCTCTTTCCAGAACTTAGGCATTATTCCACACCCCCATCGTTGCCGCTACGCGAGGCAAAATAATGAATTTGCTTTCCTTACCATCGCTAAGGCTCACATATACGTTACTGTCATCGATTTCGGTCGTTGCGATCACACTGCTGTATTTGGAATTCTGAGATTTCAATTCATCCAGCTTCGCAGGTATTAATGTATATTTACGGCTCTCCATCGCTTCGGCAACCGAGAACATCGCTTTATCCCAATATTCATCCAAAAGCTGGCTGGAATGCTGCTCAACATCCAGCTTAAGAGTCCGGCCGTCTATAACTGATCTGCCCTCAGTATTCACATACTGTACCAGCTCACGTAATTTTGTGCCTGGCTTCAAATCAAGTTTCAAAGTAACCTCATTGCGTTTAATAGAGATATGGGAATCATTCACTCCCTCATATGCAGATACAATCTTCTGAAGCGGTTCCTGCACGGCGAACTCACGATAGGAATACCAGCCGCCAAATAAAAGCGCAGCAGACAGCAGAGACGTTAGCAGTACAGGCATTAGGCGTAGTTTCAAGAAACGTCCTCCTCTCAAAGATAAGAAAACAAAGTGAATAAATTATATTAAACTTACAAAATAGCGTGTCTAGCGCTCTTCCGAGACAGGCCTGCTATTAAGCATGCCTTAATACAAATAGTAGTATATCACAGGTGTATATACGATTTCGAAGAAAAGTGTGAATATATTTAAAATTTTCAGTACTAATTTTTGGGCGAACTGACAGCTCTTTTCCCCTTATATCGTCAGCAAAGACCGCAACGTTTAGCGCTGCGGTCTTTTTCATGTCCTTGGATCTTGTCTAATTATGCATCGAGCCACATTCAAACCTTTATCTTAAGTATATACTTGCTGATATATCCCATTTCAGTATTCTAGGGTCAACTGATTAATATCAAGTGACACGAGCATAACATTTTCCACATACAAACAAGCGGGCAGACAGAATATGGTCCACCCGCTATTGTCTTTTCCCTTGAACTAATGGCATTAGCGGCTGGGCAAGCTGTAGCCGTCTCCAATCGCGCTGCCATCCGCGAAACGATAAAACTTGTAATAATACCGGCCTTCCAGCTTGTAAAATAGCTGCCAGGCATATTCTCCGTTGTACACCCCGGGCAGAAGCCGCTCAATGCTGCTTCCGGGGAGGTCTGACGCAATGATAGACCGGATCTTCTGCTCAGATGTGCCTTTGGACACCTCTTCCACGTATACACCGTTGTCTCCTCCGGCAGGTTTGCCGTCGAGCGTAAAGCGTACCCATACCATAAGGTCCGTTCCAGCTGCATTTCGTCCTGTAAGTACCCAGTATACCGAATTTTCGTCCCATACGGACTTCTGTGCTTTGGTTACCTCGGTCAATCCTGCCCTTGCTTCAGCAACCTCTCTGGCTGCACTGCGTTCGTTCCACTGGTCTTTCATCACATAAGCATAGAACTGGCTTAGTCCGAACAGAAGGAGCAGAACCAGGAGTATCCCCAGCAGAAGCCATTTTCTTCTTTTCTTCAAAGTTGCAGCTCCCTTTCCTCTGGATGCTTCATAGATCCTGTTCTTTTTACCGTTTCAGCAGGCTTTCAAAGGTTTCCTGTGCTTTGCGGCGGATTCGTTCCTCATCTAAAGTCAGGCACTGTCCATTCTTCACAACCTGCTTACCATTCACCCATACATGCTCGACATCCTTAGCACTCGCTGAATACACGGCATGGGAGAGCAGGTCTGTATGAGGCAGGAAGTGCGGCTGGTCAATATCCAGGGCAATGAAATCAGCCTTCATTCCCGGAGCCAGCCGGCCTGTGTTGTCCAGGAAAATCGACTGTGCGCCGTATTCGGTCGCCATCAGCAATGCTTCCGGTGCAGGTACTGCTGTTGGATCTCCGCTCACACCTTTGTGGATCAGAGCAGCCAGGCGCATCTCCTCGAACATATCCAGATTATTATTGCTTGCCGCACCGTCAGTGCCCAGCGATACCTTGACTCCTGCACGCAACAGCTCCGGTACCCGTGCTACACCGCTTGCGAGCTTCAAGTTACTGCCAGGATTATGGGATACCCCTACGTTGTAACGTGCTAGAATCTCTATTTCTTCATCATTCAAATGAACCCCGTGAGCCACGAGGGCCGGGCGCGTGAACATCCCCAGCTTCTCCAGATGCGCTACCGGACGCAGGCCGTAATCTGCGGCATTCTGCTCGACCTCCCGCCGGGTTTCGGACATGTGTGTATGCATAGGCAGGTTCAGATCATGGGCAGCCTGTACAAATTTCACGAAAAATTCAGGAGGACAGGTGTAAGGGGCATGCGGGGAAATCATCGTTGTGATCCTTCCATCCGCCTTTCCATGCCAATTCCGCGCAAAGGCTATCGCCTCCGCCAGCTTATGGTTCTGCACATCCTCAGGACAGAGGCCGATAACCCCGCGCATAAGCACGGCACGCATTCCCGACTGCTCTGAAACCTCAGCAACCCTGTCCATATGGTCATACATATCCAGGAAGGTGGTTGTGCCTCCCTTCAGCATTTCCAGTACAGACAAAGAGGTTCCCCAGTAGACATCGTCACTAGTGAATTTTTCTTCCATGGGCCACATCTTCTCCTGCAGCCAGTTCTGAAGAACCATGTCATCCCCATATCCGCGGAGCAGAGACATGGCGGTGTGGCCATGGGTGTTGACCAGACCCGGCATGAACAGCAGACGGCTGCCGTCAACGATCTGTGTCCCTTCTTCAATAACAGGTTTGACTTCTCCTATGTATGTGATGAGATCATTTTCTATAGTCATATAGCCGCTTAGAACCGGACTTTCCGTACCCGGAACCAGAAATCGCCCATTTACAATTACTGTCTTATTGCTGTTCATCTTCCACTTCGTCCTTTCCATCGTGCAAATAATAGGCCAGACTCTGCAAATCGGTAGTAAAATCAGCGGCGTGAATCCGGATGTTGGACGGCGTCTTCAAGATTACGGGTGCAAAATTAAGGATCGCCTCAATGCCTGAATCCACCAGAATATCTGCAACATTCTGTGCTTCACTATCCGGTACAGTGATAATACCGATGCGGATGCCCTGCTCGCGGATCGTGCTTCCCAGCTCTTCCATGGGCTGGACAATGAGTGAGTTGATTTTCTGCCCGACCTTGGGAGCATAGGAATCAAAAACAGCAGTGATTTTCATCGTGTCCTTCAAGTAAGCATTGTAATTTGAGAGAGCGTGGCCGAGATTACCTGCACCCACCAATGCCACGTTGATTTGCTGGTCAAGCTTCAAGATATGGCGGATTTTCTCAATCAGGTATGACACATCATAGCCAATACCTTTTCTGCCGAAATCCCCGAAATAGGCCAAATCCTTGCGGATTTGCGCCGGATTCAGATCCAGCTTTTGTCCCAGCTCCTGGGAAGATACGGTGGAGATTTCACGCTTCAGGAGATCATTCAGGAAGCGCAGGTACACTGGAAGTCTGCGTACCACGGCCTCCGATATTTTATCCGATTTCATATTTTCTCCTCCTAAAAGTTTTGTGAGCAATGCATCATAGTATTACTTCGTACAAAACTCACTTCGTAAGCATATGCCAAGTTTTGTGAGCATAAGTACAATCCATTCCCTGGTATCTCAGCACGAACCGGATACCAGGAGAACAGAGCTTCGTTGTTCCTTGACTATATTTGAAATGATTGCAGGTTAAGATACGCTGCCGTCTTCAAGCCATTCCGCAATTCGCGGAACCATCTGATCCGTCAGCATATGCTCCATTTTGGGTCCAGGCAGCGAGTAGAGGAAATACTTTCCGTAATAAGATTCGATAACCCTGGTATCATATACTATAACAATACCCCGGTCCTGGGCAGTACGCACCAGCCGGCCGAAACCCTGTTTGAAGCGGATAACCGCCTGGGGAACCGACAGCTTCATAAACGGGTTCTTTTTCTGTGCCTGAAGCAGCTCTGCCTTAGCCTCCGCAAGCGGATGGTTCGGTGGTTGAAAAGGCAGTCTGACAATGGCCAGACAGGTCAAAGCCTCGCCGGGAATATCCACACCTTCCCAGAAGCTGCTTGTTCCGAGCAATACAGAGGCGGAGCTGTCCTGAAAACGCCGGATCAGCTTACTCCGGCTGCCGCCTTCCACTCCCTGCCCCAGTACCGTAATGTCCTCGGAGACAAGCGCCTCCTTTAGAGGATCATAGACTTGGCGCAGCATTTTATAGGAAGTGAAGAGCACAAGCATCCGGCCCCGTGTAGCCACAGCAGCCTCCGCCAATGAATGCACCAGCTTATCGACAAAACGGGCATCGCCCACACTGCCTTTGACACTGGGGAAATCACGCGGTATGACCAGAAGTGCCTGTTCACGGTACTTAAACGGAGATGGGAGCAGTGCTGTCATCAGCCTTCCCTGTTCTGCAGACTCGCCCAGTCCCAGATTATCAATCATAAATTGAAAGGACTTATCTACGGACAAAGTAGCTGAAGTAAGGACTATGCTTTTCTTTTTATCAAAAAAGAGTTCCTTGAGCTGGGCACTGACATCGACTGGTACGGCATACAACTGCAGTGACTTCCCTCTATAGTTGCCGCTACCTTCCATCCAGTAGACGATATTCTCGTCATTCAGGTTCATGAAAAAACGCACTTGCTCACGGATGGAGGCCAAGTCCTTGAATAACCCCCCGATATCCGTTACCAGACTATCCGATGATGATTGGCTCTCCGATTCGCGCATTTCACTGAGCATCTTGTCGCCCTTGCGAATAATATCACTTAGACTAAGATGAAGTGTGTTCTCAAGCGCAGTTAGTTCTTCCCAGTCCTTGGGCCTCTTGCCCGGCAGAAGTCGGGTAACCAGTTGTCCGGCTTCTCCCGCAGCGGCGTCACTGCGTTCCGGCAGCAGGGCAAACAGCTTGTCACTAAGCGTGTCCCATGATTCCTTAACCGTAAGCAGATCCGGGTAGATTCTGTCGATCACACCGCTCCATTCTGCCGCCTGTTCACTGCCTGATGACTGCAGCGTTTGACGCAGAGCCGGCAACTGGCCGCTCCGGCTGTCTTTATAGAGACGCGTAAGCGTATGGGCGACGGTGAAGTATTTCATTTGCATGCCCAGGTGCTTGCCTGCAATATCCTCCAAATGATGGGCCTCGTCGATGACGAGGTGCTCATACGCCGGGAGCAGCTGATGCCCGGCCTTGACGTCCGCGAAGAGCTTGGAATGATTGGTCACTACGACATCCGCTATCCCGGCTTCGTGCTTGGCCCGGTGATAATAGCACTTGCGGAACCAGGGGCAGGAACGTCCAAGGCAGGAATCCGTATCACTGGCTACGGTCTCCCAGAAATCACCGCCGCGACCGTTCAGATTCAGCTCCTCATCATCACCCGACTGAGTCTGGGTCAGCCATACAATCATTTGTGCCGCAGTAAGCGCTTCTTCCCGCGGACTTGTAAAGTCCTTTTTGTTTATTTTATGTTCAAACTTCCGCAGACACAAATAGTGTCCTCTCCCCTTGAAGATTGCAGCCTTAAACGGGAACGGCACGACACTCGTCAACAGAGGGATGTCGCGCTCACGCAGCTGGTCTTGAAGGTTGATGGTATGTGTGCTCACCATTACCTTCTGGTCTGAGCGCACACTGTGGTAAATGGCCGGAAGCAGATAGCCCAGCGACTTGCCGGTACCCGTTCCCGCCTCGATCAAGAGATGCTTGTCACCCTCTAGTGCAGCCATGACCTCGTGAATCATAATCTCCTGGGCTTCACGGCTCTCGTATTGGGGTAAAGTCTCCTTCAGCCGCTGGGTCACCTCTTCCATATATTCCTCAAAGGTAATATTCTGCAGAGGATTGCCAGTTCCCTCCTCACGGGGAGGAGATAGCTCCGACCAATCCCCCACAGCCAGCGCAAGCTGACGGTAAAAGGTTAGCTCCCCTTCAGGCTGGAAGGTCTCCATTTCACGTTCACGGAGCAGCCCGTCGAAATACCAGGCCAGATCACTGTCCTCATCGGCAAACAGCTCATTCAGACGCTGAATGGTCAGTAGAGGCAGGCTATACAGTTCCTCCAGGCATTTCAACAGTACGAGAGCGGTGGCAAGCGCGTCGCTGTCCGCCTGATGCGGACGGTCATGCGTCAGGCTAAAATAGGTACTTACCGCTCCAAGCTGGTACGTGGTCAATGACGGAAAGCATATTTTAAGAAAATCAATCGTATCCAGAATCCGGCCCTGGAACGGCAAATAGCCGCACCGGTCGAGCGCATTCTGCAGAAAATGAAAATCAAAAGCCACATTGTGTCCAACCAGAACGACATCGTCGAGCATAGGGACAAGCTCCATCATCATTTCATCCAGTTCAGGTGCATCTTGCACATCACTGTCTGTAATACCGGTCAATCCTGTAATAAACGGGGGGATCGGTGTTCCGGGCTTAACGTAGGAACCATACACCCGTGAAATAGACCGGTCTTCTTCTATAATGGCAAGGCCAACCTGGATGATCTCACCCACGGATTGGGTTCCCGTAGTTTCAAAATCAAGCACGGCAAATTTCATTATAAGTTCTATTCCCTTTCACTTGAGACTCCTTATCAGCATAACAGATGTTACGAAAAAAGGCGATGCACACCCCTTGGTTAGCGGGATGCATCGCTTAAATGGAGGAATAAGGGTTATAAAAGCGAAACCAGCTGGTGCCCAAATTGCAGCTTGCCTCCACGCCTGCGGCAGACCTCCAAATTGACGCCGGGTTCAGCGAGCAGGGGATCATGCTGTAAGGAGAGGTTGAAGAGCTCCTGAGCCTCACTATAGCGTTCCTGAGAGGCTCTGATGCAGCCGAGTGCATTGTAGATCATGGCTTTTAGCTTCTTCTCACGGATCAGAGCCAGCATGTGATGCAAATGACCCCAGGAAACGTCTAATTCCCCCTCCTGGAGATAGGCCATTGCCAAATAGAGGCGTGCTGCCAGACTGTCCGGATACCTGGTGATGACATCCTTGAATTGTTCGATACATTTCCTGTACATAAGCAGCTTGTAGTAGCCCTGTCCACGGACAAAGGAGTCCATAACAAGCTCAGGTGCCTCTGCCTGTGGCATTTCCTCATCGGAAGGCAGAGAAAAATCAGCATTTTGACGAAAATCACTCAGCTTCTCGGCAAAGGACAGCCATTCATCCATTACCTCGTCACTAAGTCTGTGCAGCATGTTGTACTTGCATAAAAGATCATTCCGGCGGGCACCCTCCGCAGTAGGGAAGTCGGCGGTGATTTCCTGAAGCATCTTGTTCATCTCAGCAAATAAATGTTGAAACACGGGACATCCCACCCTTACTGAAAATGAAATCAGCTTAAGCTTGCCTGCCTTCATTTTTCACAAGTACGGGCCTCTTCATCCCTGGCATTCATTGCATGACTTAAGCTTCAGGCAATGGTTGCATGCAGCTCATGATCTGTCAGTTTAACCGGCTTATTATCGGTGTCCACGAATACAACCGTCGGTTTATGGGCGGCCAGTTCTTCAGAGGACAGCATAGCGTAGGAGATGATGATCACTGTATCTCCCGGCTGCACCAGCCGGGCTGCTGCTCCGTTCAGACAAATAACGCCGCTGCCCCGGGGTCCGGGAATGACATACGTTTCCAGGCGGGAACCGTTATTATTGTCAACAATCTGTACTTTTTCATTTTCGAGTAGGTCAGCTGCTTCCATCAGGTTCTCGTCAATGGTGATGCTGCCCACATAATTCAGATTGGCTTCCGTTACGGTAGCACGGTGGATTTTGGATTTCATCATATGTCTAAACAAGAGCGTGTACCTCCTTGGGAATAAAAACATTATTGTCGATCAGCCTTGTTCTGCCGAACTTCACTGCGAGCGCCATGATAACCTCTCCCTCTGCATTGCTGAGCGGTGACCCGTCTTCCAACGCTTCGAGGTCCGGAAAGGACAGGATTTCCACATAATCAATGACGGCGAGCGGCGATGAAGAAATAATCGATACCAGCAGCTTGCGTGCTTCATCCACTGTTCTGACGGTTCCTTCTTCCAGCGCCTTGCGGGTATCACGGAGTGAGCGGGACAGAACCAGGGCCTGATTGCGCTCCTCACTGCTGAGGTAAACATTCCGTGAGCTAAGCGCAAGTCCATCCCCTTCCCGGACGATCGGACAGGCGACTATTTCCACATTCATATTGAGATCAGATACCATCCGGCGCAAAACAGCAACCTGCTGGGCATCCTTGAGTCCGAAGAAGGCATAATCCGGCTGCACCATGTTGAACAGCTTGCTTACTACTGTGGTTACACCGTCAAAATGTCCAGGGCGGGAAGCCCCGCACAGCTGGGTCGTTAGCGAGTCCACCGATACCTTGGTACGTATAGGCTGAGGGTACATCTCTTCCACAGAAGGTATGAACACGATATCGGCACCCTCACGCTCTGCAAGCTCCAGATCACGGCATTCGTCGCGCGGATAAGAAGAGAAATCCTCATTCGGCCCAAATTGCAGCGGATTGACAAAAATGCTCATCACAACCGTGTTACTCATTTCACCCGCTTTACGGATCAGGCTGGCATGTCCTTCGTGGAGATAGCCCATCGTCGGCACAAAGCCTATCGGTGTATGTCCTCCCATCCGCATATAATCCAGCGCCTCGCGCAACTGTAGAACCGTTCTGACTACTCTCATCTTATTTCTCTCCTTTTCCGGCCGCGCCGTATAAAGACTCCAGCACATGCTCTTCTGCGTTAAAAACATGACTTTCCGCCGGGAAGGAACGGTCCTTCACTTCCTGGACATAGCTGCTGATCCCTTCACGGATCAAATTGCCAACATCGGCATAGGTTTTGACAAAACGTTTCTCCCGGTATGGAGAGGCGTAACGCAACAGGTCATGGAAAACCAGCACCTGTCCATCGCAATAACGGCCTGCTCCAATCCCAATGGTCGGGATGCTGACGGCCTTGGAGATGGCTTCAGCCACTTCTTCGGTCACCAGCTCAAGGACGATCCCAAACACACCGGCAGCTTCAAGCGCCTTCGCTTGCTCCATCAGCCGCTGGGCATCTTTGGCGTCCTTACCTTGAATACGGTAGCCGCCAATCATATTTACAGACTGCGGGGTGAGGCCGATATGGCCAAGCACCGGAACACCGGCAGCTACGACGGCGGATACCGTATCGCAGATTTCCAGTCCGCCCTCCATTTTGACGGCATGTGCCCGTCCTTCCTGCATCAGTCTACGAACACTGCGCAAGGTTTCATCGATGCTGCCGTGATAGGTCATAAACGGCATATCCGCTACAATAAAAGTATGCTGGGCCCCCCGGGTGACCGAGCGGGTGTGGTACACCATATCTTCTATAGTCACCGGTAAGGTGGTGTCATATCCAAGAACTACATTCCCCAAAGAATCGCCGACCAGTATCAGGTCTATCCCCGCTTCCTCAGCCAGCAGGGCTGAGGGATAATCATAAGCAGTCAGCATGCTCAGCGGAACGCCGTCCGTTTTCATTTTTTTCATTTTCACAATATTTAACGCATGTTTGTCAGCCATAGGCTCCCATTCCCCTTTTCGCAGTTAATTACGCGTAAACGCGCAAACAAAAAAACCTTTTAGCATAGTCCGCTAAAAAGGTCCGATGGGCAAAAAAGAGTCACTCGCGATCGTCCCTTCTGTCTCGGTCCTTACGGCTCAGAGCAGAATCCAACGTAACCGTGAAATACAGTTATGAAGGTGAATCTAACAGTAAATCCCCTGATATAAAAGGTTTCTTCCCGAGTACAGCCCGAAAATCGATACCGTCTCTGTCCTTATTATAACAAAATCTTCAAGCAAGTAAACCATGAAGAAACAGTTTGCTGGTCCTTTGAAAAAAACGCATTCTGTTTCACCAGAAAGTTAAAGACCATTTAGGGCGTAGAACCAATACATTTTTTATCTTCAAAAAGAGATGACAAGGAATGGAACCTCGTCATCTCAGATCATTTCAATCTCACCCGAGAGCACACTCATAACAGCACCCGTCCTATCCTTAAGGAGCAGCCCGCCATTATCATCGAGCCCCACCGCCAGAGCCTCACAGCGTCCTTCCGGGGTATTATAACAGACCTGGCGTCCCAGTGTGACGGACATGGACTCCCACAACTCCCTGATGGGCTTAAATCCCTGTTCACTGTAAAGAATATATAAGTACTCCAGCTCAGTCAGAACAGCCTCAGTGAGCACTGTACGGTCAACAGGGATACCTCCGCCTTCAATCAACAGAGAGGTGCCGATGCTCTTCAATTCCTGGGGATAATCCTCTTCCGTCAAATTAACGGCAATGCCTATTCCGGCAATGCAGTAATGCAGACCGCCTTCCCGAAGAGAGGATTCCAGCAGGATGCCACAGATTTTGCGCCCGCCCGCGAGCAAGTCATTGGGCCATTTAATCCCCGCCTGTACACCAGTAACCTCACGGATAGCTGTGCAGACGGCAACTCCTGCCAGCAGTGTAAGCTGAGGAGTTAGTGACAATGGTAGCTCTGGACGAAGCACAATGCTGATCCAAATGCCTTTACCGCGGGGGGAATGCCATTTCCGGCCCATCCGCCCCCTGCCGCCGGTCTGTTCTTCAGCCCGGACGGATGTACCTTCGGGAGCACCGTTCTCGGCAAGCTTCTTGGCTTCTTCCTGAGTGGACACTACCTCTTCCAGCAGCTGAACACGATCCAGCCAACTGCATGCAAAAGTGTCCCGCCCGGCCCAAGGCAGCCGGAGCCTCTCATTACTGTTCATTACTATCCATCCTTTTTGCTTCCAAAAGCAATAATCGATTGTCATTAGGAATGTCACCTGCCGCTGCAGCCATGAGCAGCCGCTGCAACAGCTCTCCCAGCCACGGACCCGGGCGCTTATGTAGTACCGTTGCCAGCTCCCTGCCCGTCACTGCCAGCTCCGCCAAGGTATGAAGCGGCATCCCAGCGGTCCAGGACCGCAGAGCGGGGATGTCCGGCGCGTCAGGCCGCTGCGCGGCGAAGTCGCCTGGGGCAAGCGCGTTAGGCCGTTGCGGGGCGAAAGCGCCTGGAGCAGGCGCGTTAGGCCGCTGCGCGGCAGGGGCGCCTGGAGCAGGCGCACCAAGAGCAAGGCCAGGCGCTGCGGCCTCCGGCAGCGCCGCAAGCAGCGTCAGCCACCCTTCGGCGGCTGACTGGCCGTGGGCCAGCACGGCGGCGATCCAGCGCCGCCGCAGGGCCTCCGTGCCGCCGGGTTCCCCAGGCGACACCTCCGCAAGCGCTGCGTCCCACGCTTCGCGGACGCGCAGCACCCCGGCGACGGCGCTGCGCGTCGCCCCCGGGAACGTCCATGCCCGCAGCAGCTCGTCGGCCTCGGAGGCCGACCGCTTCAGGGCATGCAGGAGGAGCGCCCACCGCAGGTGGGCGTCCTGCAGGTCCCCGATCCCGGCCGTCAGGGCGGCGGCTGCCGCCATGTCGCTGCCGGTCCAGGGGAACGGCGCCTTGCCGCGCGGCAGCAGCCCACTGCGCGCCAGCAGACCGAGGCCGCGCTGTGGATGCGGGCCGAGGACGATGCGTTCAAGCTCCGCGCGAACGCGCTCCACAGCAATGTGCGCCAGCTTGTCACGCTGGCGCAGGAGACCCCGCCAAGTATTCTTGGCGACCCGGAAATCAAGCACTGATGCGAAGCGGACGCAGCGCAGCATGCGAAGCGCGTCTTCATCGAAGCGTTCCTC
The DNA here is from genome assembly GCF_001909085.1 of Paenibacillus sp. P32E. NCBI lineage: Bacteria > Bacillati > Bacillota > Bacilli > Caryophanales > Paenibacillaceae > Paenibacillus > Paenibacillus sp. P32E. The sequence continues at coordinate 182,818 of NZ_LVYY01000046.1, read as the reverse complement.
TGCATCACCTACACAGCGGATCAGGCGTCGTACCGAATCTTCTGCTCCGCCATAAGGATCAACTCTAATTCCATCAAGACCACAGCACATCGCATTGATTGTAAAATCACGCCGGCGGAGATCCTCATTCACATCTCTTACAAATAAGACGTGCTCCGGACGGCGGTGGTCGGCATACCCGCTCTCCGTCCGGTACGTCGTCACTTCAAAGCTCCAGCCATCCTGAAGAATGGTAATGGTACCATGAGCAAGTCCAGTTGGGACACAGCGCGGAAAAATTTCCATGACCTCTCCGGGAAGTGCTGAAGTCGTCAGATCGATATCATGCACCGGCCGCCCCAGAAGCTCATCACGGATACAGCCGCCAACGAAGTATGCCTCATGACCATGCTCAAGCAGGGCCGATAACACTACATTTGCCGCTTGGGCCATTCCGGAAGGCGCCATTGTCCAGTCCATATTGCAAGCACTCCCTAACTCTGGATTGTATCCAATCCGCGCACTTTGCGCCCTAGCACCCTATAATAGATATCCTCATATTGATTAGTGATCACATCTCTGCTGAAGTCATTACAGGACCGTTCCAGACAAGCCTGTCTGAACTGCTCCTCCATGCGGGAATCGGACAACAGCTTAACTGCATATTTTGCCATTGCGGCTGTATCTCCGATAGGTGCCAGAAATCCGGTCTTCCCATGCTGGATCAGTTCAGGAATGCCTCCAGCCTCCGAACCGATAGTCGGCACGCCGCAAGCCATCGCTTCGAGAGCCACCAGACCAAAGCTTTCCTTCTCCGAAGGCAGCAGCAGCAGATCAGCCAAGGAGATTACCTGCGCGATCTCATCCTGCTTGCCGAGAAAACGAACCTTGTCTTCCAGTCCCATTTCACAGATTTTAGCCTGGATTTTGGGCAGCTCGGGTCCTTCCCCAACCAGCAGCAGGCGTGACGGCAGCTCCTGATTGACCTTGGCAAAAATATCCACCACATCCGATACCCGTTTGACCGGCCGGAAGTTGCTGATGTGCATCAGAATTTTCTCATCAGGTGCGGCGAAATCCTCCCGCAGATCGGTCACATCCCGGGGATAATACACACGTTTGTCAACAAAGTTATAAGTCAGGTCGATATCACGGGTGATATCGAGTACCTTGCGGGTCTCCTTGATAAGGTCCTGCGAAACAGCCGTCACCGCGTCACTCTCGTTAATACCCAGACGGATCAGGTCCTTCAGCGATTCATCCTGTCCAAGTACCGTAATATCGGTCCCGTGCAGGGTAGTCACTACCTTGATATCATTGCCCAGCATTTGCTTGGCCAGATAGGCGCAAACCGCGTGGGGCACCGCATAATGGACATGGAATAAGTCCAGCCCTACCATCTTGGCCACCTGGGCCATCTTGGTCGCAAGCGCCAGATCATAAGGAGGGTAACGGAAGACGTAATAATCGTTGACCTCTACCTCATGATAAAAGATATTCTTCTGAAACGTTCCTAGCCGGAACGGGATACTATGTGTTATAAAATGGACCTCATGACCCTTTTCGGCCAAAAGCTTGCCCAGTTCGGTTGCCACAACACCCGAGCCGCCAAGAGACGGATAACAGGTGATGCCTATTTTTAGCCGGTCCATCGCTCCGTCCCCTTCATAAGACTTGAGTTCATTACTTCGTGTAATGATATGAATTTATTATAGTGGTTTATGACCATTTTAGAAAGGTTATTGATTCAACCGCTGCCTGAGGGGTGAACTGAACAGATCTACAGCATACGGCACTTTGCTGGCGAACCCCTCCGCATAAGGAATCAACCTCCGCTGTCCAAGCAGCATATCCCTGGAGCGTACACGTTCAATATAGCCTTCCGTTAAGGGAGTGGAGACAACATCCTCTCCCGGGGTTTTCTCAAACTGAGACCGGTAGCAGGACAGTGCCTGCTCTTTAAGACCGTACTGCTCAGTCACATCAACAATAAGATCAGTACGCCCCAAATCATTAATGAAATAAAAATACAGCTGTGGAGCAGGCACTGCAGGCTTGTCCGGCATATACTTCCGAAGCTTGGCATTGAACACTGCTTCTTCCACCAGCTTGCTGCAGGCAATATGATCCGGGTGCCGGTCTTCCCAATAAGGTGCAAACACAATGTCCGGGGCAAATCTGCGGATTTCCAGTGTCACTGCCGCCAGATGCTCTTCTGTCAGGTACAACCCACGGTCGGGAAGACCCAAATTCGTGCGCACAGAAACCCCGAGTACATCCGCAGCCTGCTGTGCCTCGGTTTTGCGGCGTTCCACATTTCCGTTCGATGACATTTCCGCAGCGGTCAAATCACATAACCCAACCTGGAGTCCGGCGGCAGTATGTTTGGCAATAGTCCCCGCCATGCCGATTTCTGCATCGTCTGCATGCGCACCGAACACAAGAATGTCCAGCTTCATTCATCCACACCCGGCTTGTATTTATGTACAAGCTCACGCCAGGCGAAATCGCCGCGGTCAATCGCTTTGACCAGAATCTCAGCTGTCGCGATATTGGTTGCCACCGGAATGCCGTATACATCACACAGGCGAAGCAGGGCAGTAATATCGGGTTCATGCGGCTGCGCCATCAGCGGATCCCGAAGAAAAATAATCAGATCCAGCTCATCCGTAGCTACCATCGCACCGATCTGCTGATCCCCGCCAAGCGGCCCTGACATATAGCGGTGAATAGATAGCTTTGTAACTTCCATAATACGTTGACCGGTAGTTCCGGTAGAAAATAACTCATGCCCTACAAACACATGTTCATAAGCAGTCACAAAATTAACCATTTCATCTTTCTTCCGGTCATGCGCAATAAATGCTATTTTCAACATGATGATATCCCCCGTCTATTCAATAAAGTGCTCAAAACCATAAATCAAACCGGTGTAGCCCATCACCTTCTGGACCCCCATCTTGACCCCGGGCATATAGCCTGCCCGTTCATAGGAATCATGACGGATTTTGAGCGATTGCCCATACCCGCCAAAAACCACCTCTTCTTGTGCAAAAACACCCGGAAGCCGTAAGCTGTGTATACGAAAGCCGTTGTAATAGCCCCCCCGTGCGCCTTCGATTACTTCCTCTTCTTTAGGATTCCCCTGACGAAGTTCCTCCCTTGCTTCAGAAATCATCTCTGCGGTTTTGATCGCCGTACCTGAAGGTGCATCCAGTTTCTGGTCTCCATGGGTTTCGATAATTTCCAGATGCGGAAAATATTTGGACGCCTGAGCGGCAAATTTCATTAACAGAATCGCTCCGATTGAGAAGTTTGGCGCGATAAGTCCCCCAATCCCCCGATCCTGGCATTGCTTGTCCAGCTCGGAAATCTGCTCCGTGGTAAATCCGGTAGTACCGATAACCGGACGCACCCCATATTTAATAGCAAGTGCAGTATGGGTATAAGCCGATTGCGGCGTGGTGAAATCAACGAGAACCTCTCCGCCGCTCTCCGCCAGGGCAGCTTCCAAATCAGCTACAACCTTAACTCCGCACTCTTCCAGCCCAGCCAAACGGCCGGCGTCGCTGCCGCTAGCTGAACGGTCTACGGCTGCCGCAAGCTCCAGCTCTTCATCCTGCAGCACCAGCTTAATAACCTCTTTGCCCATTCTGCCTCCTGCCCCGGAGACGATAACCCTGATCTTGTCACTCACCCTTATTCCTCCTCGCTATGACTGGTTGATAATTATCTTATCCCATATACTTTTGCAATGATTTCTGAAGGTCTTTCATAAGCTGCCGCAGCCCGGAATCATCCGGATGCAGGGACATGACTTCTTTAAGTGCGGCAATCGCCTGCACATGCTCATTCATCCGGCTGTGTGCGATGGCTAGCCATACATATGCATCCCCGTACAAAGGGTCAAGAACAATCGCTTCCTTCAATAAGGTAATCGGGTGATACGGGTTATTAGTCCCCGTAATATCATCCTCAAGCAGCCTTTTGGCCTTCCGGACAAGCTGCAAGGCCTGCAAATGCTGAAGGTGAAGCCCATACTCCGGTTTTCCTCTATCCAGATTTAACGCCGCCCGTGCATGCTCCAGCGCTTTTTCAAGCATGCCGCTGCGGGCATACGTAATAGAGCAGCGGTATCTGACCTCGGCATCATCCGGGCTGGCTGCAATAGCCGCTTCGAACAATGTGATTGCCTCTGCAAAATCACTGCGGAGAATTGATCGGTATGCCGCTTTAACATAATCGTTATGATCCATTTGCCCACCATCCTCACGGCTAAATCCCGTTCGTTTGGTACAGCATATGTTATAAAAGCCTAATCGGTGTTTTTTAGTGTCCACCGTCCTGCATCACGGGTATTGAACTTGTGCATCACTTTATTGTGGGCCTCGGTTAGATCAATTCCCAGTGAATTGGCGAAGCAAACCGTAATAAACAGAATATCTCCCAGCTCAAGCTCGATCGAGTTATCCGCTTCATCTGTCTTTTTGGGTTTCTCGCCAAACTGATGGTTGACTTCCCGGGCAAGCTCGCCCACCTCCTCTGACATCCGGGCCAGCATGGACAGCGGGCTGAAGTAACCTTCTTTAAATTGTGAGATATAAGCGTCAACCTCACGCTGTATGTCACCAAGACTTTTATCCATAAATTGTTTCTTCGCCCCCCTGTATGTTCTTGCCTTCTGTTTGCCCCTATGTTATCGTAAAGACGTTTTGAAGACAAATCTTTTTTGGCAACTGCACATTTTTCAAGGCCCCGGACATTCGGTGAATGCTATAGCCACATGAAAAGCAACCAATAAAAGAAGTTTACCAATACATTATGCCCATAACAGGGCCAGGCGAGGGATTACATGAATTCATCATCCAAAGTAGCTTCCACCATTGTCAAAACAGCAGCACCAATCATGCTGGGAGCGGCTGTATATGCATTTGGCCTGCTCTACTTTATCGTACCCAATAAATTGATGGAGGGCGGTGTAACCGGGATAACCATCCTTCTTAACTATGCTTTCAACATCCCCATCTTTTTAACTACCCTGCTGCTTAACCTCCCGCTCTTTCTACTGGGCTGGAAGGTTCTTGGCGGACGGCAAATTGCCTATACAGGCGTTGGAATCGGCGCATTGTCGTTTTTCCTCTGGCTGTTCGAGCGGATGATTGACGCAGGCTGGATTGTCACCTTCAGCACCGAGCATGACTTTATTCTTGCTTCATTATATGCGGGGGTTACGCTCGGGCTGGGACTCGGCATCGTTTTCCGTTTTGGTGGCACAACAGGCGGAGTCGATATCGTAGCACGAATTCTGGGACGTAAATTCGGATGGAGCATGGGGCAGATTATCCTGGCAGTTGATGTAATCATTATCGGCGCTTCCCTGCTCTATATTCCCCGTGAAAAAATTCTATACACCCTGGTAGCGGTCTTCATCTCTTCGCGAATGATTGATTTCATCCAGGAGGGTGCCTATGCCGCCAAAGCCTTCACGATCATCAGTGACGATGCTCCGCAAATCGCTGATCTGATTACAGCAGAAATGGACCGTGGCGTAACACTGATCCCAGCCATAGGCGCATATTCCAAACAGGCCAAATACATGGTCTACTGCGTAGTCTCCCGTCAGGAGATCCGCCGGCTAAGCCAATTGGTTAAATCCGTTGATCCCAAAGCGTTTGTCATTATCAGTGATGTCCATGATGTACACGGAGAAGGATTCCGCGAAACCTAAACTACATATCATCCAAAAAAATTGGCTATCCCCTCCAGTCTGTTCAGACCTTCCGGGATAGCCATTACTTTTACGTTGTTTCTCTACCGACCGCTTATTTTAAACCGGCTGCTATTGCTTTCCAAAACCTCTCATCTTCCTCCCCCATTGCATAAACAGAGACACCTGCAAGGCCATATGAAAGTGTATAATGAGTTTTGGTCTTGATGCTTGTTTCGTCTTCGTACCAGACGACATGTTTTGAGCCGTCTTTCGCTGTATATTTGAAAGTCATGGATCCAGATGCACTATCTCTTACTGGCTTGCCCTTGGTGCTCGAGATCAGCTGAGGGATATTTTTCCATGGGACCAAACGGTTGCTGCTATTGGTTTTATCCGAAAGATTCCAATCATTCCCATAAGCCGGAATACCCATCAGTACTTTTTCTGAAGGCACATAAGTGATAGCAAATTGAAGAGCTTCAGTAATCCATGGCTTACTCGCTACCGAACCTGGATCTGCCCATACACCATGCTCATCATAGGTCATCACCTGAATGATATCTGCATAAGTGCCAAGAGACTCATAATCGAAAGCACCGGTCCAGTCATCAGTAGGATCATCGACCGACTTAGCAGGCACAGAAACCATCGTCAGCAATCCCTGTCCCTTCATTGTACTGGCAACGTCCCTAACAAAAATGGTCATTGCATCGCGGTCGCTTGGCAAAACGGCTTCAAAATCAATGTTTATGCCTTTATAGTGATTCGTCTTTACTAAAGAAAGCATATTGGTAATCAGTTTTTGCTTTATTGCGGCATTCGTCAGCACTTGGTGAGCTGCATTGCTATCCCAGTCCGTTGATCCATAATTTGAAACCAAAGCGTAAGGGAGAACACCAACGGAGTTGGCATAATCTACTGCCTGGGCAGGAACGCCTCCAACAATGTTGCCACTGGCATCGGTATTGAATGTATCCGTTGAAATTTGATTCAAGTAACTGTGATAATCGGTAAGGGCCGTGGATGAATCGTTCGTGTAGTAGCCCAAGATAATAGTGGAAGATGCACTGGCTTTACTTGCTGTTCCGGTACATAGAGTTATGATGAGTGCAGCAGCTGCGAACAAACTAACTAGTCCTTTGGATTTCAATTGACTTCTCCTCCTTCGTTTGATTAAATCCACCCTTCTAACTTTGGAAAAACCGTGGTAAGAACGCTTTATTCTGCTCTAGCATCTCCTTCAACAAGCTATCGGCAACATTTACCGAGGGAACGAGCGGATGATGACCCAATGCCTGAAGCGCTAAACTTCGGTCCCCATGTACAGCTGCTTCAATAGCAAGTTGTTCATAGGTTTTTACAGCTAGTATCAGTCCTTTTACAGAAACCGGAACACGGGATACAGGTAAAGGTATCGGTCCCTGCTTGGTAACCACACAATTAACTTCAATACAAGCATCAGCCGGTAAAAAGTCCAACGTTCTGCCGTTCGCCACGTTTAACGTTTGAATATCGCGTGTGTCATTATAGAGTGATTTCATCAGATTTACAGCGGCCTCAGAATAATAAGTACCTCCTCGCTTCGCAAGCTGTTCGGGCTTCTCCGCCAAGTCTGGATCTTTGTACAGTTCAAACAACTCGTCTTCCAGACGTTTCACAATCTCCGCACGGGTCCCCTCTTTAGCTGAGGAAGTTAATTGTTCCTCTAGCATTTCCTTTGTTAAATAGTAATATTTCAAATAATAGGACGGAATAGCACCTAATCCATGAATGAAGTCAGCATTCCATTCGGATTGCGGCACATTTTTCGCTGAGTACCCTTCGCGGAGATCGAAAAGTTGTTCTAGCTTAGATTCCCCGTTGATACTTACCTGGGTTACCCAATGCAAATGATTTAAGCCAACGAACTCCGCATAAATCTGCTCTGCCGGAACCTCGAATAATTCAGACAGCCATTTGTAGACTCCTGTTGGGGCATTGCACAAGCCAATCGTCTTGATGCTTGAATATTTATGAATAGCTTCAGTGACCATACCTGCAGGATTCGTGAAATTGAGCAGCCAAGCACCCGGACACAGCTCCTCCATATCTTTGCAGATATCAAGTAAAACAGGGATGGTCCGCAAGGCTTTCATCATGCCCCCGGGCCCTGTTGTTTCTTGTCCAATCACACCAAATTTCAGCGGAATCCTCTCATCCCAGATTCGGGCTTCTAGAAGGCCAACACGCATCTGAGTCGATACAAAGCTCGCCCCATCCAATGCTTCACGCCGATTGAGCGTTAAGTGAACATCAAGGGGCAACCCTGATTTTTTAACCATACGTTTTGCCAGATTGCCCACAATCTCGAGCTTGTGTTTGCCCGCCTCAATATCTACCAGCCAGATTTCGGATACAGGCAGCTGCGCATGATTGAGAATAATTCCTTCAATTAATTCCGGGGTATAGGAGGACCCCCCGCCAATCACAGCAATTTTTAATCTATTTTCCATTGCAGACAACTCCTTTGATGTCAGCTATTTCATCTAACTTTTCATAAATCGAAGATGTGATCGTTATTCCGTCTTTCTCCATCGCAAGCAAAATTGAACCCACCACCGGTTCCACTGTCAAAAGCTTCAACTGGCAACCCGGTGCAACTTCAAGGACCTCTTTGGAAATATAAGGATGGATGAACTCACTGCTGCCTTTTGTCAATACGCTTCCGGCCAGCACGAGATCGAAGTTCTCCCCTTGCAACTGTAAACGTTCTATAACAGCCCTAGCCGATAAGCCTAATTCAGTACCTTGTCTTTGCAAAATCTGAATAGCAGCATTGTCCTCCCTTGCTGCCGCATCGAAGATCAGCTTCGTCAAGTCAGATGGAATACGCTTATGATGGTCAAGAAAACTATGAAACATCTCTGCTACTGAACCATAACCCAGGGCCTGAGGGATTAAACCCGTCAGCAGGGTGGGCATACCGCGCCCTTCCCAGGCGCGAATCACGGTCCGGAACGCTTCAATGGAAAGCTCCTCACCCCCTCCAAAATCACCAAATGAGTACCCAAATCCGCCACACTGAACCGTCTCACCTTGCTTGCCAATCCCCGCTGCATTCATACCGGTCCCGCATACAAGTACAGCTCCATATGACTTAGTCGTTCCCGCACGCATGGCGATAATGGTATCACATACAATATGGAAATCAGGAAAGCCAAATTGCTGAATCATTGGCGTTAATACCCTATAATCCGCTTCCCGGTCTGCCCCTGCCAAACCGAACCAAGCTACTCTTATATCTGCAGGTTGAAGATGTACATGATTCAAAGCCTGGAATACGGCAGCTTTAATATTTGCATTTGCTATATCTGCGTTAATCTGATGATTGCCTGGGCCACTAGTACCACTTGCCAGCCAGCGCCCGGACTCATCCGTAATGATAGCGTAAGTTTTCGTGCCGCCAGCATCCACACCCAAGTAGTAGTTCAATTGATCTCACCCCTACGACTATTATTGCTTTTCTCTATGTTTGTAGTTAGCTGTTGTTTGTCTAATCAGTAACTCGGGCTGTAGAAGCACAGAACTGTTTCGCTTCGAACCTTCGATGAGTTTCAGCAAAAGCCGAACTGCCTCTTTCCCCATTTGCTCCGTAGGCTGCCGCACAGTTGTTAATTGCGGATGGATTTCAGAGGCAAATACCTGATCGTCATAACCTATAATAGAAATGTCATCTGGTATGCGGTAGCCATGGGCACGGAAGGCATCCATGACCCCAAGTGCCAATGCATCATCCCCGGCAAACACAGCCGTTGGAAGGATTCCTTGTTGTATCCATCCCATCGCTATCTCATAACCGCAGCGAATACCGAAATCGGTATGGGCTACAATGCATGGAGCTACCCCTGCTTGTTCCAATGCCTCTGCAAATCCACGCTTTCTCTCCCTGACACTGAGAAAATGCTCCGGTCCGCTGACATGAGCAATATGAGTATGACCTAAGTCAAGCAAATGCTTGGTCGCTTTATAACCTCCGGCATAATTATCCACATTCACTGTTAGAGCCTTTGAACTCTCTAAGTGATTATCAATAATAACGAACGGAATTTTCTTACGCTTCAGCTCCAAAATAACTTGTTTCTCGTTCAAAGGAGAGAGCACAATAATGCCGTCCACACGATCCTCTTGAAACAAAAAGCTATTTTGTTTTCCGGCCTCTTCCTCTTTAGGCGAGGATACCGACAGCGCCAAGAGGTAACCATTCTCCTCCAAGTGTTCATTTACAGAATGTACGATACCATCGAATACCGTATCATTTAATGTAATCAGCGTAAGTCCGATTAAACCCGTTGTTCCCCGTGCCAAACTGCGTGCTGCTGAGTTAGGTCGGTAATCCAGTTCTTTGATAGCCTGCAATACTTTCTGGCGATTTTCTTCACGAACAGTGGGCACATTATTCAGCACTCTGGATACAGTAACAAGCGAAACCCCTGACTTCTCCACGATATCTAAAATACTGATCTTTTTAATCGTAATCAATCTCCCTGTTTCAGCGGTTTCATTGATGAAATCTGACATCAGCCGCTGCGTTTATATAAACGTTTATATTTAAAACCTCCTTAAGTTTACTCTTTTATTCCCCCATCTGACAAGCCGCTAACGATGTATTTGAACAAAAATAGGGAAAGAATTACAGGTGGCAGCGAAGCAACAAATCCTCCGGCAGTCATCAAGCCCCAGTCTATGCTGTGTTTTCCAATAAATTCTCGCACGGCAATGGGCAACGTCTTGGACGCATAGGTCTGGGTAAACGCACTCGCAAAAATAAATTCATCCCAGGCATTTAAAAAAGTGAAAATTGCTGTAGCAGCAACGCCAGGCAGTGCCAGTGGCAAAATGATTTTATGCATGGTTTTTATTTTACTGCACCCATCCATATAAGCAGCTTCTTCCATCTCTTTGGAGATGGATTGGAAATACCCGGTCATTAGCCAGATTGCAAAGGGTAGGCCCGTTGCGATATAAGCAATCACCAATGACCATGTTGTATCTAAGAGAGGTTTTGTATGCAGGATAACCATAGATGTAAATGGAATCGAAATCGAGATGCCCTCTCTCATCATAATATATAAGGGAACTATGATACTGATGGATGGTAACAGCTGCATGGCTAATATTACAAAGAGTAACGTTACCCGGAACGGGAATTTAATTCGCGCTAACGCATAAGAAGCAAATAGGCCAACAAAAATCGTAACCGCGGTGGTCCATAAGGAGACTGTTATACTATTCTCCAAAGCTTGAATAAAGTCATTCCCTATATCGCCTTGAAACAATTTCAAATAGTTCTGAATCGTCGGCAGATCAGGGAATAGATGCCCTGAAATAATCTCCTGGGTCTGGCTGATGGAAGAAGTAATCAAATACAGAAAGGGTAGAAGGGTAAATATCGTTAGTAGTAAGAGGCCAATCCATAAATAGAAAGGAGGGATAAGCTCACTCGGACTGACTTTAAATATACGAATCCTCCACGGATGGGCCGTTTTCGCTGCTCTCCTCAACACTGTTCCCCCTTTATTGTTCTTTCTGCTGTCTTTTCAACAGCACCATATAGATGGTAATTAATATTAGGATGAAAATCGTGGAAATCCAGGCCATCGCCGAAGCCCTGCCCAAGTAAAAATATCGGAAGGCAAAATTATAGGTTAAATAGCTAACCGAAGTATTCGGATTCGCCGTAAAAACCGTTAAAATATCATAAACCCTAAATGCACCAATCACTCGCAACACCAATGCAATCAGCAGAGAAGGCTTAATCTGAGGCAGGGTCACATGCCATACTTTTCTCCAAAAACCGGCTCCGTCAATCGCAACAGCCTCATATAAGGAGGCCGGAATGGATTGCATACCCGCTAACAGCAGCAAGGTCATCAATGGCGTCATTTTCCAAATATCCGATATGGCCGCAAAAAACACAACATTGGTGGAGCTAGAGAGCCAAACCGGATTCGTACCAGCTTCCAGCAGATGCAATTGATGCAGGATGTTATTCAAAGCACCATAACCAGGTTGATAGATAGAATTCCACAGCAAGCCGTTAACTAACGTAAGCATAGCCCAAGGTATAATAATGATGCCTCTAAAGAACGATCTCCCAGTGAAGGTTTGGTTCAGCAGGAGGGCACAGATGAAACCGATAGCCAATTCCGCCAGCACAGAGAAGCCGGTGAAATAACTTGTATTTTTCATTGAAATCCAAAAGTCATTCAGCACCGAAATATCAACATAGTTCCTTAGACCAACGTACTCAATAGCCGAACCATCCATTAAATTATATTTAAAAAAGCTCCAAACAAATGATTGCATGATCGGAAGGATAAATATTCGTAACAAGAGATAAAGCGTAGGTGCCAACAAGAGAATTGCAAAGAGGATATCTTTACGTTCCTTCTTTGAAACCGTTAAAATTTTCTGCACTTGCTTCCCCTCCAGACCCGGCTTTACTTAGCAGCTTTTTGTATTGCATCGTCGATTAGCCTTGAAGCTTCCTTCAGTGATTGCTCCGGTGTTTGGTGCTTCATCAACCCAGAGTAAACCTGACTTGATAAAATATCTGCCCATTCCACATACCCAGGAGCATTCGGACGATTGTGCCCATATTGAAATTCCGGCATAATTTTTGCCAATGTTTTCGTCTTATCAGCTTTAATGATCTCTTGGTCAGAATAAAGTTCTTCCAGTGAAGGGTAAGTACCCGTAATCGAATAAAATGGAATCTGAAACTCTCTTGAGCCTATCCAATGTAAGAACGCTAGCGCTGCTTGCTTCTTTTTACTGGACTTCATAATTGCAATCCCTTCTGAGCCTGTCACTGAAGAAGAAACAATACTTCCTTGTCCAGGTAATAAACCCACATCACTTTGGTTCACAACTTTGGATTTAGTCGGATCATTTAGGTCAGGATACATGTTCTCCCAGTTGCTCATCATCGCAATCTTACCTGCCATGAAAGCATTCTTAACATCTTCTTCTGTCCATTGCATACTTGCAGGATCAACTGTTTTATCCGTATTTATTAAGTCAGACATATATTGCAGCGCTTGAATGGATTCCTTGGAGTTAACAATAAGCTTACCGTCATCCCCAATCATATTCCCGCCAAAAGCGTATACCATGCCCACATAATCACAAATTAGGCTCTCTGCTTGTTTCCATGACCAGCCAGAAGCGTAAACGCCGTTGGTTGTAAGCTTTTTGGACACTTCTCTAAATTCATCCCAGGTTTTCGGTGGAGCTTCATAACCTGCCTTTTTCAGCAAATCCTTATTCCAGTAAAAGTGTTTAGTGCTTGAATAGTAAGGAATACCAATCAGATGATTATCAAACATGGCGGATGAGAGCGAGGATTTCGTGTACTTCTTTTGTACATCTTCTGGAACTATATTCGTTAAATCTTCAGCAATATTCCCTTTGAAGAATTGACCTGCCCAAATGGTGTCCATTTCAAAAACATCAATATCAGAGGAGTTAGATAAAGCAGCTGTAGTAATTTTTCCATACAGAGAATTATAGTCCACGGCAAGCTCATTCACTTTAATTCCTGTTTCATCTGTGAATTGTTTAAATATCTTTCCAATTTTCCCATCCGTATCGACAACAAGAACGTTGATCTCCTGACCTTTTAACGAAGGGTCATTAACCTTATCCCAACTGAGCTTAGATGAATCAGATCCTGATGTTTTAGCATTGGACGGAGTGTTAGTACCATCCGTTTTGGTTGGAACGGCGCTACAGGCTGATAAAAAAACAGTAACCATTAAAAATGAAACAATACTTCTCAGCTTAAGATTCTTCAAATATACCCCTCCTTGTTTGTTGAGCATTCTGCGATCTTATTCACTCAAAAGTATAAACGTTTATACTTTATAGCTACATAGTAACCCCTTTTATTGGTAGTGTCAACCACCTTAATGTCAAATAACCTGACTCGAAAAAAATTTCATATGTATGATTATTAATCTTCTTTTGAAATTACATCACTTTTATAGTTAAAGTAGAAAAAAAGAGTACAGACGATCCCCGCCTGCACTCTTTTTATATTTATTACTTTTAGTTCTCCACATTGTCTAAACCGGCTTCCACTCCTGGCTTTCACCGCGGTATTTACGGTAACCGGCATATAGAAGCGATGATAAAATAAACATAGCCACGAGCATTCCCCAAATTCCATATTCCTTCGATGCTAACGGTAGCGACAAAGCAGGTTCATCCCTTTCTTTGCCGAACAGTACTCTGGCAGCATCCTGCCCGTAAGAGATAATCTCCAGTAGCCGTGCGCGGCCCACAGGCTGTGAGGCAGAAGGAATTCCGGCGGCGTAGGACAGCCATGAATCAAACGCATTGACCGTTTCCGGGGGCCGGGAAATGATGATCGCAGGACGGATGTTATCGTACCTGCTCTGCAGACGTTCTAGTGCAGCTTGCCAGCTTTTGAGATCATTCGCTGCGGCACTCCGCTCCATATCGTTAAGATCCTCGCGGATCAGCTTATAATATTGCAGCCACATCGGCTGACGCGGATGGTTTAGACTGTTGGCAGCAAGCCGGAGCTTTGCTGCGGCAGCTTCCCATTTCTCCGGATCAACCTGCGCTGCGGCAAGTGCCGCCTTTAAGTCAATAATAACATCTGACAACGCATTGATCCCTTCCACAGAAGTCAGGCCCTCAAAAGATGACGATACAAAAATCTGTGAAACCTTCCCGCTTTCCTGTCTAGCCTTCACCACGTCGCCTTCCAGCACATAACCATATAAAGCCTCGGCCGCTTCATCCAGCCGCTGGGCAGCATTCTTAGCAGTGAGCGCCGGCGCATAACTTCCTGCAGCATCTCCTGATTGAACAGAAAGACTGCCGTCCCTCCCCTGCATTGCTGCTTCCGCATTAACGGTCCCAGCATTCATGCCGGCCAGCAGCCAGCACAACATCAATCCAGTCAGCACCCTATATGTCCTGCACGGCATGAGACATCCCTCCTACCCCTAAATGTATGGCAGGAGGACAAGAGTTAGAACATCTTTCAGCCCCTGACCGGAGGCCTGTCCAGCCGTTTAGACTTCCTGGATCTGCCTCCGAATATCCAGGCTGCAGCAGTACTAAGAAAGGTTAAAGCGATAGTGTAATATTGTACTCCGATTACGTTATCTTCGAGCACATTCGGCAGCCACGGGAACACACCTTCCGAATAATCCACCATATCGTTGGCAAAAGCCCATAGCAGTGCCAGCGGCAGCATTCTGCGGAAGGAGAAGAACCGGGCGTAGATCAGTGCCTCAACCGCCATGCCGGTATGCGAAACGACCAGCATCCAATCCTTCAGGCTTATTGTATCTCCCTGAACCCCTCCGGCAAAGATGATACTGACAGCCCATATGCCATATTTGACCGAGGTAACAACAGCCAGAGCTTCTATTAGCTCACGGACGAGCATTCCTTTGATCCCTTTGGGTGGAAAAAGCAGCAACAGCAAAGCGAGTGTAAAGAACAAGCTTGCCGTCGGACTGTCCGGAACGAACGGAAGCAGCCACGAAGGATAATTTTCTGCCGTGAATTCCAATTGATTACCATACCATATGTATCCATAAATGGTTCCGAGGAAATTCACAATGAAGAGCAGCCACATGACTCCCCGGTGTTTAAATAATTTCTCAAACCAGTGAACCGGCATATACAATCTTAACCTCCCGAATGTGGCAGCTTGGTATGAATGCATACAAAAACCCGACCGCAGGCTCGATCAGGTTTGTGCGTTATCATTATTTTACTGTTCGCTTTTTTGTTTGGCAAGCCAGCCCGCCAGACTATCGATATCCTGCTCGCTAAGACCTGCTGACATCGCAGTATCATACATTGGAGGCATCTGCCCCTGGCCATTCTTAATAATGGCGAGGATGGCTTCCTTATCATGGGTGTCTCCCACGCCTCTCAGTGACGGCGGCCCTCCGCCCCCCTTCATATCAACCGCATGACAGGAGATACAGGTAGCCTGCTTGTATAATGCCATCGCTGGATCGTCCTTGTCGACGATAGCAATTTCTTTCGTCTGGACAGCGCTGGTGGTCGGTAACCCCTTCGCCCTGTTCTCAGCCGCTTTTTCCTCACGCTGTACATCCTCGGGAATCTGGCCGGTTTCAGCCATTTCATGCTTGTATTCCGTCCAGGCCGTATTGGTCAGATAAATGATTGCAGCCAGGGAAAGGAACATCAGCGAGGAGGCTATAGGACGGCGGTAGAAGCGGCGTTCCCGGCCCGTATCCAGAAAAGGAGCCAGCAGCAGCGAACCAAAGGCTACCCCTGTCACACCAAGCGTTCCCAGAACGATATAATCGCCAGAAGCATAGGGCAGCTTCAAATACTGGTACAGAAACAGGAAATACCAGTCGGGAATCGGAATGACTGTAGCACTGGCATTTGCCGGAAACCCTAATGGAGCCGGTTCAGAAATCGTCAGGACAAGTATGCCTACTAGCACCACTACGCCTACCATCCATTCCTTAAGCAGAAAGTTAGGGATAAAGGCTTCCGATTTGCCGGGGTAAGCCGTGTAATCCGGTGGTGTGATGAAGCCATTGCCTCTCCGTACCCGGGAATCTCCCACATAAACAATCTTTTCTTTGGAGTTGTCTCCGTGAGCCATTGCATTTCCTCCTTTAGCTGTGGTCAGGGCTCAGAGCGGACCAGAAATACCCTGTCTGCGGATCATAATAAAGTGTCCGACGAGCAGAATAAGCAGGACCGCCGGGAGGAAGAATACATGGAGGGCAAAAAAACGGGTCAGCGTTTCCGCTCCAACGATGGTTCCGCCCTGCATCAGCTCCTTCAGCACCGGCCCCATGACCGGTACGGAATTGGCAATCTCCAGTGTAACCTTGGTAGCGAAATAAGCTTTATTGTCCCAAGGCAGCAGATAGCCGGTAAGACCGAGGCCCAGCATCACGAAAAAAATCAGCATCCCCACTACCCAGTTCATCTCACGCGGCGCTTTGTAGGAACCGGTAAAGAATACCCGCATCGTGTGCAGGAACATCATAACAATAACGAGGCTCGCCCCCCAGTGGTGCATACCGCGCACAATTTGACCAAAAGCTACTTTGGTCTGCAAATATTCCACACTGGCATAAGCATTGATAATATCGGGCACGTAATACATGGTGAGAAACATACCTGATAAAATTTGAATAACCGTAATGAAAAAAGTGAGTCCTCCAAAGCAATACACAAAGGCAGAGAAATGATGGGCCGGATTGACGTGTTCAGGAACCTCGTGGTCGGCAACATCTCGCCAGATCGGCGTAATATCCAGACGTTCATCAATCCAGTTGTAGACATTCTTAAACATCAGATCTACGCCTCCTTTTTAACCTCGGTATTGGGAACGATCTCGCCCAGATAGACCCAATCCCCATCTATTTTGGTTTTGTACTGGTCAAGGGGCTTGGGCGCAACGGCAAGGTTTTTGCCCAGCTTCGTATATCTCGCTCCATGGCAGGGGCAATGATATTCATCCGGATAGGCCTTGTCATTATTCCAGCCCACCGTGCAGCCGAGATGCTTGCAGACGGGTGAAAGCGCATAAATATCTCCGTTTTCGTCTTTTCGGATCCACGCTGTCAGTGTAGCTGTGCTGGCGTACCATCCATCCTGCTGTGCGAGTTCGAAGGTAAACTCCTGAGGAACATCGGTGATCTTGGCTGCTTCCGCAACTTTAATGAATTCACCCGCACCCTTTTTATGTAATACCGGATCTACCGCGAAACGGATCATTGGCAGAATCGCACCTGCACCCATAAATGCGGTTGCCCCACCAAGCGTATACGTTAAAAACTGCCTCCGGGACATCTCTTTCCGGGTGGGAGGTCCTTGCGGGAATGATTCATGCTCCTCATTATGGCTGCTCATATGGTGTGTAACCCCCTTTTCACATTTGAGAAGGCACCTGCAGTGTAGATTAAAAGCAAATTTCTGTTAATAATACGTTTTCAATGATAATTATCACATGACATAAGTTCAATCTAATCATAGCCCAGCTACTAAAACCCGTCAAGAATATTGTCTAAATTGTGACGATGACATTTTATCGTTTTCGCATGAATTGTTGATTTTTCGTCACATTTACCCCAGTTTTATTTAAGCCACAATGCTGCGATTTCGTCTCTGACATAGCTTCCAAATGCTTTACTCTGAGACACACTAATGTCAGGCGGAGAAAGAACTAAATCGCTTTCATAAATTTCAGAGGTAGTCAGTGGAATATCTGCACTGAGCACAACCACATACTGGAAGCTACTGGATTTGACTTTCCGGCAAATCTCGTTTACATAAGCCAAACTTTCAGCTCCTGTATACTGTATAGCCGGGTAAGTGACAACACGCCCCTGAAACGGTTTTTCAGCAAGGTCCAGAAAGTCCCGCAGTCTCTCGAGAGCTTCAGCCACTTCAGGCGGGCTCTCCGTGCCCCTAAGTCCTGTAAACGGGATTATACAGGTATCAAAAAACCTGCGGTTTTCCGACCAGCTATCCACAGTAAAGTCACTGAATTTCATTACAGCTCACCCCTTTTCTAAGGTTTACACTTTTTGCTATAAATATCATAGTAACTAGTAGAAACGGCTTACCGTACTATAAGGAACGGTATCCGTTTCAGTGAGAAATAGAAGGATGATTAATAGCGTAAGCCATATAAACCCTTATATTCCAAAAAAAGAAATGCGCCAGGCGCATTTCCCGTAATTTTTTCATGCCAAACTTTTCAGTTCCTCCGTTAGATTGCGGAACGCCGTCTTATCTCCGGCAGCCAGCGCCGTGTCGATCTCCCGGTACAAGATGTCGGTACGACGCTTTCGCAGTGCTTCATCCCACACCATTTCTGCCGCAAGTCCTAGCATCACTTCATAGGTAGCCTTCATTTTGTCCATTCGATACACCTCCGCTGTTTAGATCCTTCCATATTCTTTTGCTTTTAGTACATAACTCTCGCTTGTGCGGACCATCCGCTGCAGATCCTGTTCCGTTAATTCACGGACCACTTTGGCAGGTGAACCTAATGACAGAGTATAGGGTGGTATGATTTTGTTTTCGGTTACAATTGATCCGGCTCCTATTAAAGCATATTCACCAATCTCTGCACCGTTCAATACAATTGCACCCATTCCAATTAATGTGCCTCTGCCTATCCTGCATCCATGGATAATCGCAGAGTGACCCACCGATATGTCATCACCCAGCACCAGCGGCAGCCCATCAGCCACATGCCCCACAGTCCCGTCCTGGATATTGCAGCGATCCCCAATGATTACCGGGGCCAAATCCCCGCGTAATACCGCGTTGAACCAGACACTCGACTGACGCCCTATCCTAACGTCACCGACAAGCTTCGCACCTTCCGCCACATATACAGATTCGTCAAGCTGCGGTATGTAATTCCCATAAGCAATCCGCATTCTACTCCCCCTAGTGCGCGTTCAACACTAACTCAAAATTCGAACCGCCCGCTTCTGCTAAAAAAGCCTATGTCACTTCCCCAAGTCTACAGTTGCACTCGGACTATCTACTGCAGCTGCTTAGGCACAGCCGCCTCCATCCCCCATGGGGTCATCATCACAGCCGGACCCTCAGGTGTCTCACCCAGCCGAAGCATCCCCAAATGAAGCAGCATCCGAAGGATACGCTGTTCCAGAATTGAAGCGGCATCATCATAATAAAAGGGTTTGACTAACCAGCCGAGACCTTCAACAAGTGAAGCCACAGTGACCCATTTCCCTGCACTTACACTTATCCAGTATATGAGGGAGGGCAGATTTGGTATAGCGCCTTTATACAGTTTTAACCAAAAGGCGTATATCTGCATCAGCTTTTCAGATTTCTCCTGCTCCAGTAGTGTTTCCCCCGCCAATGTAAGCCTCAGCCGAAAGCCTTCCTCGGAAGTATAGCGGCGGTGGCGGGCGTAATCAACCATAAGCGCAAGTCTAGGAGGATAATGCTCACAGGCTCTTCCATAGCCGAATTTCCAGCCGCCTTTACCCAAGAGAGGCTCGGGAATCTGGATAGCGTTCATCACACCCTGCTGGTATCTCTTGTGCATCGCACCCTCTTGGTTTAGCTCCGGCTCGTTCTCCCTGACATAACGCATAAAGAGCAGCAGATCTTCTGCCAGCATCTCTCCTTCGCTCCGGTAGATTGCAGGCTCGCTTATTGGTGAAATTTGTTCCCTGATATATTCACCCATACGTTCGCGGAAACGCAACTTCAGATCCTGTGGAACCCGGAACAAATACCTGCTTTGCTGGGAAGCACCTCTGAAGAGCCAACCGGCATTTTTGAACCTGGCCACCATCTCGCGGTATCCTCCGTTTTTGCCAGGGTCCGTATCGAAGGACGCCTGCCTTGCAGCTGCGAGCAAATCCTCAAGACTGAACTGGCTGCGTTCGTCGAACAGCAGGGTATTCAGAAACCGCAGTTCCTCTGGAGCACACTCCCGAATGTGGGACTCCATGAATTGGCGGCTTCCCAGTGTGATCAATATACTCTGAATCAAATCATGTTTGGAATTTCGTTTGCAATCACATTGGTAGCGTCCCGCAATGGCGGTAAGCTGACCAATGTCCGCAAAGTTAAGCATATCCGCCAGATTCATCATTTATCGCCTCACCGTTTTACTACCATTATGGGAAATACAGCCCTTTTTATTCCTGATTGCACAAAAAAAATAACCCGAAGGGTCGGGTTAATGCTGGTTTTGAAGAATATGACGGGTACAATTGTATAGCAGCGGATTCCATTCCATCTCTTTCTTCTCCAGAATGGTTAGCGATAGATTCCCCAGACGCTCAGAATATTTGTCTTTGTACAAGGCAATGTAGAGCTGCGCTAAAAAACCTCCATGCGAGATGACAAGGATATTTTTCTCCGGATAACGCTCAGCAATCTCCTCCATAAAAGCAAGGGCTCGCGCCTGGAGCTGATCATCCGTTTCTTGTCCAAGAGACAACTGGTTCCAATCCTTGCCCCATTTCTCTTCACGCTGTACAGCAGTCATCCCCTCAACCTGGCCATAGGCACGTTCACGGATGCGATCATCCGGTTCCAGCATTGGAATTCCCAGCTTGGCTGCCACAATTCTTCCAGTCTCTGCTGCACGGGAAAGACTGCTGGTGATACAGAAATCCCAACGGTACGTTTCCTGCAGAAGCCGGTCTCCCAGCATCTCAGCCTGCCCCCGGCCTTCGTCGTTAAGCGGAATGTCGCTTTGTCCTTGTATTCTGCCTTCCGCATTCCAATCGGTCAGCCCGTGGCGTATTAAGCCGATCAGCATCACCTATCACCCTGCCCTTCCATTTATGTTTGCTTAATAATGTAACACGAATGAAAACAAATGTCTTCTTTTTGAAGTAGGATGATGTATAGCTAAAATCAAATAAATCCTTGAATATAAAAAAAGCCCCCTTTACCCTGGAGTAAAGTGAGCTTTTTATTGTCTGCGGTAACGATTCAAACGATACAGTAAAAAAATCGACAGGCCTATACCCAGCATGGAGAGCACCATCCAATATTGCGGGTGCGTTGGCCCCATGCTTACCACTAGCGGTTCAATGATGCCTCCGCCCGATTCAGAGGCAGGATATGAGGAGGACCAATCCAAGGACAAACCAGCTACGCCGGTCTCCACAATCCCGCTCTGTGCCTCTGAAGTATTGGCGGGTATTCTGAACATTGTAAAATACAGAAAACTGGATATAAAAACAGCCAAGAAACAGGCAATCCAAAGACTTAGCCTACGGCGGAAAACGGCAGAATTCCCGGCAGATTTACCATCTCCCGGCAACAGCCAGGGACTTTCCAGATAAATCCGCTCCATCACCCGAAGATTCACAGCCTCCGCACGTTCTTCGCTGACTTCAATCTGTGTTTCTAGCATAAGCTGGCTGCTCTCCTGCCACAACGCCCATTCAGCGGAACAGTAGGAACAATTCGCAATATGCCTTTCAAGCTTGAACCGCCTGGGATCCGTGGGGGGAGCGTCCCACAACAGCGGAATGGAATCCTGCGCTTCCCTGCAATTCATAGGCCTTACACCCTCTCAGCCTGCTCTTCTGGTTCAGGCTCATAAAAATAGGATTCGAGTTGAAGCTTCACACTGCTCCGGGCACGGAACAATAATGATTTCACGGAGCTGACACTCTGATCCAGAATCACAGCTATTTCCTGGTAGTCCATTTGATCATATTCCCGCAGTATCAGCGCAGACCGCTGCTTCTCCGGAAGATTATTAATCGCTTCCCGTACCAGATTCATTCGTTCTTTACGAAGGGCAGCCTGTTCCGGAGCCACTTCAATGGGGGCGACCGGGGTATATCCGCTTTCTTCGAGAGATATATTTCCGGCACGATTCTTGCGAAGCTCACTGAGCACAGTATTACGGGCAATGGTGTACAGCCACGTCGAGAATGATGCATCTACTTCACGGAAGGAATGCAAGCTCCGGAACGCCTTATAGAAGGTTTCCGAGCACAGATCCTCAGCAAGAAGCTCCATATGGGAATTCTTAAGCATATGGTAGACAAAAGCCAATATTTTACGTTGATAGCGCCGCATTAATTCTGAATATATCTCTGTATTTCCTTGCTTGATTAGCTGGATCAACTGGGAATCCGTCATGGTGAGTTCGGCCCTCCTCGCCCTTGCACGTGTAATCCCGTCCGGTCCATAATTCTTATACCGGCCGAGGTTCAAAAAGTTGCGGTAATTGCTCAAATTTTGCTCTGTATAAACGCAATACTTCCTATGTATATTCATGTACCCAAAAAATAAGGCATGTTGTAAGTGGATACAGAAACAAAAATACACATCCATTAATTTCCGGGCAGCCAAATACCGGGTCGCTTGCTGAACACTGGAAATCTATAAACATACTTAACCTAGTATATCATACAATCTGGAAGGATGACATTAATAGACTTTTAGCGTCGAATTACGTTGGAGATGCGCTGCCATCAAATTGAGGATGACCACCGTTTAGCGTGTACAGTCTTTGTAATTACCTGGTGTTGAAAACTGCCTCTGAAGATTATTTTATTATCTTTGAATAAAGGGTTGACAAAATGTAAACGGATACATATAATAAAAGTACAGTATGGTTTCTCTCCACTCCTATCCAAATACTACACGGTTCCAAGAAATTGTGAACTGTAACCGCTTATTATGTAAGCGGTCTTTTTTTTGTCTATTTTTAGCAGCCATTAGCGTAAAAAGATAGATTTTTCTAATTTCCGCCCCGTGCCGGTTCAAATCCTGTATTTAAGACCGTCCGATTAATCCAAACAAGAGCAGCCGGTTAAGCTCTACCATTTTATCCTTGTAATTTTCAGTTTTCGCCCAGGACGATTGGATCGCCCCAAACACTGTTAATAATTCCAATATGGTTTCCATAGAAACAGAAGCATCAATAACCCCTTCCTTTTTCCCCACCCCGATGAACTCCTCTATGATTTCGACTCTGATCCGGTTTGTGTTTTCATTGTACAGACTAGACAACACCTGATCCCCAACTGCGCCCGGGGAAGTGAGTAATTGATAATCCTGATCGGCACAAATCTCCAAAGCCTGGAGCATTTTATCTTTAAAATTTATATTTTGGCCCAGAAGTTCCTTGGCCTTGCGGACGGTATTCTGCATTAGGACATTCGCACATTCCCTGACTACCCCTTCTTTGTTGCCGAAATAGTTATATAGTGACACAGAGGATACGCCGGATTCAGCGGCAATGTCTTTTATACTGACGTCAATGAAGCCTTTTTCCTGGAAAAGCTTCAGGGCGGCTGCAACGATCGCATCTTTCTTGATTTGTGTTCTGATTTCAAATTTGTTCATACCGCTTCACTCACATCCCACGTTTTTTTAATACATTTAATAATATCATGATTCGCTTAGTTTTGAAATATCGCGAGAGATATTTCAAAACTTATTGACAAACGGTTTGGGTAAGGGCTAGAATCGAGCTGTATTAATTTTTAAATATGAATACGAATATTTAAAAACTTATATGCAGAATAGGTTACATGATACGGAGGGACTATTTTATGAGAATATTGGTGTATGGGGCCGGAGTTTTGGGAAGTTATTTAGCCCATGTGCTGGTGCGCGGAGGCAACAATGTGACCATGCTGGCCAGAGGAGGGCGGCTGGATGAATTGCAAAAGAACGGGAATGTCATCCGGCATTATTTCCAATTCCGTACCACGGCTGATAAGGTAAATGTGGTCAGTGAATTGCAGCCAGAGGATATCTACGACCTTGTTTTTGTAGTGATGAAATATCCGGATTTCCAAGCGGTACTGCCTGCTCTTGCAGCGAACCATAGCAGTCATATAGTCCTCGTAGGGAATAATGCCAGCCCCTCAGAGATGCGCGATTATCTGGAAACCCACAGTTCGGTGAAGAAACAGGTTGCCTTCGGGTTTCAGTTGAGTGCTGGCTGGAGGGAGAACGGCCGGGTGAACTGCGTACGCGCTCCAAAGGTGCAAATGACCATTGGCGGTTTAGGTGAGGAGCTTTCTTGGCGGGCGGTGATTGACCAAGCTTTTGTGAACACGAAATATAAATTAGTCTACCATAACCATATGGATGAATGGCTGAAAAGCCACTTTGTGATGATCCTGCCTCTGAATTTCATTGCCCCTTCTTATAATGGGGACTTACGCAAGGCTATAAAAGACAACATGCTGCTTCATCATGTCATAGCTGCTGTAGATGAGGGCCATCAAGTCTTGGAGAAGCTCGGATATACTGTTGCACCTGCGAGTCAAATCAAATTGGCCCGGGAACAACGGAAAATGTTCTATATCCTGCTGAAGCTTATGCTGTCCACCCCTGTCGGCAAAATTCTCCTGGGCGATAAAGCAGTGTCCGCTGACGAGATGTCTGCATTATATCAAGCCTTCAATGATTTAAAGAGCAGAGCGAACATTCCCACACCTCATTGGAATACGCTCGAAAATTATTCTCCGCTCCCGCAGAGGTAAACCCTTCCGCAACAAAAACCCCCTTCAAGCTCACTCTTCCACATACTGATGTATGGGTTTGAAGGAGTGACTGCTTGAAGGGGATATTATCCAGCCTTACTGGCCTTATACGTACACGGTATAATCGTGATGCTGCAGCAGAATCTTCGCCCGCTCCATATCATTCTCCTGGCGGAAGGACAGGCGCATAATGCCCGGAACATCCTCCCGGCTCTCGATAATCTGAACATTGCTAAGGTTGATGCCCTGATCACCAAGCTCCGTAGCGATCCGTCCGATAATCCCGGGATGATCGGGAACATCGATATGCAGATCGAACAACGGAGTAATCATTCCTTTGCGCCGTTCCGGCAGTTGGCTGCGGAAACCACCTGCTTCAAGGAATGCTTCTTCAATGCCTTCCCCATCCGCATTCTCCAGCAATTGAACGAATGACGAAACCTCATCATTCCAATCCCTCAGCAGCCGAAGCATAACTGAGCGGTTGTTCAGCAGAATATCACGCCAGATGATTGGATCACTGGACGCAATTCTTGTAATATCACGGAAGCCCCCTGCCGCCAAAGTGCTGTACAGGGAATCAGTATCGTCATATGCGCGGATCTGATTCACCAGCGCAACTGCAATAATATGCGGCAAATGGCTGATGGCCCCGACAATCTCGTCATGGCGCTCGGGATTAAGCCGGACAATCTGCGCTTTGGTATGTAGAAGCAAAGCTTCAAGGGCCTGATACGCTTCCTCCGGCACTCCCGGCGGTGGTGTCAGGACATAATAGGCATTCTCGAACAACAGTGAAGATGCAGCCTCCACACCGGAACGTTCCGACCCGGCCATTGGATGCCCGCCAATAAAATGCACCCCGGGCAGGTCCAGTGAAACCGCACAGGCGGCAATCGTGGCCTTGGTGCTGCCAACATCTGTAATGATACAACCTGGCTTCAAAGGAAGCTTACTAAGCCGTTGCAAGTAATCTTCCAGCATGCCTACAGGCACGCACAAAAAAATGAAATCAGCGTCCAGCGCCGCTTCCTCAAGAGAAAGTGTGGCTTGATCGACCACGCCTCTGCTGACGTACTTTTTTGCCGATTCAGGACGGTGGGCATGGCCCGTAACGGTCAGACCCTCCTTGCCTTTGAAGCAAAGGGCCAGTGAGCCTCCGATCAGACCGACACCGAAAATTGCTATTTTTGTCGTCATGTTCTTTGAACTACCCGCCTTCTGTAGATTCGTCTTGTCAGTTGGTCCTTAGACCTGTACTCCCTGCTCCTGGAGCGCCTGTTCCAGCGCAGTAATGAACGCCTTATTCTGTTCCGCCGAACCGACGGTGACACGAATATAGGTAGGGTACAGCTTTTGTCCTGCTCTGACAATGATCCCCTGTCGCAGCAATGCATCAAAAACACCATCAGCCGGTTTCCGTACATCCACCATAATGAAATTCCCATGTGCCGGGAAGAATGCAAGGTCCAGCCGTTTGAATTCAGCTTGAAGCTGTACGATACCTGCACTGTTAAGACGGCGGCACTCCTGTACATACTCCTGATCAGCCAGTGCAGCCAATGCTCCGACCTGAGCCAGACGTGTAGTATTAAACGGCTCCCGAACCTTGTTAATCAACGAAATAATCGTCGGACTCGCCACCCCATAGCCGATACGCAGTGCAGCCAGGCCATAAATCTTGGAGAATGTCCGGAGTACAACCAGGTTCGGATAGGATTCAAGCAGCTTGATTCCATTGGAATACGAAAGATCGGTCACATATTCAAAATATGCCTCATCCAGAACAACCATCACCCCTGCCGGTACAGCATTCAGGAAAGTGACAAGCGCTTCCTCCGGTACAATCGTTCCAGTTGGATTATTGGGATTGCAGATCCAGATAATTTTGGTGCGCTCTGTAATGCGGGCCAGCATGGCGTCCAAATCATGTGTACCATTTACCAGAGGCACTTCAATGGAGATGGCGCCTTCAATATCAGCATTGCTTTTATATACGGAAAAGGTCTGATCTGCCATAATCGTCTCGTCTCCCGGCAGGAAAAACGCACGGGCAATCAAGGCGATAATCTCATCGGAGCCGCAGCCAAAGATGATATTATTGCTACGAACACCAAGATGATCAGCCAGTGCAGCGGTCAATTCGGCCGCCGAGCCGTCAGGATAGAGATTCAGATGATCAAGCTCTGCCATGATCGCTGCTCTTGCACTTGGTGAGGAACCATACGGGTTCTCGTTCGAAGCCAGCTTAATGACATCGTTTAAACCAAGCTCTTTCTTTACTTCCTCAATAGGCTTTCCCGGTTTGTACACAGGAAGGTTAACGATATTCGGTTTCGGGTTCATGAAAGGTCCTCGCTCTCCATAAATATTACAACGGGTACAGGTCTGCCAGCAGACGTTATGGTTTCAATTGTGCCACAAATTCACGAATTTGCAACAGGCCTTCACTTCGGGTAGCCGGATTATCCAGAAGCGGTATGACATCCTCGACCTTGCGGACAATAGCACTGCCTACTACTACTCCATCGCAGATGCGGGCAAACCGCGCCACCTGCTCGGCGGTCGATATACCAAAACCTACCGCCACAGGAAGATCAGTAGCTTGACGGACAGATGCTATGAACTCATCCACTCCGGTATGAAAAGAAGAACGTTCTCCTGTGACTCCAAGCGAGGAAACGCAGTAGACGAAACCACTGGCCCCGGAGACAATCCGGGCAATCCGTTCGCTGGAGGTAGGTGCTACAAGCGGAATCAGATTTACTCCGGCAGTCCGGCTCCGCTCACGCATGTCCGCTGACTCTTCAACCGGGAGATCAGGAATAATCAGACCACTGATCTCATGGGCATCAAGCAGAGAGAAAAAGTTGTCCAGTCCCATTTGCATGACCGGATTGTAATAAGTAAAAAGGATAAATGGCAGCTTGCTTCCAGCCTGGCGTGCTTTTAACGCGGTTTCCATGCAGGTGCGAAGATGTATATTGCCGCGCAGCGCTCTGGAAGAGGCCCGCTGGATCACCGGACCGTCCGCCAGCGGATCAGAATAAGGCACACCCAGCTCCAGGATATCTGCGCCTGCCGCTTCCAGCTCAGCGATGATCGCAAGCGTCGTCTCCAGATCCGGATCGCCTACAGTCAAGAAAGGAATTAGTGCCGTCCGGCCCTCCTCTTTCAGCTTACGGAAGGTCAAATCCATCCGGTTCGTTGTTTCGGTTGTCATCACTTACCCGCTCCTTCTGTGTAGGCCATGATCGACTCAACGTCTTTATCGCCGCGTCCCGACAAACAGATCACCACGATATCGTCCTTGGTCAGAGTCGGTCCGAGCTTCGTTACATGCGCGATAGCATGGGCAGATTCAAGAGCCGGAATAATACCTTCTGTTACGCAAAGCAGCTTGAGGGCTTCCAGGGCTTCATCATCCGTAACCGGCACATATTGCGCCCGATGAACATCCTTAAGATAGGAATGCTCAGGGCCTACTCCCGGATAGTCCAGTCCGGCCGAGATCGAATGTGCCTCCTGTACCTGTCCATGTTCATCCTGAAGCAAATAACTAAGTGAACCCTGGAACACCCCTTGGGTACCTTTACTCATGGTAGCCGCATGGAACGGAGTATCAACGCCTTTGCCGGCAGCTTCCACCCCGATCATCCCCACCTGCTCATCCTCCATGAACGGGTAGAACATACCGATCGCGTTGCTGCCTCCTCCTACTGCCGCTACCAGAAGATCCGGCAGCCTTCCTTCGGCCTCCAGAATCTGCCTCCGCGTCTCATCGCCGATAATCCGCTGGAAATTGCGGACCATCATCGGGTATGGATGAGGGCCTACAGCAGAACCCAGCACGTAGAAGGTGTCCTCAACGTTGCTCACCCAGTAGCGAAGCGCTTCATTCCCAGCGTCCTTGAGTGTCCGCGAACCAGAGGTCACAGGAATGACTTCTGCCCCTAGCAGCTTCATACGGAACACGTTCAAAGCCTGACGGCGAGTGTCCTCTTCACCCATGAACACCTTGCATTCCATCCCTAGCAGAGCCGCTACTGTGGCCGTGGCAACCCCATGCTGGCCTGCTCCGGTCTCGGCGATCACTTTGGTTTTACCCATCAATTTGGCAAGGATGCCCTGGCCAATTGCATTGTTGATTTTGTGTGCTCCGGTATGGTTAAGGTCTTCACGTTTTAAATATATTTTAGCCTCTCCCAGATGCTTACTGAGGCGCTCAGCATAATATAGAGGGGTCTCACGTCCGGAGTATTGCTTGAGCAGATAATCTACTTCCTTCTGAAAAGCCGGATCTGCGGAAAACCTGTTGTAGGCCTCCTCCAGCTCGATCAGTGCATTCATCAACGTTTCAGGAACGAAGCGGCCTCCAAAAGAACCAAAACGTCCATTCTTGTCCGGTACTTGTATCATGATTGCTTCACCCTTTCCACAAAAGCTGTTATTTTAACGATGTCCTTCAATCCATCGCTCTCTACTCCGCTTGAAACATCCACACCATATGGAGCATAGCCATTCAACAGTTCACGCACATTATCCGGATGCAGTCCGCCGGCTACAAATAAGGGCAGACCATATTCAGAAGCTGTCTGTTGATACGCTGGAATCCTCTCCCACTCAAACGTTCGACCCAAGCCGCCGCTACCGGCCGGGTCATATGTATCCAGCAGCAGGGCATCTATCGCACCGGAATATTGCTGCAAAGTATGAGGGCCGTTCCCGGCAGAGTTAGCTTCACTATCAGCTACAGAAAGAGCCTTCCATACCTGCACCTGTGGAAAAGCTGCTTTGACGGCCCGGCAATAGTCTGCACTCTCCTGGCCATGCAGCTGAACAACATCAAGTGGCACCGTAGAAAGTATTGAGGCTAGCTCATCAAGTGAAGGATTCACAAACACTCCAGCCGCAAGGGGGGGCTTCCCGTTCTCCCATCCAGCAAGTTCAGCGATGAGCTCTGATGCATGCTCAGGACTGACCTTGCGGCGGCTCTCAGCAAACACAAATCCCACATAATCCAGAGGTAATCGCTTCATAGATTTTAGCACTTCAACGTCCTGAAGTCCACAGATTTTTACCACCGCCTCAGCCATGTGCGGCACGTTCCTTTCCTTCCGGCAGCGAACCCAGCAGTTCGTTCACTGCTTGTTCCACATCAGGCTGGCGCATCAGATACTCTCCTACCAGAACACCGATCGCTCCTGTAATCTTCAGATAATCGATATCAGCAGGTCCGGCTATTCCACTCTCGCTGATCACAGGAACTGTGGCGGGAAGAAGAGCAGCAAGTTCCGCTGTTGTGGCTAATGCGGTTTCGAATGTTCGCAAATTCCGGTTGTTGATGCCTAGCAGAACCCCCGGATGTTCTACCTTTCCGGTCGCCAGAACCATTTCCAATTCGCTCCGGTCATGAACCTCAATCAGTATATCAAGTCCCAACTCCGCCGCTATGTCGGTGAAGGAAATTAGTTGTTCTGGTGTCAGAATCGCTGCTATCAGCAATATGGCATCCGCCCCCAGGAGACGCGCTTCGTAGATCTGACGTTCGTCAATGATGAAATCCTTGCGCAGCAGTGGAAGATTTACGGCTTCCCTTGCCTGCTGAAGATATGCGCTGCTGCCCTGAAAATAGTCTTTATCCGTAAGGACTGATAAACAATCCGCTCCTCCTGCTGCATAGCCCTGAGCTATGGATACCGGATCGAAATCCGCCCGGATCAGTCCTTTGGAAGGCGAAGCCTTCTTCACCTCGGCAATCAGCCCCATAGATCGGTTCCGCGATTTCGTAAGCGCGTTGCGGAACCCTCTCGTTGGTGGCAGTACTGCAATCTGCCGCTTGGCCTCTTCTATAGAGAACGTCTTACTTAAGGCTTCTACTTCCTTGACTTTGGTGGCGACAATCCGTTCAAGATACATAATCAAGCTCCTTCGTCATGGCTTTAAGCTGCTCCAGCTTCAGCAGCGCAGCACCGGAATCCACTACAGTTCTAGCCTTATCTACACCTTCTTTTAACGTATCTGCAAGTCCAGCCACATAAATGCAGGCACCTGCATTGGCAAGAACAATATCACGGTATGGATTCAGTCCGCCTTGCAGCACTCCGGTGATTATAGCCGCATTCTCCGCCGCGTCACCGCCAAGCACATCCTCCAGCGGATGCGTGCTTAATCCCAGTTCCTGTGGATTAATCTCATAAGTGGTTACCACACCATTCTTCAGTTCGGACACCTGGGTGGGTGCTGAAATACTGATCTCATCCAGACCATCCAGACTGCTCACTATCATCGCTCGTTTGGACCCCAGCTCTTTCAGGACATTAGCTACAATTTCTGTTTTGTCCCGGTCGTAGATACCCATCAGCTGACGGTCAGCCCCTGCCGGATTGGTGAGCGGCCCCAACATATTGAACACCGTGCGGAACCCGAGTTCTTTTCGGGGGGCTGCGGCATGCTTCATCGATGGATGATAGATTTGGGCAAACAGGAAACAAATACCTATACTTTCCAAACACTGAACGGCCTGATCTGCATTTAGATGAATATTGACTCCAAGCGCCTCAAGCACATCGGCGCTGCCCGCTCTGCCCGATGCGGAACGGTTTCCGTGCTTGGCTACTCGGACGGAAGCTGCGGAAGATATTATCGCCGAGGCCGTGGATATATTGAACTTATGAATGCCGGAGCCCCCGGTTCCGCACGTATCCAGAAGCTGTGAGCGTTCTGTAAGCACATGTGTGCTGAATCCCCGCATCGCTTCCGCGAAGCCGGTGATCTCTTCAACCGTTTCCCCCTTGATCCGCAGCGCGGTCAGCAGAGAGCCTATCTGTACCGGTGAGGCCGATCCTTCCATAATTGTACCCATAATCTCGCGCGCCTGCACGCGGTTCAGATTCCGGCCCTCGATCAGAGCGGCTATTCCTGCTTGAATCAATTGGCTTGCATCCATCGTTATCTCCTCCTCATCATTATCCTTTAGATTCTATATTGGGTCATCCCTGATTAAGGGGTATATTCATACATGTAATCCTGGTTGATAACCTGCTTTTCTTTGATCTCTGACGGGAACATCGCCTCGGCCATCCGAATGGCCTTCAGCATCCCTTTAGCTTTGTTGACCGTCTCTTCATATTCCTTCTCCGGTACAGAATCCCAGACAATTCCCGCCCCAGCCTGAACATAAGCACGTCCTTTACGGAAAATAATGGTACGGATTGTGATACAGGAGTCCATGTTTCCGGAAAATCCAAGATACCCTATAGCTCCGGCGTATGCACCTCTTGCTTCCTGTTCCAGCTCTGCGATAATTTCCATCGCCCGCAGCTTCGGCGCACCGGAAACCGTGCCTGCCGGCAGACATGAGAGGAAAGCATCGAAGAAATTCTTACCCTCGTCAAGCGTGCCTGACACATTGGAGACCATATGCATCACATGCGAGTATTTCTCTATTTCCATGAAGGAATCGCATTTCACCGTACCAAATTTTGAAACCCTCCCGAGGTCATTACGGCCGAGATCCACCAGCATCAGGTGTTCCGCCCGTTCCTTCTCATCCTCAAGCAGTTCAGCGGTCAGGGCCCGGTCCTGTGCTTCATTCTCCCCGCGGGGCCGCGTTCCGGCAATCGGACGGGTCTCTACACGGTTTCCATCGACTTTGACCAAGGCCTCGGGTGAAGTGCCCACGATAATTTCCTCATCCATTTTCAGATAATACATATAAGGCGAAGGGTTGAGCGTACGCAGCATCCGGTAGACATGCAGGGGTGATACTTCAGTTTCAATATGCAGCCGCTGGGACAGCACTACCTGAAAAATATCCCCGGCCCGGATGTATTCCTTCGCCTGTTCCACATTGCTGATATATTGTTCTTTGGTAAGATTAGAATGAATCTCACCAAGTTCGATGTCGTGGGGAATGCTGCGCCGGTTAACGTTCTCTTTGGGACCTTCCTTCTGCAGCTCTTCAGCCATATCCTCTAAGCGGCGGCTCAGCTCCTCATATCCGGCTCGGATATCGGAGTCTGTATCGCCATCCTTGATGTGCAGGTTTCCCACCAGCAGAATTTGCTGCTTCACATGATCGAACACAATAATACGGTCGCAGAACATGAACCGGATATCATCCATGTTCAAATCGTCCACTGCATGGGACGACAGCTTTTCATAATACTGCAGCAAATCATATCCGAAGAATCCAATAGCACCGCCGGTAAAAGGAGGCATCCCTTCCAGCTTGGGACTGCGGTAGGAGCGAAGCAGTGCTTTCAGTTCTTCAACAGGTTTGCCGAGCACCTGTCTCTTCTCTCCGCCGACCTCAACATGGATCACGCCCTTTTTACCGGAAATCATCAGGAAGGGCTCACTGCCGATAAAAGAATACCGCGCCCACTGGATCCCGCCCTCTACACTTTCCAGCAAAAATGCCCGGTCCTGCTCGGCAAAACGCGAGAATAACCGGATGGGTGTCTCCATATCGGCGAGCAGCCTTTTCACTACAGGAATCAAATTATATTCCCGCGACAGAGACAGCACTTCTTCTACTTTTGGATGGGTCACTTGGGATACCTCCTTGGGATGTTGGTTTATATTGTCCGAAATACAGAAAAACCTCTACCGAAGTAGAGGTTTGTGTAAGTAAGTATATGAAAAAGCGCAAAGGACCGGCATAAAACCATCTGAATGGTTGCACTACTCTCATTAATGAATACAACTATAGTGCAAAATTAGCACCAAAGGGTACCCCAAAAAGAGATCTGCAAACAACGGTATGCCTGTACTCAACTAAAATCCTGCACTCTGCTCAACTATACTCATCTCATCTAAACTAAACTCTGCTTCACTCGGCTAACTACACTATACATGATGACTTTGGTCTATGGCAACCCCGTACAGATAATTTGTTACTTCTTCTGTTAGAGATCCGGACGGAGCCTCTGGGCTTCATTTAGATAGACATGGCGGATATCCCGTTGTGACTTGTCCGTGTTCACCTGTACCATCAACCGGATGCACATAGGCAGGCCGCCTTTGACGGGTATTTCCACGGAGCACATCAAAGGCACCAGATCCCAGCCTTCAATTTCACGAATAGCACGTGCCGGAAAGGTAGCATCCAGATCACCGGTGACAGTAATCCATACACTACAGATATCTTCCGCAATGACATCATTACGCTCTACAATTTCGCGCAGCAGTACAACCGTTTCACGCAAAATCTCATTTTCCTCATTATTGGATACGGTCGTTGCACCGCGAATGCCCCGGTTCACCATGGGCTTCCCTCCTCCTTAAGCTGCGAGATAACCTCACGGACGGCACTTTGCTGCACATCATTTACGATACTGACAACGCCGATTGAATCCGGTACGATAAAAGTCATCTTGCCTTCCTTGAATTTCTTATCATGCATCATTGCTTCCATTAATTCATCCTCGCTGTACTCCGCAGGTAGCCTTACAGGCAGCCCCAGTGCGGACAACATCGAAATAGTATCCTCATAAATGGCTTGATCCCGGCCTAGCTTGGCAGCTAAAAGCGCAGATCCGGCCATTCCGATAGCGATGGCTTCACCGTGGAGAAATACTCCATATCCACCTACCGCTTCTATAGCGTGCCCGATCGTATGTCCTAGATTCAGAATCGCTCTTTGCCCATGCTCGCGCTCGTCATTACCAACAACTTCAGCCTTGATTGCACACCCTCGTTCCAGAGCGTAACCCAGCGCATCTGCATTTAGAGCGAGGAGCGCAGAAGCATGCTCACGGCACCAGTAAGCAAACTCACGGTCCAGAATCAGACCATGCTTCACCACTTCGGCTAAACCGGAAGAGACTTGGCGCGGCGGTAGTGTACTCAGGGTATCCAGATCATAGACTACCATCGTGGGCTGATAAAAAGCTCCGATCATGTTTTTCGCCAGGGGATGGTTAACCGCTACCTTCCCACCCACACTGCTGTCGTGAGCCAGAATGGTAGTAGGAATCTGAACGAACCCTATTCCCCGCATGTAGGATGCGGCGACAAAGCCCGCCAAATCCCCAACTACGCCGCCACCCAGTGCAAGTACCGCCGAACTGCGGTCCAGACCGGCCTGAATTGCCGTAGTAATAACATCTTCATACACAGCCAGGGATTTGGACGCTTCACCAGCTTCAATAACGTGGCTAACTACAGAATATCCCTGTTCCCGCAGGGCGGCCTCCACCACCGGAAGGTAACGTGGAGCCACTTCACTGTCACTGACAACGAGCAGTGGACTTCGGAGCGGGAATCCAGCCTGAACACATTGCCGCCCGATGTCCCGAAGGAGTCCGCTGCCAATATGGATCGGATAGGAACGTTCACCTAAGTCTACCGTAATACTGCGCACCATCAGTAGCTCTCCAGTTGCGCCTGGTAGCTATTATAATTGGCTCTGATTTCCTCGATGGAATCGCCGCCAAACTTATCCAGAAATGCCTTGGCGATTTCCCAGGCAACCACATTCTCAAGAACTACACAAGCAGCTGGTACAGCACAAGCATCGGAACGTTCCACCTGGGCAGTGAATGGCTCTTTGGTATCAATATCTACACTCTGCAGCGGCTTATACAGCGTCGGAATGGGCTTCATGACTCCGCGGACCACAACCGGCATACCGTTAGTCATTCCGCCTTCAAAGCCGCCCAGACGATTGCTTGCCCGGTAGTATCCCCGGGAAGCTTCATACATGATCTCATCATGAACCTGGGAGCCCCGCAGCTTGCCTGCTTCAAAGCCAATGCCGATTTCAACACCTTTGAAGGCATTGATGGACATTACTGCTCCCGCTATGGCACTATCCAGCTTACGGTCATTGTGCACATAGCTGCCCAGACCGACAGGTAGGCCCTCGACGATACATTCCACAATACCGCCAATGGAGTCGCCTTCCTCCTTGATCTTGTCTATGTAAGCTTCCATCTTCTGCTCAGTCTCTTTATCCACCACTCTCACAGAAGAAGCTTCAGTCTGCTCAATCAACTCATCAATAGGCAGATCATTGGCAGGCGCCTCAATCTCACCGATACGGATGACCTGTCCTGCGATCTTTACTCCGAACGCTGCGAGCAGCTGACGGGCCACTGCCCCAACAGCTACTCTTGCTGCCGTTTCGCGGGCACTGGAGCGCTCCAGAACATTACGCAGGTCAGTCAGGTTATACTTCAATCCGCCGTTCAGGTCCGCATGTCCAGGACGAGGACGGTTGACGCGTCGCTTCTCTTCATCGCTGCCAGGGATAGGTTCGATATTCATAATATTCTTCCAGTGAGTCCAATCCTTATTCTCAACCACCAGAGCCACCGGGGCACCTGTTGTATTACCATGGCGCACACCGCCGACGATTTCTGCAGTATCCTTCTCAATCTGCATCCGGCGTCCACGCCCGTACCCTTTTTGCCGCCGCTGCAGTTGAAAATTGAGCTCTTCAAAATTAAGTGTCAAATTGCTGGGCAGTCCTTCAATAATGGCTGTTAGCTGGGGGCCGTGCGTTTCCCCCGCTGTTAAATAGCGTAAACTCATGCTGCGTTCCCCCTTCACACTTTTAAACTGTAAACCGCTAAAATGTTAAATGTCTTTGCTCATTATAGTATAGGGAATCCGCTTTGACAAGAAAGGGATACGTCCGGCATACCCTCTGTCAGCACGAAAAAGAACAGCGCCGTCCCCACTCTTGCGAGTAAAGACGACGCTGTATTCTAACCTGACCGGCCCCTGTATCAGCTGCCGATTTTGCGGACGGACGGCATACATGCTGACTTGCCCTCTTCGAGCATGAGCAGACTTTGCAGCTGCCGCTCTTCGACACCAAGAATTTGCCCGCATTCACGGACGGTCAGGAAGCCGCGTCTGTAGGCATCAATGACCTTGCTTTTATCCATTGGAATGAACGACCTTTCGTATGGCGCACGTAATCATTTCTACTATCCAGTATCACTGAAACCATGCGAAAGTATACGTATTCATAATGAAAGCCTAACCTGGCCGTTACAGCGGGTTTATTTCTTGCGGTAAAAGAACGTCTCCGTCGACTCGAATCCGTATTGTGCCGGTGTGAAAATCTGTTCTGTACTGCCCACGAATAAATATCCGCCCGGGCGCAGGCTTGCCGAGAACTTGTGGTACAGCTTGTTTTTGGCCTCTTCCGTAAAATAAATCATAACATTGCGGCAGATAATCAAATCGAAGCCTTCATCAAACTTGTCCAGCAGCAGGTTCTGCTTGCGGAAGTCTATATTTTTTTTGAGACCTTCACTGACCTTGAACACAGGCCCTTCCGGTGTGAAATAGCGGCCGGCGACATCCTTCGGCACATCCTTCAGCGAACGCTCCAGATAAATGCCCTGCTTTGCTTTGGCCAGCGCACCGTCATCAATGTCCGTCGCCAGAATTCCAGTCTGGGCCAGAATATTTTTATCCGATAGGATCATGGCCAATGTGTAAGGCTCTTCACCAGTTGAGCAAGCGGCACTCCATAGTTTCAGTCTGCGGCCCGAACGCTGCAGCTCAGGCAGAATGGTATCCCGCAGAACCTCCCAGCGGTTAGGATTGCGCCAGAATTCCGAGACATTGATGGTCATACGGTCCAGAAATTCATAGAACAGTGCTTTATCCTTCATCATTGCTGCAAAGAAATCACTAAAAGACGGATAGCCATTCTTCGTACGCAACGTGGTCAGACGACGTTTCATCTGCGCTTCCTTGTACTGGGCCAGATCAATACCGGTGCTCTGCTTGACATTATGAATAAAACCAGAGTAATCCCGGTCTTCTGCAGTTGATGTTTCTTCTCGTTCAGCCATTCATTTCCCCTGCCTCCCGCCTGAAACTACATCCAGGCTGCGATGTCTTTAGTATAATCTGCCAGCTCAGCCGGAGCAAAGAAGTTGGCAATTTCACGCTTTGCGCTTTCCGGTGAATCCGAACCATGAATCAGGTTCAGAGGGGTATGACTGGCAAAATCCCCACGGATCGTACCCGGCAGAGCTTCCCCAACCTTGGTTTTACCGATCATGATACGGGATAACGCTACTACATCATCGCCTTCCCATACCATGGCGAATACAGGCCCAGAGGTGATAAAACGTACCAATTCAGGAAAAAAGTCTTTCCCTTCATGTTCTGCATAATGCTTCTTCGCCTGCTCTTCCGTAACGGAAATCAGCTTGCCGGCAACCAGCTTAAATCCCTTATCCTCCAGTCGGGCCACAATTCGCCCGATCAGTCCGCGTTGTACTCCATCCGGCTTAATCATCAGATACGTTTGCTCCATAGAGTCACTCTCCATTTTCTGTTATTCCGAAAAAAAATTAGCTGTTTTTTTGATAGTATCAGAAAGCACGCCATCTGTGAACGCTTAATATTTTTAGCATTTCAATTAGTAAGCTCTGCCTGTCACAAAAAAAGCGATATCCTTCAGGTTGCGCTTTGTTCTGTTGCTTGGAAGTTGATCCAGCGCCACAAGAGCCTTGGAAATGTAGCGGGATGCCAGCTCTTCCGCTCTGGATATGCCTTCGCCTGACAGAATCAGATCTATGGCGCGTCCGACACCGCTATGTCCTTCACGGATAGATGCCAGTTCTGTAAGCAGTGCACCGCGAATCCGATGGTCCTCCAGGCTGTATATCACCGGCAGGGTGATATTGCCCTGCCGCATATCACTGCCCGGCGGTTTGCCAATTTGCTTTTCCGTCCCGGAAAGATCGAGCAGATCGTCACGGATCTGGAACGCCATACCAACGTTATATCCGTAATCGTAGAGCAGTTTAGCCGTATCCGGCTCGGCATCGGCGGCTAAAGCCCCCAGCTGGCAGCTGATGGCAATCAGCAGGGCAGTCTTGCGGCGGATGCGCCGGAGATAATGGCGTACACTCTGCTCGCTGTTGAAGAAGTCACGGATCTGCTCCATCTCTCCGATAGACATTTCCACCATCGCTCTGGAGAGGATTTGGTGTATTCTCGGATTACTCAACTCTGAGGTCATCACTAGCGCTTTCGCATAAATGTAGTCCCCGGTGTACATGGCAATTTTGTCGCCCCATTTTGCTTTGACTGTCAGTTCCCCGCGCCGCAGCTCTGCATCATCAATCACATCATCATGTACGAGCGAAGCGCTGTGGATCAGCTCCAGAGGAATGGCAACCCGTTTCAGCTTCTCCAGATCATATTGTCCGAATTTGCCGCCCATCAGCACAAAGACAGGGCGCAGCCTTTTGCCGCCTGCCTTCAACAGATGCAGGGATGTCTCTGCCAGCAGTTCATCGTCGCCCTGCACGCTGCGGTAGAGTTCCTTTTCAATCTGATCCATATCTTTGTTCAGCAGTCCAAACATTTGAATTCGTTTCATTCTTTCACCCGTGTCAGCAGATTATGGCTCCAAATCTCCATCTTCACTTCCCGCGGCAATAAGCCCAGCTCATAGGCGTAACGGAAATAGAGACTCAGACCCTCCTGTTGCCTTTCCCCAAAGTCATAACTCAAATTACGGAAGTAACCGTCCCAAAAGGCTGCTGTCCCCCCGATAGCTGTGCATGCCTCACGGATAATGGGTGCGAGGTTCCGCTGGCCGAGTGTCTTACTCTCCACAAAGGCTTCGGCTATTTCAGCAATCGCCTTAGGCCTCGTTTCGGCTGCCTCCCGGTTAACAGCCCAGACGGCAAAGGTCATGCCCAGTCCGGTCCATTCCTTCCACAGCTCTCCAAGATCCGTAACGATATAGCCCTGATCCTGCCAAGAAGCCCTGATTGCATTGTCGCCAATGAGCAGGCTGGCATCAGCCTGTGCCATCATCTTGTCCAGATCAGGGACAGCACTAATATATTCCGGCTTGCCGCCCATCGCTTTCTGCAGCAGGATTTTTAGCAAATTGACCGATGTAGCGGAGGTGTTAGTAACGGCAATTGTTCCCGAAGCAATCTGCGCAATCGGCACCCGTGAGAACAGCAGGATGGATTTTACTGGACCATCAGAACTTACAGACAGATCCGGCAGCAGCAGCAGACGTTCGCTTGCGGCTGCATATGCGAAGGATGAGAGTGCTCCTACTTGGATGTTTCCGCTGGCCATACCCTGATTAAGAATGGCTGGTACCTCACTCACCATCTCTGCGGGGAAGCTTAACCTCGATGGGTGAAAATTATGAAATACCGGCCATGAGTTCGTATAGCTGATTTTACCGATAACGGTAGGTTTCGGATGACTCATCCTTCATCCCCCCATCTGCGAAATAATGAATGCTCAATGTTCAAGCTGTCGAGCACCTTGCCCACCATAAAGTTAATCAGATCCTCTATGGTTGTGGGGCCATAATAAAATGCGGGCATCGCTGGAATCATTTTCACCCCAAGGCGGGACAGCTTCAGCATATTTTCCAGATGTATCGCATGCAGAGGTGTTTCCCGGGGTACAAGTACAAGTGGACGCCCTTCCTTCAGCATGACATCTGCAGCCCGGGTCATCAAATTATCAGAACTGCCCTGAGCTACAGCAGACAGTGTTCCCATGGAACAAGGCATAATAATCATGGCTTCGGTTCGGAAGGAGCCACTGGCAATAGAAGCGCCGATATCGGCAATCGGGTGATAATGCAGAGAACCGGGACAGTCTCCGAACTGTTCGTTCAGAAACCCTTCCCGGTCTGAGGCGGCAAAGCCGAGCTCTTCCTTAAATACACGCCACCCGGCGTTGCTTACCACCAAATGGACCGAGTGCCCCAGCGAAAGCAGGACCTTGGTCAACTGGACGCCATAAATTCCACCGCTCGCTCCCGTAATGCCCACGACAAAGTTTTTCGCTTTAAGCTCATTCATTTGTAAAACTGCACCACCAAGTCAATCAGAGTAAATGAAAATACTACGATGCTCAGTACACCATTCATGGTGAAGAATGCCGTCTGCAACCGGCTAAGGTCGCTCGGAGACACAATAAGATGCTCATAAAATAGAATAATGTAGGCAATAAGCATCCCTGCTACATACCACCAGCTTAAGTCGGTAATGAACAGCAGCGACACAAAACCAGCACCCGTAAGAATATGAAACACCTTCGCAATGGTCAGTGCTCTGGGTACGCCGAAACGGACAGGAATAGAGTACAGTCCTTCGTTCTTATCAAATTCAACATCCTGACAGGAGTAAATGATATCAAATCCAGCGGTCCAGAATACAATCGTGAAATAGAATACCATGGAAGTCCAATCCACTGTACCGGTAACGGCAACCCAGCCCCCAAGAGGAGCCAGAGCGATCGTCAGGCCTAGAATCAGATGGCATGCCCAGGTGAAACGCTTGGTGAACGAATAAAAAACAAGAAGGAATACGGCGATAGGCAGCAGCTTGGCCGACAAAGGATTCAGCTTGAATGCGGCCCAGAACAGCAAAAAGAATGAGAACGCAATAAACAGGGTCACCTCGCCAACCTTGAGCAGCCCGGCAGGAATGGCTCTTCCGGCTGTACGGGGATTTTTGGCGTCACTAATCCGGTCAATTAACCGGTTCAGTCCCATAGCTGCACTGCGTGCGCCGAACATTGCAATAACAATCCAGCCGATTTGCCCCCAGGAAGGCAAGACCCCGAACATCACTACCGAACCAAGCAACGCGCCCATGAAGGCGAAGGGTAAAGCAAATACGGTATGTTCAAATTTAATCATTTGTAAAAAAATGCCGATTTTCTTAAGCATTACAATTCTCCTTGAGCCCAATATGTAGTGCAGCGATGCCTCCGGTCAAGGGGAAGGATTCCACTTTTTGCAGTCCGGTTTCACGGAAAATCACTTCTAGTTGTTTTCTGTCCGGGAACAAGGCGAGTGATTCAGGAAGCCATTTGTATTGTTCATATCTCTTCGCAAAGAGTTTGCCAAGGAGTGGAAGAACACGCTGGAAATAAAAATAATAGATGCCTTTGAACGGCTGCTTCATCGGTTTGGACAATTCCAGACATACTACCATGCCTCCCGGTTTTACCACACGTTTCATTTCGTTCAAGACCTGAACCGGATCTGGAACATTGCGGAGTCCAAAGCCTATCGTTGCATAGTCAAACGAGTTATCGCCGAAAGGAAGCTCCATGGCATTGCCCTGTACCAGTGAAATCTGGTTCTGAAGATGACGCGCTTCCACTTTACGCCGGCCCACTTCCAGCATCCCTGCACTAAAATCAAGCCCCATAACAGAACCGTTCCCGCTGGCTTCTGCGAGCGCGATGCTCCAGTCACAGGTGCCGCAGCACAGATCAACTGCAGAGTCTCCGGGCTTCATCCCCATCTTACGCATGGTGAACTTACGCCAAGCCTTGTGCCTGCGGAAGCTCAATATATCATTCATCAAATCATATTTACCAGCAATGCTCTCAAAGACGGAATGCACAAACTGTTCCTTGGGTTTGGTGCCTTGATCACTGAGTGTGGTCGTTTTCTCTATTGTCATTCCCTAACCCTCCACGGCAGCTTGACCGGAAATTTTCATATGCAGAAGAAGGCGGTCAAGCGCAGCACTGAGTTCGCTGAACAGGCTTTCGTCCTTGACACCCTGCAGCAACCCCTGAATGGACTGGACCGACCCATGCAGCTTGTCCGTCAGCAACGAGTCACATTTGTATTTCATCTTGAGCTTTTTCCAATCCTTAAGGTCTATATCTTTCTCGAGCAGCCGCCGCCGTTCATCTTCTGCAGCAGACTCCAATACCTTCAAGTAGCAATAGCCATCCACAGCATTTTCCGTATCATCCCCACGGCGTAACTCCAGCAGGACGGTCTCATATTGGCTAAACTCGGCAAGCAGTCTCTCCCACAACTCTTTAAACGGTTCCTCAATCATCGGTGTAAAAGAAAGAAACAGCCTCATATTGAGCTGTACCGTGTGTCGCAAATATTGTTCCGCGGAAAGGATCATGGATTTCATCTTGCTGTACAGATTGGCCTTCATCACGTTAACATCCGCAACGGCCGTACTTAAAATACCCACCATTTCAATCTGCTCACGCTTGGCCAGCAGATGATAAAACCAGCTGCTGAAGTAATCACCGGCCAGTACCTTAAGCTGCCTGGATCGCATGAGGTCTCTGTCAGGCTCCTCCTGTGTACGATCAATCGACTCATGGGTATCCAGCCCCAGCTGAACCAGTCCGGTTACGAGCGTGAACAGTTCTACGCCCTTCAGATCGGCAGGTGAACCGTGACTTAAAAAAATATATAACAAATGACCACGCCCGTCTGAAAACGGCGGCAAATCCGTATGCCGCTGAATCATGTCGTAGTCTGTGTAAGGTTTAGCCAGTTGCGGTATGCGGTACGGTTTCATTTCAGCCTCCGGAGCCATTGACGTTATGACAATCTTTGTTCACAATCTTGTCTATTATATCACATGTTTTTTGGTCACGCACTGTGGGCCCGTCTAGTTTATTTTACCCAGATCAGGGATAAATGAACTGCCTCTTCCATAGCTCACTCTCGCTGATACGCAGCCCGCTCTTAAGGGATTCCGGCAGTGGACGGCCTGCGGCTGTCTGGAGAGCTTCCTGCAGTCCGGGTGACCATTCGTTGCGCCGGATATCTCCAGCGAGCAGTAGACGACGGCTCTCAAGCCATTTGTCCTCGGCAACAATCCGAAGCAGCAACTGATCCACATTTACTGTCTCCTGAAAGGCAAAAGAAATGGCCAAGGCCATATTCTGATAAATTTCCTGCGGTTCAGATTCATTGCCAGTCACCTTCAGATCCAGAGAGAGAACTCTTCCCTTCCAACCCACACGGTCAATGGAGAGGGTAAGAGGAAGCTCCCCAAGTAAATCTACAAGGTTATTGCTCCCCAGAACCGTGCCCTCTTCGCCGAAGACCTCCACTGCTCCGTATTTATGCTGTAAGGAAGGCTCAAGCGAGGCCAGCTGCGGAAGAAGAAGCACGGTAGCCGCAGATATGATCAATGCTGTTCCAATTAGCCAGCTCCTGTTCATGACAAGCCCCCTTATCATTCATAGTTGCCGCCTCCTGGAACGAATATTCGGGAATTGAGACATGGCTATCTTTAGTTATATTTTGAAAAAAAGCAGGCTATGCCTGCTTTTCAGCTTTCACTTTCCAATTGTCCGTGTTTGCTCCATATTTCGGCTTTGCCGCGGATTTTCATAGCTGAGGTATGATCCGTGAATTGGGCAATGAGCACTTCGCCCTTGTCCAGCTTTTCTGTATGATGAAACCGTGTATCCAATCCTCGGGTAAGCCCAATAACCTGTACACCGTTCTCTTTGGCTTTGATTACAATGTAGTCGCTGCCTGCCGGGGCGGGATTTACGCCATTATTCTTTTCGGTCATGTAGAACCCTCCTAAAAGTTTTTGTGAGCATATACCCTTTCAACAACAAATGCCGCCTTGGAGGGCGGCATCGTTATTACTCAGAAAGACTATGGGATAGATATGTAGAAATCTCTATTTGATTCCGTCTTTAAGAGCTTTACCCGGTTTAAATGCCGGCACCTTGCTCGAAGGAATTTCGATTTCTTCACCAGTCTGCGGGTTACGGCCTTTACGTGCGGAACGTTCGCGCACTTCAAAGTTTCCGAATCCAACCAGCTGTACTTTATCTCCGCTTTGCAGAGCTCCTGTGATCGCTTCAAAAACGGCATCTACCGCTTTAGTAGCATCTTTCTTGGGAAGTTCAGTTGCTTCTGTAACTACGTTGATCAAATCTGATTTGTTCATGTCTTCTCACCTCCCTGGGCAAATTTCCGGTATCATACACTGTTTCCGTTTCAACGCAAAATATACGTGATAATCCCGTTATGACTAGATATCGGCGCTACTCTTCCTAGAAGCGCAACAAACTTATAGTAATACAGCCCACTAAGAATTTCAAGGCGTTAGTCAAAAAAGGAGAAGAAAGTAGCATATTTGTTCTCTAAATGCTTAATTCTCTTAATTATTTCAAGTAGAAACGGCTACGCTATCCTTAAAAGGATGGTATCCGTTTCAGGGAGAAAGATAAGGATTATTTATTGCGCGAAGCTATAGATTCTTATCTTTGCACAAAAAACAGAGCAGGATTTCTCCCGCTCTGTTCACTTTGAGCCCAATGATTTTTTACAGAATGATCGCAATCAGTCCACCAGAGCCTTCATTGATGATCCGGCCCAGTGTTTCCTGCAGCTTATAGCGGGCGTTATCCGGCATCATAGCGATTTTCCCTTGAATGCCT
Organism: Paenibacillus sp. P32E; assembly: GCF_001909085.1. Taxonomy (NCBI): domain Bacteria; kingdom Bacillati; phylum Bacillota; class Bacilli; order Caryophanales; family Paenibacillaceae; genus Paenibacillus; species Paenibacillus sp. P32E. Next base: position 137,869 of record NZ_LVYY01000046.1, on the reverse strand, counting down.
TCACGCACGATGGAGTGCAGCGACCGGCCAAAAATATCGGATTCCCATATCTTAATCGGATCGTTCTCGAAATCCTGCATCAGATAGCGCACCAGCTCTTCACTCTGCTTCTCTGTACCGATAATCGGCGAGAATTCAGATTCAACATCCACCCGAATCATATGAATGGATGGGGCTGTTGCCTTCAGCCGGACTCCGAAGCGCGAGCCTTGGCGAATCAGTTCTGGCTCATCCAGCGCCATTTCGGCGAGTGATGGAGCAGCGATCCCATAGCCTGTGGTTTTTACCATTTCCAGCGCTTCCGAGAAGCGGTCATATTCACGTTTGGCATGTGAGAAATCCTGCATCAGCTGCAGAAGGTGGTCTTTCCCGCGGATTTCAACACCTACAATCTCCATCAGAACCTGGTCATAGAGTTCCTCAGGCGCATACAAGTCGATCTCCGCCACACCCTGACCCATATTCATGCCGCTGAGTCCGGCCCTGTCAATGAAGTCATATTCCGTGAACTGTGCCACCAGCCGGTCAACATCACGCAACCGGCGGATATCCTTCACCGTATCACGGACAGAATTCTCGTAACTGGTGCGCAGCCAGTGGTTCTCGCCAAGTACCATTACCCAGCTTGGAAGATTCACATTCACCTCGTGAACCGGGAATTCATAAAGGACTTCACGCAGGACGCCTGTTACATCATCTTCCGTCATATTCGCTGCACTGAGCGTCATGACCGGAATATCATATTTGGCGGCCAGCTCACTGCGGAGCTGCTGCGCTTCATCACTGCGCGGCCGGGTCGAGTTGATCACCAGTACAAACGGCTTGCCAACCTCTTTCAGCTCAGCGATTACACGCTCTTCGGAATCCACATAGGAGTGACGCGGAATTTCAGCTATGGTACCATCTGTAGTCACCACTACACCCAGTGTGGAATGCTCCTGAATGACCTTGCGGGTGCCAATTTCCGCTGCTTCCTGAAAAGGAATCGGCTCCTCAAACCAAGGAGTGGAAATCATCCGAGGACCGTTTTCATCCTCATAGCCTTTAGCACCTTCAACCGCATACCCTACACAATCTACCAGCCGGACATTGACCTCCAGCCCTTCCGCCACCTTGATCTGCACCGCATTGTTCGGCACAAATTTCGGCTCTGTTGTCATGATTGTTTTCCCTGCCGCGCTTTGCGGAAGCTCATCCACCGCTCTAACCCGATCCGCCTCATTCGTAATGTTTGGCAAGACGATCGTTTCCATAAAGCGTTTGATGAATGTTGATTTCCCTGTGCGAACCGCACCGACGACGCCAAGATAAATGTCTCCGCCGGTACGCTCGGCAATGTCCTTGAAAATATCCACTTTTTCCAAAAGAGATCCCCTCCTCATATTACTCCGAAGAAAAAATGCCTGAAGAGCATCGACTTCGCGTTCCGCCGGCTTTTCTGACCTTTGCAGGACACCCACCGGACTGACATTGTCCGCCATGGAGCCTAGCTGCTGACTTAAGGGCGGAACCTGCATTGCCCCACGCTTAACTCCGAATGCTCGGACATGCATTTGGACTAGTATCATCATATGTATCCAGAACGGATTTATGACCCGCTACCCGCGCAATTTAAATCGGAATTTCGTAAAAATCAGCCACTGCGCCTGCAGAGCGTCATGACGCCCGGAAGCCTTCTCAGCTAGCATATGAGGGAAAGTAGAGGGATAGAACTCTTTTTGGAAGAGAGCCTGTTAGTGTCTTTAGAGTAACGGAGACTGGGGGACTGGCTGACCGCCCACCCAGAAATAAGGCAAGGATTTGACAGGTACATAATAAGAAGCCTGCTCCAGTAGAAGACGAAGGTCCGTATTATCTTTAGGAGAAGTGGAATTTTGGTGTATCACCGACTGAATATCAACACCGTAATCTACATATACAGTGCCGTTCTTATCCATGAAAAATGGCAGCGGCTGGCCGGAATAGATGCTGCTCAGCGTGATCAAATCCGTGCCCGCCTGCCGGGCATCAATCGCGAACAAACCCGGATAGATCTCCTCCCCTGCCGGGAGGCTTCCTCCATGAGCAGACTTATACCGGTTGATAAGGCGCTGGACATCATTCACCTTTTGAACAGTAACCAAGTCCATCATTTTTACCTCTGGATCGCTCTCTTCATTCAATATAAGAAAGTAGGCGCTGCCACCCTTCTCAAAGGCTGCTGCCGGAATTTCATCCAGATATCCCGTTTGCTGCAGCTTCTCCAGATCAATCAAAAATTTCTCATATCTCGGTGTGGCCTCATCTGCATTAAGTATGGGCAGTAATCCTTCTTTTTGCTGGTAATCATTCACTGCTGCCTGCACCCGCATTACGCTTCCGCGGTAGCTGCTTCCCGCCTTCTCCTTCTCAGGATACATACAGCCAGCAAGCGAGCATACCCAAAGAATGGACACCGCCCATAGAACTCCTCTTATGTTGGATCTATACTTCTTGTCCCGCCTTATGCAGCTCTCCATGCCCGTATCCCTCCGTTTCTTACGGTTGTCGTAAAAGAGTGCTACCAGAGTTCATCTTCTTCCCCGCGACGGGCAGCTTCAAGCTTGCGCCTTACAGCTGCTTTGAGCGGGTCCTCGGGAGTATATACGCTCAAATCATTCCATACCGCCGCTTGACAGGCCAGACGAATACCCTCGTCCAGCAGACCGCCCAGTTTTCGCTGCTCGGCATCACCGGGAGGCCTTAGCCCAGATGTATATTCTTCGGTAACCTTAACTTTACACATCAGACAGCCGGCCTTTCCACCGCAACGGGTAGTAATGGAGACCCCTGCTTTACGTGATGCCTCCAGCAGAGAAGTTCCATGCGTGACAACAGCTGTTCGGCCTTCCGGCTGAAACGTGACAGTCCATCCCTTTTGCCGTTTCATGATGCAGCTTCCTTCCTTCACATGATGTTATGTTAATGAATCCACCTGAAAATCCTGACAGTCGCGCAGCTTCAACTGAATGTAAATGCTTACATAATCGAAGCAGCTCCACCCAGCAAGCCTATAATCATAATGACAAAAGCGATTACAGACAAAATACCCCTTAAAAACCCTTTGGTCTTACTGCGGGCAAAGGTAATCAGAAACACGGACAATCCCATGATCAGGATTGCGATAAGGGACAACCACATTTTCGTCATCGGGTCCATATCCAGCGCTCCCCCATTCGGCTAATTTGGATTGCGAATATTATAGCATGAAACTCTACCCATTTCTGCAAGAAGAAATGGCTGGAAATGACAACCTGGCTATGAGATATCCTTATTATTTCAACCGAAATAAGAGCAGAGATTCACGGAATTTGGAGGATTCCGGAACTTCTGCTCTTTGGTTTGAAGCGCCAACCTATTTTTTCATCATCATTTTCATTAAAGACTCCATTGTGCCTGAATTCGCGCCGCCTTTTTTGACAGCATTGATAATATCCTGCACAGTAGCTTCACTAACTGGTACCTTGGCCATTGCTGACACCTGTTTGATCAACTGGCGGAGCTGGGCTTCATTCTGCGTTGTTCCCGGCTTGACCGTACTGGCCAGCTTCTTCACGGCGCCTTCCGTAATGTTCTTTCCCGCTTTTTTGTTAATAGCGTTCAAAGCATCCTTGGAAAAATCTCTGCTCATTCTTCATCCCTCCTCCGTCAATCCCCATTTACAACATATGAGAATTTCCGGCAAAAGGTGAACGTTCCTCAGGAATGCCATTGCTCCCAAGTTTCCTGGGATATAGCTTCCATTTCTGTCTTGCGGTCTCTGCCCATTAAGGCTTCTACCGCCTTACGTGGGGATCTGCCTTTGAACAACACATGGTAAATCTGATCCGTAATTGGCATTTGCACTTTAAGCTTAAGCGAAATCGCAAAGGCTGCTTCCGTGGTACGAATACCTTCGACCACCATACCCATGGATTCTAGCACCTCCGCAAGAGGTTTACCCTGACCCAACATTGAGCCCGCCCGCCAGTTGCGGCTGTGCTTGCTCGTAGCTGTTACAACCAGGTCGCCGAGCCCTGCCAGGCCGGAGAACGTAAGGGGATTTGCACCAAGCTCAACGCCAACACGGGAGATTTCAGCCAGTCCACGGGTAAGCAGCGCGGCCTTGGCATTGTCTCCGAAGCCCAGACCGTCAGACAAGCCTGCACCTAGTGCAATAATATTCTTCAACGCTCCGGCCAACTCAACGCCAACCTGGTCCCGGTTCGTATATACCCGGAAATCATTATTGATGAAAAGCTCCTGAGCAGCGGCTGCGCGACCTTCATCTGGCGAAGCCACAACGACTGTGGTCGGACATAGACGGACAACCTCTTCCGCGTGACTAGGACCTGAGAGAACCACAATCTCACCTTCATTACAGCCAAGCTCCTCAGAGATTACTGTAGACATCCGTTTCATCGTTTCTGTCTCGAAGCCTTTGGTGGCATGAATACAGAGCATTTCTTTCTTCCAGAAGGGTTTCAGCGCATGTGTAACCTGACGCATCCCAGAGGAAGGCGCAACAATAACTACCGCCCTGGAATCCTTAACGGCAGTTTCCATATCCGTAGTGGCAATAATATTCACAGGCAGCGTAATTTCGGGAAGATAATGCTGGTTTGTATGTGAATGATTGATCTCGTCAGCTTGTTCAGGTTTCCGTGTCCACAGATAAACTTCCGAGTGGTTAGCCGCCAGCACAGATGCCAGCGCAGTTCCCCAACTGCCCGCGACCAGCACGGTTACTTTATCAGACAACCCGGTTCCCCTCCTTGACTTTTGAACCAATTTTATTCTCCCGCCCCTGGCTGATCTTCACGATATTACTCCGGTGCCGCCAAAAAGCGAAGAGGGCAATAATAAGACTTCCCCATAATTCAGGTGCCGTAAAATCGGTAAAAATTAAAATCACCGGGGTCAGCGCCACGAACAGAAGAGATCCCAGAGATACATATTTGGTAATCACAATTGCCACAATGGCAACTATACCGGCGATCAGCGCAGGCCAAAAACAAAGCGTAGCCATGACGCCTATGGTAGTCGCAATTCCTTTTCCTCCACGAAAATGAAAGTATAGGGGCCAGTTGTGTCCAATAATGGCTGCGATCCCGCAGGCAACAGCGACCCATGTCCCCCAGCCACCGGCCCAGGTTCCAAGCCAGACTGCCGCAATTCCTTTCAATACGTCCAGTACCAGAACAAGAATCGCCGGCCCTTTCCCCATCACCCGCAATGTATTGGTAGCACCGGCATTTCCACTGCCATATTGCCGGATATCCACACCCTTGAGCAGGCGGACCAAAAGCACACTGAAGCTGACAGAGCCAAGCAAATAACTTACTACGATAACCAGAAGTTCAAACGCCACTGTTTTCTCCCCTAACCTTCGTTCTCGGATTTGCGCCGTGTAAAGAGTCGGATTGGTGTGCCCTCGAAATTGAACGCTGCGCGGATCTTGTTCTCCAGATACCGTTCATAGGAGAAGTGCATCAGCGAAGGATCATTTACAAACACCACTATTGTCGGCGGCTTCACAGCTACCTGGGTTACATAGTTGATGCGCAGGCGACGACCTTTATCCGTTGGCGGAGGATTGATGGCGACCGCATCAGACACCACATCGTTGACAAGATGCGTAGTAATCCGCAGCGCATGCTGTTGAGCCACGTGCTGAACCACCGGAAGCAGCTTCTGGAGACGCTGTTTCGTGAGTGCAGATAAAAAGACAACAGGCGCATAGCTCATAAACAGGAAGTGATCGCGGATGTTGGTCTCAAAGTTCTGCATCGTCTTGTCGTCCTTCTCGACGGCATCCCATTTGTTAACCACAAAAATCGAAGCCTTACCTGCATCATGGGCATAACCTGCAATATGCTTGTCCTGGTCGATGATGCCTTCCTCACCGTTGATGACTACAAGCACAACATCAGCTCTCTCAATCGCACGCATAGCCCGCATCACACTGTATTTCTCAGTTGTTTCATAGACCTTGCCGCGTTTGCGCATCCCCGCAGTATCAATCAGCACATATCTCTGCCCATCGCGTTCGAACGGTGTATCAATGGCATCCCTAGTCGTACCGGCAACGTCGCTGACAATTACACGTTCTTCGCCCAAAATGGCATTTACGAGAGAAGATTTGCCTACATTCGGACGACCGATGAGAGCTACACGAATAACATCCTCATCATATTCCTCTTCGGTCAGCTCTGGCAGACGCTCGGTTACCGCATCGAGCAGATCCCCGATACCTGTACCATGGCTGCCTGAGATCCCGATGGGATCGCCAATTCCAAGGCTGTAAAATTCATAAATATCCTCTGTACGCTTCATGTTGTCAACTTTATTAATAGCTAAGACAATCGGCTTTCCGGAACGGAAGAGAATTTGTGCTACCTCTTCATCCGAATTGGTTAGACCGGTTTTTGCCTCGCACATAAAGACGATGACATCTGCTTCTTCAATGGCCAGTTCCGCTTGAACGCGGATGGACTTCAGAATAGCATCCTCACCGTCAATTTCAATTCCTCCGGTATCAATGACACTGAAGGATTTGCCGTTCCAATCGGAAACGCCATATATCCGGTCACGTGTGATCCCCGGTTTATCTTCTACAATGGCCAGTCTATCGCCAATCAGCCTGTTAAAAATCGTCGATTTACCGACGTTAGGCCTCCCAACAATGGCCACAACGGGTCTTGCCATATTCATTCCTCCTGTCATCCTTACGCTACTCATCATAGCAAAAAACGCTTCAATTGGCTAACATACTTACTGCTAATCTTTCCATTTAAGCGGTCTATAAAACATAATCGGCGAACCCCCGTATCGAGGGTTCGCCGATTACTATACCCATATATATGTGTAAATACGAAGGGATTAGTTATTGCCCTTGAATTTGTCCAGCTTGTCGCCGAAACGTTCAGCCAAAGTAAAGCTGAGGCCTTCATTGCTGAGCGACACGTTAGGGTTGTTCAGCACTTCTTTAGGCGCTCTGTCTCTGCTGTTGCTGCGTTCTGGTCTAGCCGTAGGAGCCGGAGCTTCTTCGGTTTCCTTGATGCTGAGGCTTACACGCTTCTCAGATGGGTTGAAGTCCAGAACTTTCACCTGCACTTCTTGTCCTTCCTTAAGCACTTCATGCGGAGTACCGATGTGCTTGTGGGAAATTTGCGAGATGTGTACAAGACCTTCTACACCTGGAAGAAGTTCAACAAACGCACCGAAGTTCACAAGGCGTTTAACTTCGCCTGTTACCACGTCACCAATGTTGATTTTTCCGGCTGCAGAATCCCAAGGTCCAGGAGCAGCTGCTTTGATGCTGAGGCTGATTTTTCCTTTTTCAGGGTCAACCTTAAGTACTTTAACCTTAACTTTTTCGCCTTCGGATACAACGTCGGAAGGTTTCTCAACATGGTTCCAGGCAATCTCGGATACGTGAACCAGACCATCAACGCCGCCTACATCAACAAATGCGCCGAATTGAGTCAGGCGTTGCACTGTACCTTCGATGATTTGTCCTTCGGACAGCTCAGACATAATTTTCTGTTTATTGGCTTCGAATTCTTCTTCCAGAACTTCTTTGGCAGAAAGAATAACCTTGCTGTTCTCACGGTCCAGTTCTTTCACTTTCACACGCAATGTGCGGCCTTTGTAGTCGCTGAAATCTTCAACGAAGTGACGTTCAACCATGGAAGCTGGAATAAATCCGCGCGCGCCAACATCAGCCACGAGGCCGCCTTTGACAACGTCAGCTACAGTAACTTCGAAAGCTTCTTGGGAAGCAAAATACTTTTCGAGATCTTCCCATGATTTTTCGCTGTCAACTGCACGTTTGGAAAGCACCAGGCTTTCCTTGTTGTCGTTGATGCTGACAACCTTGCATTCCACTTCTTGTCCAACTTCAACCGCTGCTGCAGCGTTGTCCAGTTGTACAGAAGACAATTCGCGAATAGGAATAACGCCGTCGTATTTATATCCAATGCTTACATAAGCTTGGTTATCTTCGATTTTGACGATTGTTCCTTTCACGGTATCGCCTTTTTTCAGAGAAATGATTTCCAAACCTTCTTGGCTAGTCACTTCTTCTTCGTTACTTGCAACTGCTTCTGTAGCACCGTTGTTCTCTTCTGCTGCGGCTTCCACAGTTTCCGTTGCTTCTACGGCTTCATTGTTGTCAACGTTGGCCGCAGTTTCCTGATTTCTAGTTTCTTCAGACATGTGATTACCCTCCTCGATTCAAAACCCCATTTATTTAAACCCGCGTAGAGCAGAGTTCAAAACAAGCAATGCAGATATCACTTACACTTTCACGTTAGTATGTTCCAAAAATTAGCGGTTATGCCGTTATTCTAATCAGCGGAACATCCGTACGTCTGCCTGCACTTAATTCACTGTAGGCTTACCGGTCTTTGCCATCTCATGTATGCGTCCCATAATAACATCAGTGACTTCTTCAAGAGATTCGCTGCCCGCCCCGGCAAATGAACTGAGATCGATGGGAGCCCCATAAATAACGGTCATCCGGCGAAAAGGCTTGTAAGAACCGATAATAGCGGCAGGAACAACCGCTGCACCGCTGCGAAGCGCAAAACTTGCTGCGCCCTTTTTTGCCACACCGGAGTCAGAGTTTCGTGTCCCTTCCGGAAAGATGCCCATAACATTTCCGCTGCGAAGCGTATTAAGGGCCGTTTTGATGGATTCTTTGCTCACGCCGCCACGTTTGACAGGAAAAGCGCCCAGTTTGTTAATGAGCCAGCCTAGCACAGGAACCTTGAATAGCTCTGCTTTGGCCATATACTTGACCTGACGATTCAGCTTGATCCCAATAGTCATCGGATCCAGCAAGCTGATATGATTGGCACACAGCAACACTCCGCCTTCCTCCGGCACATTCTCTTTCCCAATGATCTTAAGCGGAAACAAAATGGCGTAAATCAAGCGAAGTAATCCACGGCAAATGACATAAATCATAAATGATTTCTCTCCCCGTCCACATAAGATCTGCAGCGGGATACAATTGCTTCCACGGCTTGATGGATATCCATATGCGTCGTATCTAAAAGAATAGCATCCTCTGCACGGCGCAGCGGTGAAATCTCCCGTCCTTCATCCAGACGGTCCCGCGCGGCAATATCGCATTCAAGCTGCTGGAGCGTCACTGTTTCCGCATCTTTCAGTTCCTTGTAGCGGCGTAGAGCCCGTTCTTCCACACTCGCCGTCATAAAAATCTTCACTTCGGCGTCCGGCAGCACGGTCGTACCGATATCGCGGCCATCCATCACTACTCCCTTGCGGAGCGCCATCTGGCGCTGCAAATGGCTCAGCCTGGTTCTTACGCCCTCGATCTTCGAATACTGCGACACTTGGCCGCTAACCTGAAGACTTCGGATATGCGGAGTCACGTCCTCCCCATTGATCAGCACCTTCTGCACATCCGGTTCCGGGATCAGTTCGATCACCATATCGCGGACTCTTTGATCCACCTGAAGATTATCTTCAGCCGGTATGCCTTCACGGATCATATACCAGGTAATCGCCCGGTACATCGCTCCAGTATCGACATAAATGTAAGAGAGCTTCTGGGCTACCAATCGGGCTACAGTGCTCTTGCCTGCCCCGGCAGGTCCGTCGATGGCGACGTTAATTCTGTCGTAAGTATGTGTACCCTGCCTATCCAACGGGGCATTCCTCCTCAAACACTCTTTCAGTCAAGAAAAAACAAGCTTGCTGGTATTATCAAGAAAAAAGCAGGCATTGCCTGCGACTTATAAAATTATACCACAGTTTAACCCCCAGTGCAAAATGACACTGAGGTATTTGTATAGAAAAAAGTGTCTGTTTATACCTTTTTCCCGCCCATCTCAACGGTTGCGGAAATCGAACTGGCGCTCAAAGCAGTACCGGATAATTTTTTGCCGCTCTGAATCAGTAATCGCTGCGAACTTCACCATCACCAGATTACGCCCTGTTTCCAATGTCTTGATCCGGACGATCTCACCTTCAAAGTTCACATGCTCTGTGCTTCCGTTCCGGTAAGGAACAAGCAGCCAGCAGAACAGCTTTCCTCCCACTTCGGGGTGCACTTTGGAGTCGCTCAGGAAAGAGGTCCCTCCCCCTCCGATATCTTCAGTACGAACTAAGTAGCGGCTGCCCAGCGAGTCTTTCACAGCAAGCTCAAGCTCTGCGTTTACACGTAAGAAGCTTCGGCGCTGGATCTTGAAGATGGATTCGACTGCCGGCTTTCGTATACGTACCATGCGGATCACTTCTTCCTTGAAGCCGACCACATGTGTATTAAAGTAATTTTTGACACCGCCCTCCGACAAGAAATATACGGACAGCTCGTCCCCGATAAAAAGCCTTTTCAGCCTCCCGTTATTTTCTTGAATGGGAATTTCAATCAAAAAAGCCTCGTCTTCCGTCTCTGCTATTCTCGATCTATATTCCACTTCTGCCTCTCCAGCATCGCTTGAAGCAACCTGTATGTATAGATATTCGTTGATTTTGGGATACAAGCCTGTCACCGCCACATGATTAGTATTTATTCTAGAATTAATTATAGCATGGAGATTTATTGCCCGGTGAGAAATATTATTCTGATTTTGAAATGACAAAAAGGTGCATTTCCACATGGGAACTGCACCTATCAGGCAAGATATTGCCTTTCGGCTGAAAGATTATTTACCCTGTGCGCCAGAGGATTTTCTGACTTCTTCAACAGCTTCCTCGTGACCGTCATCAGCGTTTAAGTAAATCCGGTACTGTGAGCCGTTGATTTTGCCTCCGAACTCATAGGTCAGTACCTCTTCGGCATCCTCATTCTTAATCCAGGCCAGCCGGTTGTAGAGTTCCTTATATTCCGGATTAAGCATTTTTCTGGCTTCAGCCAAAGTCAGACCCGGCTTGGAGATCACCCGCTTCTCCTGACGCTCACGCACATAATCACTTGCCTGAAATCCTGTCGGTTCCCCGGTATCCAATCCAACGCGAACTGTCATTTTTTCCGGGTAGATCAGGATGCCGTTTCGGCTGGTGACGAAGGTTAAGTTGCCCATATTATCGTAACGGTCCGCACTGACAGCAGTCATATCCGGATATCCTTTATCCTTAAGGAATTCCCCGGCTTTGGTAACAGCCTGATTCATCGACACCTTGGCAGGACCCACGTTCCGGTTATCATTGTAGGAGATCAGTAGCCCGCCCTCTACAGTAAAATCCATACTAACCGGCTCTTTATGATCCTTACTTGTTACTACAGCAGTATAGGACGCCCACTCGGTTCCCTTGCCGTTTTCCCTAACATCTACAGTCGGATTCCCACCGATGTCCGCAAATTTGACGGCTTTGCGTTTCACATCTTCCACGGTAACCGGTTTGCCGCCCAGCTTCTTCACAGAGCGTTTATTATAAATGCTGGCCACAGAAGGCCCATAATCGAGCTCAGGATAAGCGGCTACCCGTTTGTCTACTGTTTTGAATCCATCGATAATCGTGTTGTCCTCAGCCTTATCCTCTGTTGCCAGCGCAGATTCAACATCCATCCAACGCAGCCTGTTCGTGATTACCTTGTTCTGAACCTCCTGCAGATCCTTGGAAATTTCACCAGAGTTCTTATATAGCGCTTTTAAATTCCCCATTTCATTGTCCGAAAGAGGTTTTTTAGTAAAATCACGCACAGCCGCCTTGTAAGAGAAGTTGGAGATTTTGGACAAAAACTCTTCAGTCTCACTGAATGGAAGCAGGGTAAGGGGCAATTGATTGATCTCATTCTGCGCTTCACTGGTCAGCCTCCAGACATTCACAAGCCCCTTGCGGTGCATGCCACTTGAAGTATGGTTGACCGCCAGGGTATTCCCAAGCTCACCGTGAAGCTGTTCCATGTGATAAGAGAGATCATGAAAAGCTCGCTGGTATTGGTTCTCCGCTTTGATTAGAATCGAGTTCTTCTCCTGATTCTCCTGATACCCCCACACTAACGCACCAATCAGCAACAGTGTGGTAATCGGGAACATTAAGGCACTTAATCTTTTGTACATAGGCCTACAAGACTCCTTTCAGTTGCTTATTGCCGTTAGTTTGACAATAACTGAGAAGTCTTATGCACCCAAATGATCTGATATCAAAAAAGAGAATTCTTTCAAAAGGCTACTAAGCCCGCTCCTCAATTTCAAAACCGCTGCTGCAGTTGCACAGACATTGTTTGAATCCGGTCTGAATAACTCCCTGCTCTTTATTTCCTCTTAAGATGTAGCTTTCTCCACACTGCTTGCATACAATCCTAATTTTTACACGCAAAAAAAGACACCTCGCTCCTTTCTGGAATCCCTTGCTAACGGAACTACCTTTCAGGATAAGTGTGTCCATCTCTACTAGAGATTAATCTCTTCTTCACGCTTCAGGAACCGGAACGGGGAACGGCTGTTGGCCCGTGCCACCTTGCCCATGCCTCCATACCATAATACAGCCATCAGTGGCACAATAAACCAGATCCAGGTATTAGTCATGGTAGTCAGGATAAAGTCATATATCCCGTGCCACAGCCAAGGCAGAAGCAGGGACATGATTAATATCCCTCTTGTTTTGACACCACCTGAGAACTTGGCCCTGCCCATGTGGTAACCCATAATGACGCCGAACATAGCATGCCCCGATACCGGAAGCAGCGCCCGCATAAACATGGAACCGATTGAAGCGTGGCTGTACCAGGCATACATTACATTCTCCAAAGTTGCGAAGCCGAGCGAAATCGCTACGGCATATAGTATTCCATCGTATGGCTCGTCAAATTCGGTATGATTGTAGATCATATGGTACAGCACAAACCACTTCAGGCATTCTTCCACGCCGGAGGATATCAAAAAAGCATCTGCATAGGGCCCGCCGTCCAGTCCAAGCACAAGGCCCCTTTGGATGATCATAATAGGAAAAACAATCAAAATCCCCAGCAGAAACACCTTCAGAACCATAAAAAGCGGCTCTTGGTCATACTTGTCCTTTAGATAGAAAAAAGTCAGCAGCGCAAGTCCAGGTGCCACTGCTGACGAAATGACCGATAACAAAAGCACCGATTATCCTCCCTGCGCTCTATGACTTTATGTCTTCATATACAGAATTCGATAAGTAAAGGAAGGGCCAAAGATGACTTTGTTCCCTCCACACCGTCATTGCTGGCGTTTGAAATGAGTGCAGATCAATTCAATCGCATTCTCTGGCATAACCGTCTTACCGTATTCGGCCAGAACAGCTTCAGTTACTGGCGACGAATCCCCGAACTCGGAGAGAACTCCTACAAGCCCGGACAATGCAGTTTCCTCAAATTCCTTCGGATCGAAGTAGAGATACCATATATCATTATAAGAATACAGCTTTCCTTGAGAAGTAATATTGCCGAGGAGCACATGAGCCGCTTCAACCAAAGCCTCAAAGTCGCGGAATGCATATACAATGGAGTCGCTTTGTTCTAGAGTAACTTCCATTTCGTAAATCTCTTCGGGCATATCTTCTTCACCGGACGCACCGTACTGATGGTGATCATATTTTCCTCTAGTCACTATAACGACCATACCTTGCGCGGGCAATGCGAATACTTCCACGGCAAGCGGACCGGTAGCGTCAAAACCGAGTTCACTGTACGCCTGATCCATCATTTCCGTAAACAAGTCATGCACCTTGGGAACTTCCTGCCACATATCTTCCTTCTGGATGCCCCGCTCGCTCAGGTCGTCAAAAGTGAGGAAAATCCGTATCTTATCTTGACTTAATCGCTCTATTCTCATGACAGGATCCTCCTTTTGCAAGCTCATTTATTATAATGTATGATGAGTCCCGAGTAATGAGCCAAAAATGGTTACTATGTATGTATGTTATCATTTTGGCACAGCAAATGCACGTAAATAAAAAATTATTTCTTTCCAAATATAAAGAGTTTTATACCACTCTTATTTGAAAAAAAGAATCATTTTGCGGATGACTAGTCCCCAAAATGATTCTGCATCAGCTTTTTGCGTTTACAATCCCGGTATGGAGCTATGTGTATCCTTAAGAATCTGCTCTACTTCATGTTTCACCTCAGGATTGCTGCGGATGAAATCCTTCAGCATTTTGAGATTGGCTTCTTTGGATTTAACCGCAGACTCCCCCTTGTGTTCGTTATTACTATGGGAGACATGTGTGGTGTTATCAGTATGACTGCCAGCATTTGTGTTTCCAGTTGCTGTATTTCCAGCTGTAGCGTTACCAGAAGCTGTACTGCCAAAACCAGTCATGGCCATGCCCATGATTTTGTCCTTTGCTTTTTCACCCGCCCCATTCATCTGACCGTTCGGCTGAAGCAGACTGGATATCATGGCTCCGCGTTTTTTGGACATAATCATACTAATTGCAGCACCCATCAGTACTCCTGTCAAAAATGACGAAGTATTCATATCTCTAACCTCCTTGTATGGTAAAATCATGCTTAGTGTTCGCGGAAAGAATCCAGCTCATACAGCCAAACCAAAAGAAAGCGAGATGAAAAAAGTGGTTAAAGCAACATCAGCGCTGCTGCTGTCCGTCTTACTGCTGTCTGCGTGCAGTAACAGCGGCAATGGTAATGCAGGGCCAGATACGACAGCGCAGCCTACAGCGGCTACAACCCAAGCAGCACCGGAACCTACTGCGCAGGCAAGCACCAGTGCTGCAGCAAGCATGACCCCTGAAACGGTACCATCAGAGGCTCCATCGGCAAGCTCAACGCCGCAGTCGTCAGCAGATAATGGAACTGACACCAGTAAAACAACAGTTGACAATGCTGCTGCAGAGATACCGCTGCTCTATCACATGAACAAAAATTATGACATTATTCCGAACAAGGATGGCATAAGCAAAAAAGTGGTACTGCTAACCTTTGATGATGGCCCAAAGAATGCAGATATGATTAATCCACTAATGGATACGCTCGACAAGCACCATGCCAAAGCCATTTTCTTCGTGAACGGGTACCGGGTTAAAGAACATCCTGAGCTTCTCAAGCTCATTCAGACCCGGGGTGGCATTATCGGCAATCACAGCTGGGACCATATCGTACTGAAGGATAAATCCTATGCTGAGGTGAAAAAGCAAATTGAGGATGTTCAGGATATCGTCAAAAAGGTTACTGGCGAAACCCCACAGTTTTTCCGTCCCCCCCATGGCGCAGGCGGTGATGTCGGCAAGAAGATTGCAGCCGAGAACGGCCTGCTCTAT
This sequence comes from Paenibacillus sp. P32E, assembly GCF_001909085.1. Lineage (NCBI taxonomy): Bacteria > Bacillati > Bacillota > Bacilli > Caryophanales > Paenibacillaceae > Paenibacillus > Paenibacillus sp. P32E. The sequence goes on along the minus strand of NZ_LVYY01000046.1, from coordinate 122,647 downwards.
ATGACCTGGTCTGTAGGTTCACTGGATTGGGAAATGAAAGAGAAGGACACCGGCAAAACTGCGAAACTGATCAAGAACGTCACAGACCAGCTTCACTCCGGCAGCAACATCCTGATGCACGAACTTCCTTGGACTGTAGAAGCACTGGACACTCTATTGACTACACTTGAAGGCAAAGGCTACAGCTTCGTCGATCCACGCAGCATTGAGCTGAAGATGCGTTAAGCTATTAATACAGCGATGGATGTAACAAAAAAAGGTATTCCTTGCCTAATACGCAAGGAATACCTTTTTAGCATAACTGGAAATTAATTTACACTTGTAGCCTGCTTTTGTTAGTCAGCCATTGTATCTCGGCTTGCGCCTCTGCGAAGCGTGAGAATATGCATCTCAGATGGACTCCCCCAGCGCAGGGGAAGATGGGCTGTGCCAAAACCACGGCTAATCAGCATTTTGGCTTCGGTTTTAGAACCGTCTTTTCTCGGAAGCACAAAATGACCTGCGTTATACACCTGATAGAATGGATCAACATGACGGTGGCCGACAAAAGGTAGCACTACCTGGCCTCCGTGCGTATGACCGGCCAGCACCAAATCCGCAGGAATCTCCGATTGCTGCGACAGCCATAACGGATCATGTACAAGAATGATTCTGCAGAGTGAAGCATCCGGAGCCGCTAGTGGTGTTAATGGTTGATAGGCCTTTTTACCCCCCTTCCGCGGAAAGTCCACACCTGTCAGCAGCAGTCTGCTCCCATTTTTTTCAATTGTGATGCTCTCGTCCTGTAACAAAATCGCTCCGCTCCCGCGTATGATGTTGTCCACCAGCGAAATATTCGCCCTGTAATCATGATTGCCATGCACAGCATAGACCGGTGCCAGTCCAGCCACCAGTGTCATATTATCGCAGAGACGGTTTAAGGAGCCGCCTTTTTCCGTCAGGTCCCCTCCAAGGAAAACGGCATCTACTTTCCCCTTCAGTGGATTTAGCAGCTTTATCGGAAGGCGCCTCCGGTGAATATCTGATATAAAAAGAATGCGGAAGCCTTCCAAAGCCTCCGGCAAAGCTTCAAGAAATATTTCCTCGGCAATAATCCGGTTTCTGAATGCTGCCACCAACATCATAGCTATAAACACTGCAAGTAGCAGCATAATGATTGACAGAATGTCCAGCAGCAAGGAGGTTACCATAATGTATTCAAGTCCGGGGCTCCAATAAGTCCCCAATACAAAAGGAAAATCAGAAGAAGCAAAAATATTACAATTAGTGAATTGATGAACATTTTGCTAAAACGCAGCCGCTCCGACGGATAACTTTCCGCACGTGAAGGTGTAGAGCTTTCCTCATCCACTGGTCTTTCTTCCCGTTTCACTTTTTTTCCGGGTTGAGCTAAGGAGTGGCGGTTTTTTCTTGACAGGGTTCCCGCAACTGCTGCAGGAGAATCGTTAATGATTGGCGGGACTGATAAGGTCCGCGATCCAGTTCTCTTTCTGACAACAGCAGGCTGTTCAGCTTTATTTGGTTTTTTACGGGACTTCACCCGGCTAAGTTCCTCGCTCATGACTCCCTCCTGTAACGGATCACAAGACCCGAGAACACATCAATGATAAAGTGGCATAGAATGGGTGCCCAAAGTGTTCCTGTGTGTATGTATATATATCCCAGCCCGTAGCTGCTGAGGAATACCCACCCTGTAGGAATCCAGTGCCGCAAATAGCGCACATGAATTACGGCAAATAAAATACTTGTCCAATAAGGCCCAAATGAATGCTGAACTGCTCCCCGGAACAACAGCTCCTCGCAAACCGATACAATGGCTGCGATGACAAGGATATGCCACACTGGCCTTTTACCAAAGAGCAGCTCGTTAATTCCCCCATCATCCATGCTGTCTTCTGGAACAATATGGGTTAGCAAGAAGTCTACCACCAGCATAATTGCAGCCAGTCCAAGCCCCCAAAACACAAATTGTGCGTTTTCCGGAAAATTTAATATGTGAATGGGGTTTCTTTTCTGTAATAATATCCATATCAAACCGATAATTAAGGTAAGACCCTGAGTGATATACAAATTAACTAAAAGAAGCTTATCGGTTAACTGCTGAGGATCGGCTTTTTTAATCCTGATTTCGCCAAATTTGAATTTTTTCATTGTAACCTGCCTGTTCTATATTGTTTTTACATAAGATAATTTCCCTAGAAGAAGGAGCATTAATTATGAACAGCCGTACCTCCCGCACTCAAATGTTATACACACTAGGTTTTCTGCTTTTTCTGATATCCGCATTCGCCGCTTTTTTTACGGGAGTGAAGGTTGGGGCAGACAAAACAGAAGCCAAATACGAACACCTCAATAATAAAGATACCGCAGAGGAATACTCCGGCTCCTACCAGCAGCAGGATCTTGTTACGTTCTATCATAACGTATTTTTGCCCTATCGGGAATTCAAGCGCAATTGGAACAGCCAGCTGGACAACCTGGCACGCAGCACAGATGCGCGTGAGAATGCAGCAACCCTGAAGAATCTGAGCATTCTCGCAGACAAGCAGTATGACAAGGTCACTCAGGATTCGATCTTCACGGGCTCTCCTATGCTCTATGAATCCCAATTAAATATTTTGAAGAGCCTGACTTTGTTCTCCCAGGCCTCCAGTAAAGTCAATGCAGGTGCATCAGGGACTGAAACAGCCAAGGTGCTAAAAAGCGATAAATTCACAGCCAGTGCTGTAAAATTCGGATTGCTCGCTCAAAAAAACTTCTATGACTCCATGCTCAAATGGGGCTCAAAAGACAACAGCAAAATCCCTTCGGAAGCCGCTGAGCTAAAGACTCTCTCTTTTATCCAGTGGAAGAAAATGCCTCTCCTGCTTAAGAACGCATCCATAGCTGATATGATGTTGAACCGCTCCATCTATGCAGGCTATGACCCACAGGATATTACGGCCAAAATTGACGATATGATCTATTCTGGTACGGCTAGTTCACTGAATCTAAAGGATATTCAATCCGCCGTCACCCTGTTAATTTCCACAGGAGCGGTGCAGGAACAAGATTTCATGAAGTGGCGTGAACAGTATTACGGCAAGGAAACCATGCCACAGCTCCCGTTTTTTTATGAGTAGAACCAGCTATTGCATCATAACGAAAAATGAGAGCCACTTCAAGGCGGCTCATCTTCAACTAGACTATTGACACATCTGGCATTGCCATGTTACATTATGAAAAATTAATCAAGCAAAACCGATGATGGAACAAAGATTCTGCAAGTCTTCAGAGAGCCGGTGGGTGGTGTAAACCGGTGACGGACAGAACTCTTTAGCGCTCCTGAGATATTGTGTCGAACCTTACAGTAGGCACAATCGGATCATCTCCGTTACCAGTGTGGCCTTTGCGGGCCAATGAGGCTGCTTCTTCATACGTTGCAGTGAATTAGGGTGGTACCACGACAACTCTCGTCCCTTACTACGGCAGTAGTATGGGGTTGAGAGTTTTTTTGTTATTTAATTTCCAGTTCCAGGCCATTATATGGGCCCTCTTTTCAGGATTTTCCGGTCTGCTGCACACTCTTTCTTTTATGCGACAGCGCGTTCCCCCGTTATTCTGACATATTTTTCACTAGTTATTTTGGCTTCTGGTACTGTGGACTGCCTCTTCAGGGCATCCTTGGGCATATATAGCTTTCCAAATTTAAGGAGGACAAGAAACCATGTTTAAAGTACTAGTATCGGATCCGATCAGCGATTTGGGCATTCAGCAATTAATGGACGCAAGTGATGTAACTGTAGACAAAAAGACTGGACTTAGCGAAGACGAGCTTATCGCCATCATTGGCGAATATGATGGCCTGCTTGTACGCAGCCAGACAACTGTAACTGAGAAGATTATTGCTGCGGGCACCAACTTGAAGGTCATTGGCCGCGCTGGAGTCGGCGTTGACAATATCAAGCTTGAGGCTGCCACACAGCGTGGTGTCGTTGTTATCAACGCCCCGGACGGCAATACAATCACAACCTGCGAGCATGCTTTTGCTATGATGATGGCACTGGCCCGTCATATTCCGCAGGCTTACGCCAAAACGATCTCTGGTGTGTGGGACAAGAAAACATTCCTCGGGGTAGAGCTGCGCGGCAAAACGCTGGGTGTTCTCGGTATGGGCCGGATCGGGAGCGAAGTAGCCAAGCGTGCCAAAGCCTTTGGCATGAACATTCTTGCCTATGACCCCTTCCTGACCGCTGACCGTGCGGAAAAGCTGGAAGTGAAGCTGGCTTCAGTAGACGATATCGTACGCGGCGCGGATTTCATCACTGTGCATACTCCGCTCACTCCGGAAACCCGCCACATGATTTCTGGGCCGCAGTTCGAAGTCATGAAAAAAGGCATGCGTATCATCAACTGTGCACGTGGCGGGGTAATAGATGAAATGGCGCTGGTTGAAGCCATCAACAGCGGCATTGTAGCCGGAGCAGCCTTTGACGTATTCGAAAAGGAACCGCCGCAAGCCGATCATCCATTCCTCTCCCACCCCAAAATCATCGTAACGCCTCATCTTGGCGCTTCCACCGTAGAAGCCCAGGAGAACGTTGCTATAGATGTATCGGAGCAGGTGCTGCATATTCTGCGCAACGAGCCGTTCATTAACGCTGTGAACATCCCTCCTGTTGCGCCAAGTGTGATGAACAAGCTTCAGCCTTACTTCACACTCGGCGAAAAGCTGGGCAGCTTCGCAACACAGCTTACCGATGGCGCGATCAGAGAAATCCAAGTAGAATATGCAGGTGACCTATCCGATGTAGATACACAGCCACTGACCCGCTATATCGTCAAGGGCGTACTTTCCCGTCACTTTGGGACAGATGTGAATATCGTCAATTCGATGCATTTGGCCAAAACCCGTGATGTGAATGTAATTGTGACTAAGGCTTCCAAAACCAAGGGATTTACCAACCTTATCACCGTCACCCTGAAGGCAGATCCTGACGAAGAACGTCTGGTTGCGGGAACGCTGCTGCAGGGCTACGGAGAACGGATCGTGCAGGTCAACAAGTTCCCGGTCGATATTGCTCCGGAAGGCCATCAGATTGTAATTTCGCATAACGACAAACCGGGTATCATCGGTGCTGTCGGTACACTGCTTGGGGAGAACGATGTCAATATCGCCTCCATGCAGGTAGGACGTAAAATCGTTGGCGGCGCTGCGATCATGCTGCTCACCGTCGATAAGGCGGTTCCTCAAGCCGTTCTGGTTAAACTGGCAGGACTGCCGGAAATCAATACCGCGGAAGAAATTGTGTTACTGTAAAAAAGTAGTCCTGAACAAACGCTCTTTGGAGAGCGGGCATCCGCCTGCTGTTCCAATGAGCGTTTTTCTATATCGGATGTCACATCCTCTGAGCCTGAAGCACTAGTGAAAAGTATCTTCTCCAAATTGAACAAAACCACCATGCTATGTATGAAGATATTCACACAAAATTCATGCCCGAAAGACCTATTTGAGCATTTTTATGTCAATTCTTACAATAGACCTCTCCCTCTGAAAACGCCTATAATATTATAATACACAACATTATTTTAGGGGGAACTTTTTATGATGGACTGGATGAACAAGCTTCCGTTAAAACAGAGAATTAGAGCCGGTTGTTACTTGGTTGCCGCTTTATTCGCTGTCCCTGTACTAATCACACTTGTAGTGATGGGCAAGATGATTATCGGCATTATAATGGTTGCGGTATTGGCTGCACTGACCTTCCCACTCGCACGCTTCATTGAGAGAACGCTTACATCTTCATTCGATGATATCTCTAACGTAACCCATACGATTGCCAAAGGTGACTTTACAACCCGGGCAGATGAGAACGGTTCCATGGGGGAAGTCAGCCGCTCCTTCAATACAATGATCGATAAGCTGAAGAAAATACTAACCGAAGCGTCTCAGATTACCCGCCATGTCATGGATGCCAGCCGCGGAATCGAGGACAAAAATCAGAATCTGAAAATCGTAATGGCGCAGGTCTCCTCCTCTTCCAATGAACTGGCTCTCGGCGCAAATGAAATATCCGTGGACATCGCCGATATGACCGATTCCATCAAAGACATTGAAACCAAGGTTTCGAATTACACAAGCTCTACCAAAGAAATGAACAGACGTTCCATACATACGCTAGAATTAGTTGAGAAAGGCCGCCAATCCGTTGATACTCAAGCAGAAGGCATGCGCAAGAATATACAAGCTACCCAGAAGGTCGCCGATACGATTGAAGCACTATCACATAATGCCCGGGGGATCACGATGATCACCAAAACCATTACAGAAATCGCCGAGCAGACCAACCTGCTCTCACTCAATGCATCGATCGAAGCAGCACGCGCCGGTGAACATGGTCGTGGTTTCGCTGTTGTAGCCCAGGAAGTCCGCAAGCTTGCTGAGGAATCTACAGCCTCCACCAAAGAAGTATTCGGTCTGGTACGCAGTATTGAGAACGATATCAAGGAAGCGATTGAGAATATTGCCATCAATGAGGAAGTCGTCCAAGTTCAAAATGAAATGATCATTGAAACCGCGAATATTTTCGCCCAGATTGTGCAAAGCGTTCAGTACATCACCGAGCAAATTGCTTCTTTCTCGTCTGAGAGTGATCTCATGCTGGAGAGCGCGTTAAAAATTTCTGGAGCTATCGAAAATATCTCTGCGATTACAGAAGAAACTGCGGCCGGAACCCAAGAGGTATCCGCAGCAATGAACGAACAAATAAATGCCCTGCAGTCTGTTGCTGAAGAAACAGAGAAAATGACGCAAGCAGTATTCCAACTCCAGAAAACGATCCATATTTTCAAATTTTAATCTCCATTTTCATAGACCGTTTCATATGAAGCGGTCTTTTTTTGTTCACAAAATAATCAATGTTATTTTATGAAAATTCAGTTTTTTGGCAGCAGCAAGTACCGTTATTTCTTTTGCACTTCTCTCCGCTATTTTTAATGGAAATAATAAAATGAATTCAATTGGATCTGAAGGGTGTTTCGTTCATTAGCCTTATTAATCCAGATAAATAATGGGTACACCCCATTATTCCAATCAAATCATCCATTTCCATACAAAGGAATAGTTCAATATACCTGATATATTTCTGTTTCAATGTTTCTTCACAATTTGTATTATTAAGACTTTTTTGCATTAAATTTTTTTTGGATTCGCCCTGTTTTCCAACTCAACTGGACCATTTCTTGCAATTGACATTGTTCGTTAATTTCGTCAAAAACTGAGCTTTTCAGCACAAATATATTGACAAGAGAGGAGCTAGAAATATATTGTAAAGTAAAAATATGCATTTTTTCCAATACATCATAACGGCAAAATTCACCGAAAGGGAATGACGCAAAGCCATGGATCTACAGTCTCATTTTTATGGGACCATGACAGCCAGGTTGCTGAACAACCGAAGCTCTGGGGAAACCTCGTTCTATACGGTTATTCATTGCAGCCGACCTGTACTCTCGTGAGTGCAGGTTTTCTATTTCTGCTAAAAAAAAACATTGGGTGGGTGGATTATCTGAAAACAGTCGCAGATTATATGGCTGAGGCACTACGAAACCTCGGCGTAACACATTCCTTTGGTATCATCGGCAAGTCTATTTGTCCCGTAGTTCTTAAGATGGTCGATTACGGGATTGAATTTATTCCTGGCAGACATGAGTCCAGCTCCGGGTTCGAAGCAGCAGGCTATGCTCTCAAAACCGGCAGGCTGGGTGTAGCTTTTGGGACTTCAGGTCCAGGCGGAACCAATCTTCTTACTGCTGCAGCACATGCTAAAGCGAACAACCTGCCTGTGCTGTTCATTACAGGTCATCAATCTATTAAGGAGCTGGGAATTCCCCAGTGCCAGGATTCTTCGTCATATCTGGCTGACCTGGCGGACATGTTCAGACCGGCTACACTCTTCAGTAAACTGGTGGAGCGAGGTGATCATTTCAGCACCTTATTTAACCATGCTATTTCTATTGCTTTGGGCGGACAGCGCGGGCCGGTCCATTTATGTATCCCGTTTGATGTGCAGACGGAAATGCTGGAAGAATGCCGGATAGTGATTCCTGAGCGTGAACATCTCGTAAGCACTGCTAATTTCGAACGTGTGATTTCAGCTATTAATGCCTCCAGCCATCCTCTTATTATTGCCGGCAAAGGGGTTAACCGTTCTATTGCACACCAAGAGCTCATTCAGCTGGCTGAAACTTTTAACATCCCTGTCGTTACTTCACCGGGAGGAAAAGGTGCGATCCCTTGGGATCACCCGTTGTATCATGGACCAATTGGTGTTGGCGGCTGCAAGCATGGTGATGATTTATTGAACCGCAGTGATTTGTTCATTGTGCTTGGATCACGTCTGAGTGACATGACCATCTGCAATCTAAAGGCTGAAAATCACCCGAAAACACTTATCCAATTTGACGTAGACCCTACCTTCGTAGGTAAAATTTTATCTTCACAGACCATCGCTATAGGCGGGGATTTACGGGACAATTTGGCTTTTTATCTAAAGAATATAGATACAGCTGCTATAAAGAAACATATAACAGAAACCGATGTTCATTATGCGGAAGAGTTGCCTGTTCTCTCCAAGCTGTCACTAGCTTCGGTCATGAGCACCTTGAGCGATTTGATTCCTTACAACAACACCGTTTTTGTAGATGACGGCAGCCATGGCTTCAACGCCGTGAAATGGTACAACGTGAAAAAACCGGGTAGTTTTGTCTTTGATGCTTATTTTGCCTGTATGGGCAACTCCATTGGCATGGCTATTGGGGCTAAGGTGGCTTCCCCTGAAGAAACCATTTTCTGCCTAACCGGAGATGGCTGCTTCATGATGCTTGGTGCTGAAATCAACACTGCAGTCTGCAAGAATATTCCGGTAATCTTTATCGTAGTGAACAACATGCAGCTGGATATGGCGCTTAAGGGGATGGAGAAAACCACAGGCAGAATTGACGGTACGATCTACGAGGTACCTATGGATGCCGTGAAATTCGCTGAGTCACTCGGAGCCACAGGCTACAAATGCGAAACCGCGGAGCAATTCAACGTTGCTGTACAAGCCGCAGTCGAGTCAAACCGTGTAGCTGTCATTGAATTGTTGACGGACCGTGACGAAGTGCCTCCAACGGCCCATAGGACGTTGAATCTCAACTAAGTAGCAGAGGTAAGAATCAAGCTTCACATGACCGGTCCTTGCCACTCATCAAAATTCAGGAGGCATCTTTGTGGAAAACACCAGTTACAGCGGTCTAAAGCATTTTACCAACCTGTCCGGCGACTATGGAGCCAAAGCACTAGCTCCAATCAAAGAGCATTTCCCCGAACTGGCCGAGTACATTATGGGCAACGCTTATGGGGATCTTTTTCAGCGCACAACAATTGGCTCCGATTGGAAAGAAATTGCTGTTATTTCATCTTTGATTACTATGGGACAATTTGAGCAGCTCGGGGTCCATTATGTGATGGCGCTCCGCGTCGGAATAACTGTAGAACAGATCAAAGGAATCTTATTGCATCTGGTGCCTTGTATCGGTGCTCCAAGAGTCATTTCAGCTTTTAATGTGCTGCTTGCAACGCTTGAGGAAATCCAATAAATTCTTCTTCAACAATTTTATACACAATTCGACTTTTTTCTTGCTTATTTGAGAAATATATGATTATATTAGAGGGAAAATATCCCAAAACTATAGTTTTTGTATCGAATCAAGGCGTAAAACCAAAAGTTATTTGGATATATTCTATGACTGAACAACAACGTACAGTCAACATTTCCGTTATACGTTTCACACATTTAATTTTGGGAGAGATGAGCACATGGGTAAATTTATTTTGAAAACCGATTCTGTTAACAAGGTCATTAATATTGAATTAGAAGGCACTTTCTCCAATGAGGATGGTCTCAAATCGATTCAAGCTTATCAGCAGACTGTTAACCCGATCACACCTTCAGAATATGCTCTGCAGATTGACTGCAGAAAACTAAATGTTACTGCTCCTGATGTTGTGCCTCTGCTGGAGGGCTGCTTCATCATGTTCAAAGCAGATGGTTTTGAAAAAGTAAGCCTGACCCTTGAAAATAACCCCATCCTTAAAATGCAGCTCGCGCGCCTCGGCCGCAAGGCTGGACTTGAAAACCTGGACATCACTTCGACAGTTCAATCTTAAGTATTGTTTCAAGGCTCACCAGCCTGAATGATGGTTGAGAAGCAAGTTTTATACAAAACTTGAGGGCGGGAAGAATCGCTCATTAACTTTTAGGAGGATTACCATGGCCGGGATACGGATAAAGGACATTGATATCTATCATCCAAGCAAAAAGATTGGCAACGACTTTTTCATACAGCATTTTGACGAAAAAGGTATTGATATCCGTGGCCTCCTGGCTACTCTTGGCCGTAATAACCGCTATAGCATCGACAGCAATGAAGAGAATTCACTGACCATGGCTTTTGAGGCGGCAAGCAACGTACTGGACAAGACCGGGCTTACCGGGGCTGACATCGACCTGATTGCTTATGCCAGTCAGACTCCTGAATACATCTTCCCGACGAACTCACTTATGATTCATCGTTTAATCGGTGGCGCTTCCCACACCATTTGCATCGACAGTAATGCCAACTGTGCAGGTATGACCGCCTCGGTGGAACAGGTAAGCCGTCAGATGATGGCCAATCCAAGAATCCGTCGCGCGCTGGTGATCGGCTCAGACCACGTTGCTCCGCATGCGGATAAAAACGATCCTGTCTACTATGCCAACTTTGGAGATGCTGCCGCTGCCGTTATTTTGGAGCGGGATGAGAATTCGGTAGGCTTCATTGATTCTATTTACCAGACAGACACATGTGTCTATGGGAACTCGATGTTTCCTGTGGATGGCTTAGCCAACCTTGGACGTGGTGGTGTTGGTGCCGGAGAGTTCAATGTGAAGTTCATTCCATTTGATGACTCCATTTGTGTGGATGCAGCCTCGGAATCGATCAATACATTGCTGAGCAATAATGAGATTGCTCCCGAGTCAATCAAGGCCGCCTGTTTTTCACAGCTGTCCCTCCCAAATATTCGTGCCGTATCCGACAAAACAGGCATCGACACCGATGTAGCGGTCTATATCGGCGATGAATTCGGGTATACTTCGACAAGCAGTCCTTTTGTAGCCCTGCACAAAGCAGTGACTACTGGAATGATTGAACGCGGTGACAAAGTGCTCTTCTGGACCGTTGGCGCAGGCTGGCAAAATGTAGCTTTTGTAATGGAATACTAAACATTCATTCGCGCTTACCTCAAATGGCCCGCAAGCAGATAATCTGCTTGCGGGCCATTTTGCAATTATTCCATCTATAAGTTTACTGCTGTGCTAGCGATTCATCCTATACCCTTTAACGGTGACCTTCATGCTTCTCCCAGCCCATGGTTCGCGAAACAGCATCCTGCCAGGCATGGTAACGAAGCTCACGCTCTGCCGGCTCCATTGTAGGCGAGAATACCTTCTCAGCCTTATTAAAGCTCTCGAGCTGCTCCCGGGTCCAAATCCCTGACGTTAGTCCGGCAAGCAATGCTGCCCCCAGTGCGGTCGTCTCTGCATACATGGTACGTGTAACCTCGCTGCCGAGAATATCCGCTTGAAACTGCATGAGCAGATCGTTGCGCACTGCTCCGCCATCTACCCTCAGTCCGGTGAGCGGCATGCCTGCATCTTTTTCCATCGCACCGATGACATCTCTTGATTGAAAAGCAAGGGATTCCAGGGTAGCCCGCACCAGATGACCTGCTGTAGTTCCGCGTGTCAGGCCAAACACCGCTCCGCGGGCATACATGTCCCAGTAGGGTGCTCCCAGTCCTGTGAAGGCCGGTACTACTACTACACCCTCACTATCTTCCACTTCCCCCGCCTTTCCCTCTGAGTCTGCAGGACCTTCAATCAGCCCCAGGCCTTCATGCAGCCATTGCACTGCCGCTCCGGCTACGAACACACTGCCCTCAAGGGCATAATACAATTCATCTCCCATGCCCCAAGCCACTGTTGTCAGCAGTCCATGGCTGGAGGCTACCGCCTCAGTCCCGGTATTCATAAGGATAAAACAGCCGGTGCCGTATGTATTCTTGGCACTTCCGGCTTCAAGACAGGTATGCCCAAACAAGGCGGCCTGCTGATCTCCCAGCACCGAGCGAATTGGAATTTGGGCTCCAAACCATTTACTGCTTGCTGCTCCGAATTCCCCCCCGGACATTCTAACTTCGGGCAGAATTGAACGCGGTATCCTAAGCTCGTCAATCAGCTGCTCATCCCATATCCGCTCATGCAGATTGTAGAGCATGGTGCGCGAGGCATTTGTCACATCCGTTGCATGCACAGCTCCTCCTGTGAGCTTCCAGATCAGCCAGGTGTCGATAGTTCCTCCCAGCAGTTCTCCTCGGTCCGCGCGCTCTCGCGCCCCAGGAACATGATCCAGAATCCAGGCCAGCTTGGTTGCTGAGAAGTAGGCATCCACTACAAGACCGGTCCTGGCAGCAATCACATCCGCTAGTCCGCGCCGTTTCAGTTCTTCACACTGCTCGGCCGTACGGCGGTCTTGCCAGACGATGGCCGGGTAGATAGGCTTCCCACTGGCCTTCTCCCAGATCAAAGCGGTTTCCCTCTGGTTGGTAATACCAATTGCAGATATCTCGTCAGCAGGCCTCCCGCTTCCTCTTATGGCCTCTCTGGCTGCCGCCAGTTGTGTCTCCCAGATTTGATTAGGATCATGCTCTACCCATCCCGGCCGGGGAAAAGACTGGCTAATCTCATATTGCCCCTGAGAGATCATCCCTGCTTCATAATCGAACAAGATCGCACGCGAGCTTGTAGTTCCTTGGTCTAATGATAAAATCATCTCTATAGGCCTCCTAAAACTGGCTTCGTAAGCATAGCGGTATGTTCCACGATGAACAAGATTAATGTGGTGGTTTCAACAAAAAGCACCTCTGCGGTCAGAGGCGCTGTCATACATTGTCTTGGGTTTACTGTTTTTCGACAGGAAGCCGCAGAATGAACTCGGTTCCTTCGCCCAGCCTGCTGGAAGCCGTGATGGTTCCGCGATGCGACTCAACGATATTTTTGACAATAGCGAGTCCAAGCCCGGTTCCCCCGGTTTCTCCCCGCACTCGGGCTTTGTCCGCTTTGTAGAAGCGTTCAAAAATAAATGGAAGATCCTCCGGAGGAATACCTACTCCTTCATCGCGGATTGCAATCTCCAGATAACGGCGTCCCTCTAATACAGCAGAGCCCGTTAGAACCCTGATGTGTTTATCCGCAGGTGTATGCCGAAACGCATTGTCCAGCAGATTGGTCAGCACCTGCTCCAGCTTGTCTTCGTCAGCCGCTTTGAGAAGCGGTGTGTCGTTTCCGAAGTTCAGGTCGAGGTGGATTCCCCGCTCCTTGGCCCGAACAGAAAATTTGCGGTACACCCGTTCCAGAAGGGCCTCCATATCTACCGGGACCTTCATCATATCGGTGTGTCCGGCTTCCATGCGTGCAAGATCAAGCAGATCCTTCACCAGCCGGCCCATCCGCAGTGACTCGTCATGAATAACTTGAACCAGCTCACTGCTCTCCTCAGGGGAAGAAGCCATGCCGTCCAGTAAAGCTTCACTGTAACCCTGCATCATCGATAGAGGAGTACGGATCTCGTGTGAAACATTAGCAACGAAGTCGCGGCGCATCTTCTCAAGCTTCACCTCTTCAGTCACATCACGCAATACAGCCACTACTCCGCGAATGGCGTCGTCCGAGTATAGCGGAGCCATGTGAACTGACCAGACTCCCTGACGTACATGCACCTGAGAGCGTTGGTCCCCACCCTGACTCAGTGTACTGAAGAACAAGGGCCGTAAGGGAGGTGGTACTGCGCTGTCAATCACCTCTTGCGGATAGAGCTCGGATTCACTCTCCTGCTCCCAGCTCAGATCACTCCACGTCTCCAGCAGAGCCTGGCCATGCGGGTTGGTCAATATGATCTGCCCCTCGACATCAAAGGTGAGCACTGCATCGCTCATGCTGCGCAGAACACTGGACAGATGACCCTTCTCATGATTCAGGCTGCGGATATTTTCTTCCAGTTCTTCCGCCATATGATTGAAGGAGGTAGCCAACTGGCCGATTTCGTCACTGGTCACCAGTGTGAGTCTCGTCCCGTATTCGCCCTTGCGAATGTTATTCGCCGCTTCAATGACCTGCTGCATCGGCTGTGTGATCTTGGTGAACAGGAACAAGGCAAAAAACGTCGTTAAGGAAAACCCTATCATACAGACATAAGTGAACAAGCGTTTGATCGCCCCGGAATTGGCGAAGTTGCTGTCGATATAGGGCAGCAGGAACAACCCCAGTGTGATAAGCACGACAGCAACCAGACAGATGATCGTGATCCACAGCTTCCCGACAAGACTTCTCCAGAATTTCACTTATTTGGGCACCTCTAACTTATAGCCTACTCCCCATACCGTGGTAATCATCGCTGCCGATTCCGGTGATACTTTATTGAGCTTCTCACGAAGTCTTTTGACATGTGTATCCACTGTTCGCAAATCCCCGAAGAATTCATAATTCCACACATCCTTCAGCAGCTCTTCGCGCGAGAACACCTTGTCCGGTGAAATAGCCAAATAATGCAGCAGCTCGTACTCTTTCGGAGTCAGGCTTACTTCCTGGCCGCCGGCGGTTACCCGGTGTGCATCATGTTCAATGATAAGGTGGGGAAATACGATATTGTTGCTGGAATTGCTTTCTTTGGACAAAAAGGCTGTCGCAGAAGAGCGGCGCATAATCGCTTTTACCCGGTAGATCACTTCACGGGGACTAAAAGGCTTGACGACATAATCGTCCGCACCCATCTCGAAGCCTTGCACCCGGTTGATCTCCTCACCTTTGGCTGTAAGCATCAAAACGGGTGTCGATTTGACCCCTCTGAGCCTCGTCAGCACTTCAATGCCATCGATTCCCGGCAACATCACATCCAGCAGAATCAGGCCGTAGTCATTGGCCGTTGCTTTGCGAAGTGCAATTTCCCCGTCTTCAGCTTCATCAATCTCGTAACCTTCTTTTTCAAGATACATCTTAAGCAGGCGGCGAATGCGCTCCTCGTCATCCACCACCAGTATTCTGTTCAAATGCTCTGCCATTTCACAACAACCCCTTCATCAATTACAGTACAACGTTACTCTCAGGTATTAGTGCCTCTTCGGCAGATTGTTGATTTAGTCTGTTCCGGCGTAGGAATGTAGTCCGGCAATCACCAGATTAACTCCAACCAGGGTAAACATTACGACCAGAAAGCCGAGTACGGCGAGCCATGCGGATTTGCGCCCCTGCCATCCGCGGGCCAGCCGCAGATGCAGGTAGGCGCTGTAGAACAGCCAAGTGACCAGTGCCCAGACTTCTTTGGGGTCCCATCCCCAAAACCGGCCCCAGGCCACTTGTGCCCATATCATTGCAAAAATCAAAGCCCCCAGTGTAAAGATCGGGAAGCCAATGGCAATCGCCCTGTACGTAATTTCATCGAGGTCATTCTCATCAATTCCATCCAGGACAGGATGAATCGCTCGGCCCAGCGGTTTGCGGGCAGCCAGACGCAGAATTCCATATAAAATCGCACCGGAAATCAGCGACCAGAGAACCGTATTGAATTTACGTCCGGCATTGACGCCATTCATCCAGGATGGCGCTTCGAAAAGCGGCTCCTTCATTCCAAGAAACGGCTGGAAGCTCTCAATTTCGCTATGGTAAGGTGCCACGATTGGTGGCATTTTATAACTCACTTTCTCTATTGTACTATCTCCCTGCCCGGGGCTGTCAATCGTAACGTTAGAACGAACGAAAACCGTTTCGTATCCTGCGCCGCGAAATGCAAAAACCGATCCAAGGAACCCAATTATAACAATGATTGAGAACAGAGTAAATTCGACCAGACGCTGCTGCTTGCGGTCACTCTTCTCCTTGCTGGAGAAATTCACGGTACGCAGGAGATACATCAGGCCGGCGGCAAAACCAACGGCAAAGAAAGATTCGCCCAGTGCGGCCAGCGTGACATGGATATTCAGATAAATCGATTTAAGTGAAGGGATCAGCGGCTGAACCTCTTGGGGGAATACTGCCGCATAAGCCATGACTATGATGGAGATCGGCACCGCAAAGACTCCAAGAATAATCTTGCGGTATATAGAGAAAATCACGGTAAAAGCTACCATGACCATCATGGATAAAAACGTCATGAATTCGTACATGTTGCTGACCGGAATATGCCCCGAACCGGACCAGCGGGTGAAGAAATAAGCAAGATGACAGACCAGACCCAAGGAGGATGCGATAAAGGCGATCTTTCCCCAGCGGGCAGTATGCTCCTCTGGCTTCCTGCCGGACCATTTCCGGCCCATGATCGCAATGGTGTACAACATGAACGACCCGCTGTATAAAAAAAATGCGGCAATAAAGACGTCACTGCTGAAGTCGAGTAAGCTCATGCCAGGCCTCCCCCGTTGTCCAGAGATTTTTCATCCACGGTCAAATCTGCCTTCGCCAGAATCGAAACGATCTCACGGCGGAAGCCGAACCAATTCTTATTCGTATGGCCTCCGAGTACCAGCTCTCCTTGATCGATAGCCAGCCATATCCGTCTATGCTGCCAGTAGAAGCCAAGCACCAATCCAAGCATGACTATCCCCGCCCCGATCCATACAAAAGGCATCGCCCGGTCCACACGTATATTCAAGTAAGCTGTAGACTCCGAGAAATCCACATCGCTCATGCTGCCCACCTCAAGCTCCAGGAACCGCCCGCTGCCGCCAAGCTTGTCATTGATGGCTTCCATCTGGAACTTTTCCTTGTCTACCTGTTTCGGAAAATAGAAATATTGTTGTCCTCCGGCCGGCAGATCCGGGCCCCTAATCAGGAAAAGGAAGGCCGGAGCATTCGGATAGGGAGATTTGGATACCGGTTGACCTTCATCGTTCAAACCGAAATCCATATATTTCTCTTTTAGTTCCAGCGTATAAGGGCCAGCCTGAAATGTCCGCTGCGGATTTTTCATGTCCAGCTTGAACTTCCCATAGACCTTACCACTCTCAGAATTTGTGAGTTCCGGCTGCACCGAGCGAAGCACCGGGGTGAGGTCATAGTCAAACTGATACGCTTTCAAACCATTGTAGCTGAGCGGTGAATTCACCTGAATATTATGTCTGGCCACCTCCGCCAGCTGCGGCTCCTTCGAGGGATCTGTGCAGTCCGCAGTACATTCATAGAGAATTGCCTTAGTTTCGTAAAGTTTCGGAAGGATTTTGGTCCCGCGGAATTCCTTGGGCATTTCTTCCTCCGTATAGAACTCAACGGTAAACTTCTCGTTCTTGAGATAATAAGTAGTGTCCGGAATCCTCACGGCTTCACCTTGCTGAAAAGCCAGATGCTGATCCATGTTCAGCCCTGGAAGTCCTCTGGCCAATACAGCCAATAAAAAAATAATCAGGCCAATATGTATGACATAAGGCCCCCAGCGGCTAAACCGGTGTTTCTCGGCGAGCAGCGCGCCCCCCTCTGTCCGGACACGGTATCCCTTTTTCTGGAGCGGCTTCACCAGACGTGCGACCCAGGCTTCAGGCTCATCCTGCAGTTCCGTCACAAGCACCACTTTTTGGCGGGTCAGGAACTGCCTATGCTTGCGAATCTTTTGCCGGGTTAACGCCTTGTACAGGGGGAGCACACGGTCCAGGCTGCAAATGACCAGTGAAGCTCCAATAAGCACAAGCAGCGTCACGAACCACCAGGATTCATAGGTGTGCGAAAGGCCGAGTTTATAGTAAATCTCCCCGGCTGTTCCGTACGTTTCTTGATAATAGGTTGATGCATCAATATTGAGAAAAGTGCTCTCCTGGGGAAATACCGTTCCCAGCATGGAGCCTAGCAATGTCAGCACTATCAGGTAAATAGCGATCTTGACCGAAGAGAAAAAATTCCACACCAGGTCGATCACCCCTGGATTCACCCGCTGTGAACGCCGGGCTACACCGTCGTACCGCATTTCCAGATTGTCTGCTGAGAGCTGTTCCTCACCGTCGACCGGCTTGCCACAGGCCTCGCAAAGGACCGTTCCCACCGGATTTTGATGGCCGCATTCACATTTGGTATTAGTAATCAGGGGTCTCTTATCCGTCACGGCTCCACCAGCTTCCTGATCTGGTCGTCAAGCGTGCCGAGATCCAGCTGTCCGATATGAATGCTGTCCACCCTGCCCTTCGCATTAATGAAGAAGGTGGTTGGAAGCGGTGACACGCCATAGCTGCGGACGGCATCGCGGCCGCTATCCATGACCACAGGAAAATTGATATCAACGAGCTTGACAAAATTCTCGACCGTCATCTGATCCTCACCGACATTTACGCCTACAACCACTACGCCCTGATCTTTCCACTTCTCCCACTGTGCCTGCAGTGCAGGCATCTCCTTGACGCAAGGAGCGCACCAGGACCCCCAGAAATTAAGCACCACGGACTTGCCCTTGTATTCGTTCAACGTATGGGTCTGGCCATCAAGCCCGAGCAGTTCAAAAGACGGGGCTTTTCCGCCTTCCTTAGGCTTGCCGTCCCCTCCAAATACCGAGGAACCGATTGCATAACCTCCAAGCAGAAGTATTACGAACAGAATAATGATTTGAACCGGCTTTCTCGCTTTGCCCACACGCCAGGCCCCCTTCTGTGACGCAACTCATTACTTTAGTTGTTAGGTGTGAACATCCTATGAACATTATAACGAATATTGTCACAGTTTTAGGAGGGGGAATTGTGAACTTTATGTGTCTTTGCGGGTTGGGTTAGCTTTCAGCATCCCTGCTTTGGCAATTTGCTGGAGATGATTGATTTCATCCTTGGTCAAATGGCGGTATGAGCCTCGTTTGAGATTCTGCAGCAGGATATCCCCGAAGGAGATCCGTTTCAGACGGATGACGGGATGCGAAATCGCTTCGAACATGCGCCGTACCTGCCGGTTGCGGCCTTCATGGATCGTAATGCTGATGACTGTTTCTTTGTTTACTTCATCAATATCCTTGTATTCAACTTCTGCCGGTGCGGTCATACCGTCTTCCAGCTTGATGCCGGCTTTCAGCTTGTCCAGCGCGGTTCCATGCGGAACCCCCTTGACCGTGGCAAGATACGTTTTGGGCACATGGTGCTTCGGATGCGTGAGCAGGTTAGCAAACTCACCGTCATTCGTCAGCAGCAGCAGCCCTTCCGTATCATAGTCCAGACGGCCTACAGGGTATACGCGTTCTTTGATGCCTTTCAGGTAATCCGTTACCACCTTGCGGCCCTTATCGTCGGATGCGCTTGTAATTACACCCTTAGGCTTATTGAACATAATGTAGATTTTGTTCTCGCCCCGGATTAGTCTACCGGCGACCTTGATTATATCTGTTGCGGGGTCCACCTTCGTGCCAAGCGTAGTTACGAGTTCCCCGTTGACTTCCACTTTACCGGCCAAAATCATTTCTTCACACTTGCGTCTCGACGCTACACCTGCCTGCGCCAATATTTTCTGTAATCTTTCCATTTTCGACTATTCACCTCAGGTTAATGATAACCATCAGCGGGATAAATCACAAGTTCATTCCATGGAAAAAAAGCTCCTGGACAGGTTTTTGTGTGGGTTTCCACCACAAGCGGGTCCATTTGATAACGCGAAGCCAATTCCAATATGAGTTTGCTGGCTGCAAACAGCTGAACCCCGCGCTCAGACACAGGCGGCAATGTATCTTCTTCCCCGAAGTTACCTTCCAGGCAAACATGAACATATTCCGGGTCCGTCAACAGCGGTGCTGCATAAATCGAACCATCTGCGCCTACCCAGAAGTCAAAGCCCTTGCCATTAATGGACGGACAGCGGGAATGATGCAGAATAAAACCTTTATACTCCATCGTCTATCAGACTCCCTCCGTATTGCTGCAATAGCATATGATGTTGGGGGAAGCGGGGTGAGGGGCTGTTTAAAATTCTTTGGGCGGGGGGAGCGTTGACTTGGTGTAACTCCGAGGAACGTTTGGACTTCCGGCCGCTGTTGTCTGCTGATTTCTTTGAATACGCTATCAGCGGTAGAAATCTGCAGACAAAGGCGGTCGCTGACGCTCCTACAGTTCCAAACTTCCTCTCCGTCACTCCGTCAACGCGGGTAGACACCTTTAAAGAAAACAACCCTCACCGGCTCAAAGGGGGAGGGTAAAGGGCTTCAAGCGGCCTTGCAGGTGCTTGAGGAGCTTGTGGGGCCAGCAATGCCGCATTGCTGCAAGGCTTGCTAGGTTTGCTAGGCTGGGACACTAAAATCTTTGCAATGCTTATAAAGCAGGCCACTACCTTAACGGACCAGCAAAAAACATTACCCAAACACCAGGAGACACACTGCAATGGCGGCAATGAAACCGACGATGTCAGAAAAGAGGCCGACCCTAAGGGCGTAACGCCCGTTGCGGATGCCTACGGCACCGAAGTAGACGGTTAGCACATACAGGGTGGTATCGGTGCTCCCCTGGATCGTGGAGGCGATCATACCGATCAGAGAGTCGGGCCCATGGACGCTAATCAGATCTGTGGTGTAAGCCAGCGAGCCGGTACCTGTAAGCGGACGCAGCAAGCCGAGCGGCAATACTTCCGGTGGCACCCCTATCCCTTTAAGGGCGGGTGAGATGAAACTCATGAGAAAGTCTAGTGCACCTGATGCACGAAAAACACTAATAGCGACAAGCATGCCTACAAGATGAGGAATAATTGCAATAGCGGTGCCAAAGCCATCCTTCGCCCCTTCGACAAAGGACTCGTAGACCGGGACCTTGCGTGTAAATGCGTATAATGGAATAAAGGTAATCATGACCGGAATCGCCCAGGCCGAGATCAGGCTGATTAGCTGAAACAAGGCAGTCTCACCCTTTCACGGAGGAATGCGGCAACGCAGATTGTACAGGACGCACGGCAGGCGGCGGCCCTGGCGGCTTGCGGAGCAGAGCCATGCGGCGGCACAGCCTATCTGCCGCAATAGCAGCCAGCGTCGCTACCGCTGTTGCCGCAAGCGTCGTGCCGACAATAGCCGCCGGGTCTGCCGATCCATAATTCAGCCGGATGGCAATCAGCGTCGCCGGGATCAGGGTAATGCTGGCCGTGTTCAATGCGAGCAGGGTACACATCGCCGGAGTCGCGGTCTCCTTGTCCGGATTCAGGGTCTGCAGTTCCTGCATCGCCTTGATACCCATAGGCGTGGCCGCATTGCCAAGGCCAAGCAGGTTAGCACTCATGTTGGAAAGGATGTAGCCGATGGCAGGATGGCCCTTCGGCACATCGGGGAACAGAAAAGAAACAATCGGCCCAAGTACTCTGGCAATTTTTTTTAGCAGGCCTGCATCTTCAGCAACCCGCATAATCCCCATCCAGAACACCAGGACACTGATTAGGCCAAAGCTGACGGTGACCCCGTTCTTGGCACCATCAAAAACAGCGCCTGTAAATGCGTCCATGCGGCCGTTCACGGCCGCGAATACAAAGCCGATGAGGATCATGCCCAGCCAGATCCCGTTAATCATATGAATCCCTCCCCATACTGTACTGTCTTCAGGTCATTTCCTTGTGTCACCCATTTGAAGAAGCGCCCGAAGTGCACTTCCGAATGCCTGCAGCCAATGGTTCACCGGATAGGCACCTGCGCCTGCCGATTCGTATTTTTTCTCATAAGCGGATTGCTCCGGCGGCAGCTGATCCGGCGGATAGACCGGAACTCGGCCTATCTCCTTCCCGCCGAGCTGCAGCACCAGGATTCCTTTGAGTCCAAAGTTAGCACTGCCGCGCGTCCCTTGCTGATCAGCTGCCTTTGATGCTGGATGAAGTACAAGCTTGGTTACAAGCCGCGCTTCCTCACCCTGACCAAGCGGATACGAAAATGTCCGGCCTGTCACAAAACTATAGCCGCTAATTCCTTCACCCCGTTCGATAAGTCTCTTGAGCGGATAGTGATTGAACCCGAAATCCAACAGCGCCGCATGATCATTCCAGTCATCCCCGTCATTCAGCGTGACAGCAACAAGCTGCTGGCCCCCTCGGGTAGCGGAGCTGACAAGGCAGCGCAGCGCCTTCTTGGTATATCCTGTTTTCACTCCGTCTGCCCCCTCATACAAGCGCAGCATTTTATTTTTGTTAAGCCATTTGTAGTCCCATTTCTCATATGGATTGTCAGCTGTTTTCTCCCGGGTTTTGACAACCTTCTTGAATACTGGATTATGCATGGCGTAGGCTGTGAGCACAGCCAGATCATTGGCGCTGGAATAGTGCCCTTCTGCATCCAGCCCGTGCGGATTGGCAAAATGGGTATTATGAAGCCCCAGCTCCTCTGCCTTGGCATTCATCAGATAGACGAAGCCCTCTTCCGTTCCTCCGACATGCTCCGCAATGGCCGTTGCCGCATCATTTCCTGAGCGCAGCATCAGCCCGTACAGCATATCCTCCAGGGTCATTTCTTCTCCTTGTTTCAAATACAGGGATGAGCCCTCTTTGGCAAAGGCATTTTTGCCGACCTTGACCTTGGAATGCAAATCACCGTTCTCTATGGCCACAAGTGCAGTCATGATCTTGGTCAGGCTGGCAATCAGCATAGGCTCGTCCCCACGGCTGCTGTACAGAATCCTGCCGGATTCCACATCAATCAGCGCTGCAGCCCTGGCATGGGTGGAGATGGAACTATTCTCGGCCCTGACGACAGGCAGTGAAGCTGTACCCAGCAGCAGTACGCATAATATAAGGATCAGCGGCAATTTAAATTTTGGTGTATTCATGTTCATCCTCCGGCTTCTTATCAGTTCGCTTGTGTTGTACAAGTGTATGCGGGTCTATGGACGGGTATGTCCTTCTTTATCACAAGCTGAAACGGATACCTTCCTTAATTAAGGACGGTATCCGTTTCAGTGGGAAATAGAAGGATAACTTATAGCGTGTACCATAGAAATTCTTACATTTTCACAAAAAGGGACATCGCCGTTTAAGCGATATCCCCCACGACTGCTATTCCATTTGAAGCGAACCTAAACAACTAATGCGTGGACGAATCCGAAACGACCGTCTCGTGCTTGATCACTTCTTTTTTGACCACAGGGGTTGGTACCACTTCTGCACCTACAGGAGTACCATTTTGCGAGCCATTTTGTGAATTATTTTGGAACATAGTTTGAATTTTGTCAATAAGCCCTGGGGTGGCATCGATAATTTTCTCAAACAAATGGGTTTGATTATCCAATGGCACAATGTGCACACCTTCCTTACCAACTACAAGAAAAGCGATCGGACGAATGGATACCCCGCCGCCGCTACCGCCTCCGAACGGAAGCATTTTAACGCCGGACCCCGTGCCATTAACACTCGGTGCATCATCTTCCACACGGAAATCACTGCCGCCTGCGGCAAAGCCGAAGGCAACTTTACTGATAGGCAGGATCACACTGCCATCAGGGGTTTCTACCGGATCGCCAACAATCGTATTGACATCCACCATTCCTTTAATATTTTCCATAGCGGTCTGCATGAGACCTTGAATCGGGTGATCTGACATCTAAGTACTCCTCCTCTGCGGTCTGAAAAGATAAGGGAAATGCCTACTCTTGTTACAGTTTGCTCATATATCGAGCATGATATGTACAATGGGTGATAATAAAAATACAGCGGCTATAATAAAGCTTTTGGTGATCTTCCCAGATCTAGCCTTCGCCAATTCGCCTCACATAAAAACCGCCGGGGAGGCCAAAATGATGGCTAAGCAGAAAAATCTGTATGTGGAGGCTGAGAAATGATTTTCGCAAAGATCTGGCAGGCGGATATGGAGAGCAGCGGAGTGATCCCTTTAGTCAAGGGCTTAAGCGACGGGCAAAAGGATATACACAATGGATATGTGGTCGTAGATATGAACCCCCTGTCCGGGCAATATTCTGGAGAGGGAGATGACAGCAATGAAATTAAGGTTTTCAAGGAGGTCGTCATTCCGGATGGCAAACGGCTGTCCTACGATCTGTTCATGCAGCTTCATAATTATTATGATCAGAGCTTCAAACAGAGGGATCCGGCCTCTCCTAAAAATATCAAGGAAATCAATGAGTTTCTAGAATATGCTGCCATTACGGCACCTATGCGCCTCGCCCGCAAGTATGCTGAGGATTACCATCATATCCGGGCAGGCTGTTCCAAGGAAGAATGGATAGATACACTCCGCTCGATCTGGTTCAGAGCAAGTAAAGGGGACAGCCCCTCCTATTTTGAGCAAGTATTTATCGGAGAACAGGGTGGTAACCGCCGGACATTCGGCGAACATCATTTTTGGTACCATTATTGTGTCAATAACGGTCCTGTTGAGTCCATACGGAATGAGAACTCTAATGTCCTTATTAAGCATATTGATGTTGGCCGGTCCGAAAAAAGTAATCTGGCAGAAGTCATTACGTTAACCTATACTTATGAAGAAATAAGGAGTAACGGCAGCAAAAAGAACCAGGTCAGGGATCTTGGCGGATTTTTTGTAGGCACCAGCGCAGAAGGCCTGATGGCCCTGGGGACAGTGGCCTATCTGGATGGCCGTGCGCAAATCCCCATGGAGCTCAACGGAGAAGCTTTTGACTTAATGATGTACAGAACGGAAGATACTGCTAAAAATCCGCTGAGCTTTTCCCCCAGGTTCAAAACCCCGGTGCATGTATAAGTCACTAAAAGACAATAAAAAAGGCAGGACGCGGTATATACTGCGTCTCTGTCTTTTTAGCTTTCACTATTCTCACGCTTCCTCACGGGGAGTTTGGGGCTTGCGGCTTAACAGTTCCTTCCAGCGCCGCAATCCGCCTTCTACTTTAGAAATTCGCCGCAAGAGCACAAGCCCTGCAAATAAAGTGTATCCCATGGATAGCTTCCCTACGATTACTGCTTCTGTGGAGAAGCACATCTCATCCCGGAAAACCGGCGCAACAAACAGCTTCGGGGCTTTTTTCAGCCGAACCAGACTGGATATCCAACCTGCAAGCGTCCACTTTATCCCCCAGAATGCTCCCGCTGCCGTTGCAGTACCTGCCGCATCCCCCAGTGAGAAATCTGTGGACCAGTCAAACTTTGTAATCTGGAGATGGGATAACGTACTTGCGAGCCATTTTTTCAGACCATAGGTTGCCTTCAGTGCTTTGCGGATTTTCCGCAGCCATTCCGTAACCAGTTCCTTGTCGATTTGCTCTTCTTCATCTTTATCTGTGCGGACAGGTGTGATGCCGCTTTCTTCCAGCTTCACTTTGATACCTTCTTCCATTCCCTGAAACACTAGCGCAGGCAATTCATAGTGAAATTTGACCAAGCCAAAGACGGCTTTGATATCCAGCTCGATCCGGTCATCTGACCCCAGCCTGCACAGCCGGAAATGAAAATGTATGTATGAAGTCAGTATTACCAGCAGCAGTACAATCACAATCAGCAACAATGTCAGGGGTATCGCCAGCCATAACGTCACGAAAGTAACCTCCATGCAATTCTATAATTAGGGGCCTTTGGTTTAGTATGGCTATTCACCTGGAAAACATTCTATATTCTCACAAAAAAGCCCCATACCCTCCATCATGCTGCAATCCTGCATCATAACGGGGGTATGGGGCTATGCTTATTCATATACAAGTACGTTACTTTATGCCTGTTCTGTATCCTCAAAACTCATCTGGCTGTCCAGCTTGCTGAACAGGAGCTGTGTCTCCTCTTCCAGATCGTCAGAGGTACCATCGAAACTTGAAGGCTCCGGTAGCTCCTTCAGGTCCGCCAGCCCAAAGCTTTCGAGGAACGATTTCGTTGTTCCGTAGAGGATGGGACGGCCTACTGCTTCTGCACGTCCCACCTCATGGATCAAATCCTTGTTGTTCAGCGTATGAATTGCCCGTTCCGACTTTACACCACGGATCTCTTCAATCTCTACCCGGGTAATCGGCTGACGGTAGGCGACGATAGCCAGCGTCTCAAGCGCTGCCTGAGACAGCGATGAACGTGAGGGCGAATAGGCGAGCCGCTCAAAATACGGCGCATGGTCCGGCAGGGTTGCCAGCCGGTAGTTTCCGGCAATCTGAACCACCTGCAGACCACGTTCCTGTGAGACATAATCCTCTTTCAGTTCCTCCAGCGCTTTGCCGGCAATATCCGGCCGCTGCTCGGTGATCTCAGCGATCTGACGGACGGACAGCCCCTCATCGCCGGACAAGAACAGCAGGCCTTCAATAATCGATTTCAGCGTTTTGTATTCCACTAAGTGCTTCTCCTCCTCTCCACTCCATGATGATGTCATCAAATAATTTCTCCTGATAGCATAATATCGCCTTCATCTTCATCAGCTCCAGGATTGCGAGAAAGGTAACCACGATTTCATGCCTTGCCATCTCATCATCCAGCAGGGCAGAGAAACGCATTCTGCCGCCTGTTCCTTTGCGCTGGAGAGCTTCCGACACATCCCGTATTCTGTCCTTCACCGAAATTTCGTCCCGGGTAATACGCTGATAAGAGGATCTTCTGGCAGCCTTGCTAAGCGCTTTACGAAATGCGGCGATCAGATCGGCGGTATGCAGTCCCTTGAGCGTATTGTCAATTTGGGCCGGAACAAAGGGACCCAGATCCTCCGGCTCCTTGGTGAAAATCAGGCTTCGTTCACTCTCCATATCCAGCAGCTGTACGGCAATGCTCTTGAACTTACGGTATTCAATCAGCCGCTGAACAAGCTCTGCCCGCGGGTCGTAGCCGTCATCCTCGTAATATTCGAAATCCTCGATTTCGATCACCGGCGGCTTCGGCAGCAGCAATTTGCTCTTGATCGACAAGAGTGTTGCGGCCATTACCAAAAATTCGCTGGTAATATCCAGTTCAAGCTCCTGCATGCTCCGCAGGTATTCCATGTACTGCTCGGTGATCTCGCTGACCGGAATGTCCTGGATGTCGATTTCCGCCTTGTCAATTAAATGCAAGAGCAGATCGAGCGGACCTTCGAACGTCTCCAGCTTATACAGTACAGTCACGCGGTTTCCTCCCGCCAAAAAAAGTAAAGTGCAGCGCCGCCCGGGCGCTACACAAGTAGAAAGTTCTTATAGTTCATGCTTTCTTCTTATACATATAAATAAGCACGATTTCTGCCGATTCGTCAAGAGGCTCCCTTACTCAAGTAGAAACGGCTTCGCCTACTTTCAGGTGCCGTATCCGCGAGAAATAGAAGAATAATTTATTGCATAAAGCATATCAATTCTTATTTTTTAAAGAGTTTGTTCAGGTTCGCCATTTCAATAGCAGCAGTCGCAGCATCCCAGCCTTTGTTACCGGCTTTGGTTCCGGAGCGCTCAATGGCCTGCTCGATGTTCTCGGTTGTAACCACCCCGAAAATAGTCGGGATGCCGGTCTTGAGATTGATTGCCGCTACACCTTTAGCAACCTCGTTGCACACATAATCATAATGTGTCGTAGATCCCCGGATGACGGTGCCAAGCGTAATTACCGCATCATATTTGCCGCTTTCGGCCATTTTTTGGGCAATCAAAGGAATTTCAAACACTCCCGGAACCCAGGCTACATCCACTTCATCATCAGCTACACCATGACGCTTAAAAGCATCGAGTGCACCGGACAGCAGCTTGCTTGTAATGAACTCGTTAAAACGCCCTACAACTACCCCGTATTTCAGTCCTTCGGATACTAAATGTCCTTCTAAATAATTCGGCATTGTATTCATCTACCCTTCATTAGTAAGTGTTATGGTGGTTACAGCTTGGAATCCTCATTTTGCTCAATGTTGTCAAAAGTCAGCAGGTGGCCGAGCTTGGCCTGCTTGGTATGGAGATAATTCGTGTTGTCCTTATTCTCTGGCATTTGAATCGGCACACGTTCCACAACCTCAAGACCGTAACCTTCCAGTCCCTTAATCTTGCGCGGATTGTTGGTAAGCAGCCTGATCTGGCTCACTCCCAGATCCTTCAGAATCTGTGCTCCAATTCCGTAATCACGCAGATCCGCAGGAAAGCCCAGCTTGAGGTTGGCGTCTACGGTATCCAGACCTTCCTCTTGAAGCTTGTAGGCGCGGAGCTTGTTGATCAGACCAATACCCCGGCCCTCCTGGCGCATGTAGAGCAGAACACCGCGGCCTGCCGCTTCAATCTGACGCAGCGCTGCTTCGAACTGTGGACCACAGTCGCAGCGGTGGGAGTGGAATACATCGCCGGTTAAGCATTCGGAGTGCACACGTACCAGGACCGGCTCCTCACCGGAAATATCCCCTTTGACCAAAGCGACATGCTCTTTGTCATCAACTTCATTCGTGTAAGCGATTGTCTGGAATACGCCGAAGTCGGTCGGCAGATTTACCGACACCTCACGGTTGACCAGGTGCTCCTTCTCATTGCGGTAATGAATCAAGTCCTTAATACTGATCAGCTTGAGATCATGCTTGCGCGCAATCTCCACCAGATCCGGCAGACGGGCCATTGTCCCGTCTTCCTTAACGACTTCACAGATCACGCTCGCCGGATAAGCGCCGCACATGCGCGCCAGATCCACAGCAGCTTCCGTATGGCCGGACCGCCGCAGGACACCGCCCTTCTTCGCAATCAGCGGGAACATATGGCCCGGTCTGCGAAAATCGGAAGGCTTGGCATTCGGGTCCATCAGGGCCTGAATGGTCTTTGATCTTTCTGCGGCAGAGATGCCTGTAGTCGTATCCTTATGATCGACGGAGACGGTAAAGGCGGTACCATGGTTGTCGGTGTTATTCGCCACCATAGGCTGGAGATCCAGCTCCTTCGCCCGTTCTGCCGTAATCGGCACGCAGACCAGTCCGCGTCCCTCGGTAATCATGAAGTTGATCACTTCCGGTGTGGAGCGTTCGGCTAGCGCGATGAAGTCCCCTTCATTCTCACGGTCTTCATCATCAACCACGATGATGACCTTGCCGCGCATCAGATCATAAATCGCGTCCTCAATCGGGTCCAGAACACTGTCTTTCTTTGCTTGCTGACTCATCTTTCTGTCCTCCTGACAGCTTTACGTTAACCCTTGCGGGCTAGACGTAAGCCTGATCATAATTTATACAAACCCGTTCGCCGCAAGAAAGTCGTGGCTGATCCGGGAGCTGTTCTCTTCTTCCGCATTCCCTGAACGTGAACCATAATTCAACAGGTGGTCCACATATTTACCGAGCACATCGCATTCGATATTGACCCGGTCCCCGTTTCGCTTGTGAGACAGGACCGTTTCACCGAGTGTATGGGGAATGATTGATACTGTAAACGTAGAGGCGGACGTGTCAACCACGGTCAAACTGATGCCATCGATCGTAATGGAACCTTTGGGAATGATGAACTTGAAAAGCGATTTACGCTCCGGCGCTATTTCGAAGACCACCGCATTCTGATCCCGCTTGACCGAACGAATCTCACCGGTTCCATCCACATGTCCTTGTACAATATGTCCCCCGAAACGGCCACCTGCAGCCATGGCACGCTCCAGATTCATCTTGCTTCCGCTGCGCAGCTCCTTGAGTGTGCTGTTGCGGTAAGTCTGGGGCATAACATCTACGGTAAAAGAATGATCTCCGAGCGATGTCGCCGTCAGGCAAACACCATTGACGGACACACTATCGCCGATCTTCAAATCATCCATAATGAGGGAAGCGCCGATATTCAGCACCATCATTTCGCCGCCGCTGGTAACCCCGCGCAGGACACCGACCTCCTCAATCAAGCCTGTGAACATGTGATCCCCTCCTGAAATTTGCTTTAACGGATAGGCGTCCCGCTGATACACACATTATCCCCGAGCAGTTCGACTTCCAATCCTTCGAGTGTGATCGCGCTCTTCATCAGCTCTACACCGGCAAAGTCGAAGGTTCCAGGTGCAGCTGCACCTCCACCGACAATCTTCGGAGCGAAGAATAGAATCACGCGGTCCACCAGCCCGCTCTCCAGCATAGCGCCATTGAGCGTTCCACCACCCTCCAGCAGGATTGAACCTATCTCTAGTTCACCTAAAGCGCGCATTGCCGCCTTCAGATCCACACGCGGTCCGGTGCCGCTGACAACGATCTGCACACCAGCGCCGAGCAATGCCGCCCGCTTTACCGGATCCGCCGATTCTGTAGTAACGACAATAGTAGGTGCCTCGCCATCACTTACGACAGCGGAATCAAGCGGAATCCTCAGCATAGAGTCAATCACGATGCGAACCGGATTCAGTCCTGGTACATCCATTCTGGTCGTTAAGGAAGGGTTATCGGCAATCACCGTGTTCACACCGACCATGATTCCCTGATGACGGTGCCGCAGCGTATGTACGATCTCCCGTGCCTGGCCATTGGATATCCATTTGCTGTCCCCTGTCCGGGTCGCCAACTTTCCATCAAGAGTGCTGGCGCTCTTTAGGGTGACAAAAGGCTGCTTTGTCAAAATATACTTGATAAATTTCTCATTCAGACGTTGTGCACGGCTGCTAAGCAGGCCCACTTCAACCTCAATCCCCTGCTCGCGAAGCATCGCAATGCCTCGTCCAGCAACTTGAGGATTAGGGTCCTCACAAGCCACAACCACACGGGCTACGCCTTCATCAATCAGCCTTTGGCTGCAAGGCGGAGTCTTGCCATAGTGGCTGCAGGGCTCAAGAGTTACATAGGCTGTACTGCCTTGAGCCTTTCCTGCCGCCATATTCAGCGCATGCACTTCAGCGTGGCCTGTTCCGCGCTGCAAATGGGTGCCCAGCCCGATCATGGCACCGTCTTTCACAACAACACAGCCGACGACCGGATTAATCCCCGTCTGCCCTTGCGCTCTTTCCGCCATATCCAGGGCCAGTGACATATAAAATTCATCGTTCATTGTATCCATGTCATGCCTCCGATCCTAGCTGTATCTTTCCTGATTCCGATCCAAACAGAAAACCCGCCTCAATCTCCAGGTGGAGTTCAAGACGGGTTATACGAGAGTTTACTGGCAGTACTAAATAAAACTGTGCGGTTCACAGTCAAAAAATTCAAATGTGAAAGTTCGCACATAATATTCGATAACACTGCAGCACGCCTGTCTATATAAGCACAGCACGTCAGTCAATCTCTCCTTCTTCCATCCAGACTATACTGTCGGTCCCGGAATTGCACCGGGTCCACCGTCCGTATGAGACATACGAAGCGGGTAGCGGACTAAGCAGCGCCATCGGCATTTTCAGCCAATCGCAGAAGCATCACCGCCGGTAGGGAATTACACCCTGCCCTGAAGGATTGATCATATTTAATTAGTTTCAAGTTTTGCCTACAACAAAATTATCACTTTGACACAGGAAATGCAAGTGCGTTTATGAAATTAACTTTATTTATGTAACTTAATTATCTTTTTGAATCCGAGTATCTGCACGCAATAAATCACGGATCTCGATCAGCAATGCTGCTTCAGGAGAGGGTGCCGGCGGCTCGACGACCTCAACTTTTACCGTTTCCTTGCGCTTAAAGCGGTTAGCCAGCTTCACCACCATGAAGATAGAGAAGGCAATAATAAAGAAATCAACCACTGACTGCAGGAACACCCCATAGCTCACTACCGCCTTTCCATGAGTGAAATGTAGTCCGCTTAAATTAATGCCTCCGGTGATTATCCCTATCAGCGGCATAATAATATCGGCAACCAGCGAGGATACAATTTTCCCAAACGCTGCACCAATCACCACCGCTACTGCCAAATCGAGCACGTTGCCCTTCAGGGCAAACTTTTTAAATTCCGACCACATTTGAATTCCCCCAATGTTTTGAATTTGAAGTTATTATATCATCTCTAAAACCTTTTTAAGAAAGTATTTAGCATGTTTCAATGAGTCGGCTGTAAACCGAAGGCGGATACTGCTGTGCCCGTTCGTAAGCGTTCTGAGACTGCTGCCGGGAAACCGGGGCACGGATTCATGCATGAGGGAGCCTAGAGATTGAAGTCAGGTTACCGGCCTATATTAAAAATGCACGCGGCAATCACTCTGCCGCGTGCATTAATAACTATATGATGAGGGTGAAGCTTACTGTTTGCGTCTTCTGAATACCATACTGAGGATAAAGCCGACAAGGATCAGACCCAGACCTGCCAGGTAAATAGGCAAAGGACTGTTCTCTCCAGTCTGCGGCAGCTTGCCGCCTGAAGCCTTGGCAACCGTTCCTTTTGGAACGTCATCGTCGTCGACCTCTACTCCGCCAAGCGGTATGTCATCATCAATCGATGTTACAGCCGTTGGTGATGCAGAAGGTGAAGAAGACGGCGTTAATGACTGTGTTGCGCCCGGAGTTACTACAGCACCTGCAGGAATCTGCGGCTCTTCGATAATAACACCCGGTACTTCAGTCACTGCAGGAGTTGGTGTAGGCCCTCCCGGAATAAAGCTTGGCGTTGGTACTGTTGTTGGTACTACCGTCGGTGACGGAGTTGGCGACACGGCCGGTGATCCTGTCGGCGTTGTGGACGCAGATGGAGCCGGTGACGGTGATTCGCTAGGTACTGTAGATGGTGTTGGCGTTGGCACCGTTGATGGTGTCGGCGTCGGCGTCGGCGTAGCCGGTGTCTGCTTCGTATTAAGCACAGTCAGGTTGATATTGGCTGAAGAGCCAATGGTGACCGGATACTCACGGGAATCCAGCGTATATCCTGAAGGAGCAGCCGTTTCAATCAATACATAGCTGCCCAGCCAGATATTGTTGAACACCGCACGACCCTCTATATCCGTGGTCCGGGTATTGACTAGCAGACGTTCAGAGCCGTTCAGACGATAAAGATCGAACGTTGCCCCTGCAAGTTTTAGTGCGCTGTCTGCTGCGTCCAGCTTTTGAACAGTCAGGGTTCCACGTACACCGCTGCCGGTTCCCGAACCGCTGGAGACACCTACAATAATCTCTTTAGTAGTGTCCTGGGTAACCAACTTCACATTATTACCGCTTAGATTGACGGTATTGGTCAGCTTATCCCCGGTATTCGCAATGATCAGCGATTGATAATCCACAATATATGCGGAATGAATATCATGGAGGAAGCTGAGGATGAATTTCTGCTTACCGTCAGCATCAGCGCTGATGTTCAAGGTATAATCTGCATCTTTTACGAGCTCCGGAGCACTCTTGCTAACCTCCCCATTCACTCCTACTGTAGTAGGATAGAGGTGGAAGGAATCGGGAAGCAGGATCTGGTTCGAGCTTGGGATGTCCGTCAGCACCGCATTCTTCACAGTGGATTGTGAGCGGTTGACAACCATTGTCCAATTTAGCTTATCACCATTCTGCAGGCCATCCTTAAAGACATATTCCCCTCCGTAAGGAATGTTTACAGAAGCAGTTAAATCCTTGGATACTTTTTGGGTGCCATCCAAGAGCTTTGCTGTGTTAGACACTTTGGAATCAATCAGTTGTCCTTCCAGAAATGTATTGAACACTACATAGTAAGGAGAATTTATGGCATTTATAAATTTAATCTTTAGCTCGTTGCCGGTTCCGACAGAATAACTATATGCATTCTTGGGAACCTCTAATCCCTGGGACGGTTTACCATTAGCATCGATATTCATGTTATAGACCCTGAGCGAGCCATCCCCCATGGTCTGTCCGGAGGTCAGGATATCGGTTATATTCGGGTCGGCAATCGCCTTGCTGTTGTAATTGATTCCAATGGTCCAGGTGAACATTTTTTTACTAGCATTATAGGCTCCGGTTTTGAAACCGTTATTCTTGACCTCGGCACGGGGAATGAATAATCCCTGGGCTTCCGTCCAGAGCGGCGGGCCTTCAATGTCCTGCCAATCCACCCGGGCGTTGTTCACAAAATTATCGGTGTTGCCATAAAGCCAATCATTGTTGAATTCTGTGCGGTAGGTGATGGTATGGGTTACTGAGAGAGGCTTCGTAAACTTGAGCTTGAACCCGGATTTGGGCTCACCCGGTTTATTCAGTTCCCACTGGTAATCGGACTCACTCAGGACTGTGCCGCTTGCATTCCTTACGACCAGAGTTCCCGGAATGAACTTTTGCCCTCCCTGCGGGAAGGTATCCGTCACCACTACGTTATTCATTGGAAAGTTGTCACCGTTCACGGTGATTTTCCACTCGGCAGTATGATTCGTGTAATCTACACCTGACAGAGTTTTATAAATGACGGCCGGACGGATCTTCTGTGTCGCGTCTACACTGTAGGTGCTGTCCGAGACATTATTGGTAATGGTGGTGTCCTTCAATATACGACTTAAGGACTTGGTTTTATATTCAATACGGTAGGCTGAAGAGATACCGTTCAGGAACTCCAGCTTGAAACCGTTTTTCTCAACATCGATTAAGCCAGTTACTTTATAATCCACGTTCGGCAGAAGAGGAGTTCCCTTGATCGCCGTACCTGCAGAATTCAGTGTCACCGGATAGACCACTAGGGAATCCGAAACCAGGCTTTGCGTATAGTTGAAGTAGTCCTTCAGTACCGCGCTGCCTTGCGGAATCACCTTATTGTTATAGTTGTACTCGATCGCCCAAGTAATGATCTGCTTACCCCATTCATAGTTCGTTGCCACCTTATTCAGGCTTCCGCCACGCTGGATGGTTACGGTAGAGGATGAGCTTACAGGATCACGTCCTGCCCCTGTAAAAGTGGCCGTATTCGTGAAGCTGTTCAACGAATCACTGACTACCGCCGTCGAATAGGCAATACGGTAAGCACCGCTAATGACAGGATCCGTGAAGCGCACAGTCAGTATTCCACCCGTGACTTCAGCCGCATATTTGCTGGTGTCAACCAATGCACCTACAGTGACTGTGCCATCCAGTTGTATGCCCAGTTGATATACAGCCATTGAAACAGTACTGTCCATAGATAAGCCTTCAGGAATCGGGTCAGTAATCAC
This sequence comes from Paenibacillus sp. P32E, assembly GCF_001909085.1. Classification (NCBI taxonomy): domain Bacteria; kingdom Bacillati; phylum Bacillota; class Bacilli; order Caryophanales; family Paenibacillaceae; genus Paenibacillus; species Paenibacillus sp. P32E. The sequence goes on along the minus strand of NZ_LVYY01000046.1, from coordinate 87,701 downwards.
AGCTCCCGTTACCGGCTCCAGCTTCTTGTTGACATCGACAGTCCAATCAATATGATCTGCATTGAAGCCGCCCGATACGCCTTTCTTCTCAATGGTTGAACCCACAGATGGCTTGAAGTTAACCGTAACCGTCTGGGAGCCGCCGTTGACAGGGAACACGATTTCCTGGGTTGTACTGCCCGAAATGACCTGTTTGTCAAATTGAGTTTGAATGCTCAAAGTCCCCTGAACATTGTCATGAGTCTCGATATAGCTGTTGAAGCTCATGAGCACCTGATGGGTGGACTGGCTGACCGTGAAGGTGCCTACCTCCCCGTCATCCGAAATCAGTGAACCGTTAATGTCGTTGAACAGCTGGAATTGTGCCGGAATCTGAAACGCAAACGTATCTCCAGCAACGTATCCGTGTCCATTCGGAAGCGACCATGTGTAGTCCAGTTTGACTTTGGAACCCACCTCATACACATTGTCTGTCACCGTCTGGCCATCCTGCCCGTACACAGCCATCGACACACTGGTTATAATGTCTCTGTCATTCTCAATTCCTGCAGCCGTAGCCTGAGTAGTAAACCCTATGCCGTATGCATATTGCACTAACAGCATGAGGATGACCAAGGCCACACTTATTCTTTTTTTCACCATACTTAAAAGCCCCCGTTCCCCATTGATTTTTAACTTCGCAAATCCTCTTGCCGTACCGCTGCCCAAGATTACCGCAGAACTGCCCAGGTATAGACATACTCCGCTTGAAAGCCAGTTATGTATTCCGGAATATCCTGCGCCATCTTATGTGAATTTCCTCTATGTTTTTCTTCTCTGGCCAGAGTCTGCGATATATACTTATATCACCGTAGTATAGATCATTAGAATCAGAAATTGTTAAAATTCCGTATTTTTATTTTTTGTTAAAAATTCCTTGCCGTCCAAGGGGGAATCCCCTGAAACGTCAAGCTTTTTTTGCCCGCAAGCATGCTAACGATTTCATAATGTTTCTCAGCTTCGCATTTCATTTCCCTGACTTTAGTCGCATGTTTCTGCGTGGTATCTACGGAATTGCCGGAGGATCCGTTCAAACCCGGGATTTTAGGGAGTCCATTCGCTGGTGCTTGTACTGTGTTGATATTACCGGGAGGGCGGATTCCAGCTAGGATACATCACTCAGGAGGTGTGGAAAAAGGGCAGCTATCTACATGCGGAACAGGCATACCCCGCTTATCTGGCAGGGTATGCCTGTTCTGAAAAAAGATGATTCATCCATCCGTTATCCTATTTATTTAAACTCTGGAAGCCAATTCCCATGCGCTGCTATCATTTCATCGCACATGGATACAATATCATCCAACGACAGCTCGGCGGATGTATGCGGGTCCAGCATGGCTGCGTGATAGATATGTTCTTTTTTACCGGTTATTGCCGCTTCAATGGTCAGCAGCTGCGTATTAATATTTGTTCGGTTCAGCGCGGCACATTGCGGCGGCAGATCGCCCACATAGGTAGGAGCCACTCCGCTGGCATCGACAAGACAAGGCACTTCTACACAAGCTTCACGAGGCAGATTAGTGATTAGTCCGGTGTTCAATACATTACCCCCGATTTTAAAAGGCACATTGGTTTCAATGGCTTCCAGAATATACGAAGCATACTCTTGGGAGCGTTCATGATGAAGCGATGTATTATTGACCAGTTCCGCACGCATCTGCTTCCACCCGCCAATCTGCTCCACACAGCGGCGCGGATATTCGTCCAGCGGAATTTGAAATCGTTCAATCAGCTCTGGATAGCCTTTTTTGATGAAATAGGGATGATATTCCGCATTATGCTCTGATGATTCTGTAATGTAATATCCGAATTTCAGCATCATTTCGTACCGTACCATATCGTGATGACGCTCTTGCTGCTGCTTCTCGGCGGCCCGGCGCTTGATTTCCGGATACAGATCCTCCCCGTCCTTCGTAACCTCCAGCAGCCAAGCCATGTGATTAATGCCGGCGATCTTCGCCTGCACACCTGTCTGGTCCATCCCAAGCGCTTCGAATAAGCCTGGAATACAATGCTGCACACTGTGGCACAATCCAACCGTCTGTACTCCGCCATACGCATTCATTACATTGGTCAGTACAGCCATCGGGTTCGTGTAATTCAAGAACAGAGCGTCCGGGCACACCTCACGGATATCAGCGGCAAAATCAAGCATCACCGGAATCGTGCGCAGATTGCGGAAAATGCCTCCAATGCCGACAGTATCCGCGATTGTCTGCCGGAGTCCGTATTTCTTGGGAATCTCAAAATCTGTAATCGTACAAGGATCGTAACCGCCTACCTGGATCGCATTGATCACGTACTTGGCACCGCGCAGCGCTTCCTTCCGGTCGGTATAGGTCTTCACCATACATGTGCTGCCGGTGCTGGCCTTAATATTGTTCAGCATGCTTCTGGAATCCTCCAGCCGTTCCAGATCGATGTCGAACAAAGCAAGCTCAAAGCCCTGCAGGGCCTCTGTCCCCATACAGTCACCTAACACATTCTTGGCAAAAACTGTACTTCCGGCACCGATAAATGTAATTTTGGACATCATTCATTCTCCTTCTCATTAACTGTACTATTCATTAATTAATATAGGTGATAACGCATACAATGCATATGGAGAAAGACTAGAGAAGTATGGATAATTGTCGCATGATATACCATGCTATGATAGTTAAGAGGGTGACCCGCCAGCCTGTTTCCAGGCTCTGGGTCACCCTCTGTTAACGATTTACAAACCGCTCAGCAAATCCACATTCAGATAATTCGAATTCCCCAATGTGCTGTCATACCCCAGTTGAATTGTATTGGAGCCTGCATTCAGCGGTATTGATACGGATACAGTTCCGTAGGTACTCCAGCTCGAGGTTGAATTGAACACCAGATTGGCTGCAACCACAACTCCATTCACTTTTACATATCGCGATGCACTGCCGGCGGCCGCAGCGTAACGGAAGGTCACTGTTTTGGACCCAGATGTATTCTGGTTAACATAAAAGTCGATGGATGTTCCGGTCGTGTTCCACCCTCCCACATAGCCTCTTCCGCTAAAACCGGCATTGGTGCTTTCATTAATCATCCCTCCGCCGGAGGCCAGGGTCCGCCGCGCATTCTCCGCTTCATATGCGCCGTTCCCGGCAATATAGCCGGTGTAGCCGTCAGCTGGTACAAGCTGGAGAATAGAAGCTCCCGCTGCTGCAGCCAGACTTTGCACATAGGAAGTGCCTGTAGGGCGGAGCCAGTCGCTGCCAATAATCTGATCGGAGACCCGCCGGTGATTCCAGGCTTGTGTAGCGTTTTGCTGAAGAAAACTTAAATATTGCGTTTGACCGCCTTGTACGCGCAGACGGTTCAGGTTACGGATGAAGACCATTTTGAAGCCGGCGGCATCATTTTCCCCTTCATACATCAGGCTTTGAGCGGACACCATTTTGTTCACAACATATTGGGCGGCAGTATTGGCATCTGTGAGATAAGCGGAAGTTCCAGTCGCCTGGTACATAGAAACGGCGGCTCCGAGAAAAGTTCCATAGTTATAGGTAAAGTCCCAATCCTTGACGATGCCGCTGCCCGTCCCTTCGATATGATCGTTGACCTTGCTCCCGTTCACCAGAGTTGACTTGGTCCAGTTGTAGATTTGAGTGGCTTTGGTCAGATATGCGGAATTATTATAGGCATTGCGGAGCTTGACGGCCGTCATGACCATTGGAGCATTGGTCGCCATGTTTTTTTGGGCGTTCGCCTGTCCCGGAGTATGTGCGTCCCTTCTCCACCAGATGCCCCCGCTATAAGCCGTGTCCCATTCCGAATAGATTTGGTCGAACAGATAGCTCCCGCGGTTAAGGTACTCAGCAGTTCCGGTTAGTTCGTAAGCCCTCATACAGGCCAGTGCCCACCAGCCCAGATCGTCATTGAACGCATTGGTCATCATATCAGGATACTTGGTATTGAAGCCGGTATAGATATTATCAATCATCGTCCGGTATACCGGGCTGTTAGTGCGTTCGTATGCATCCATTACCGTTTCCCAGAGCTGTGCTTCCCACCAGAAATCCGTATAGAGGCCGCTATCCGGCCCGTATGCGTGCTCCGGGTGAATCTGATGGTCGCTATTGACAAAGAAGTATTTTGCGGATGAGTCGTAGAAGACATTTACCAGCGCCGTCATGGCATCATCAGCATTTGAAGCGGTGAAGGCCTCCGCTTTCGAACCCGCACCAGGAGTGAGCAGAGATAGGGCCAGCACGGCAGGCAAAGCGGCGGAACAGAGTTTTTTCCAGTGGGTCACGTTCATTGCCCCTTTCATTGTCAGTGGGATACTTTCAGATGATCGAGATTCAGATAATTCGCACTTCCCTTACCGGTATCATAGATTAATGAAATTGTGTTGCTGCCGCTGTTCAGGGTGACATTCGGTATAGTAACGGTGTTATAGGAATCCCAGCTCCCCGTCCCGTTGAACACCACATTATTGACAACCCCTGCCCCGTTTACATACAGATAACGCCCTGCGTTACCTGCTCCGCCGGAATAACGGAAGGTCAAATTGTAGACTCCGGCTGTATCGGCAATGACGTTAAAGTCCACCCACTTCCCGTTGGCGTTCCAGCCTGAGATGTAGCCTTTGCCCGTATAGCCCTGATGAGTGGATTCCGTGGAGAGAGAATGCAGCACAGCGGCTTCCGCTTCATAGGTCACATCGGTTTCAACCATCTGGAAGGTCATATTATCCGCCGCTCCATAGGTCCATTGAATGAATCCGCCACCGCTGACCAGCGAATTATCCGCCACATTGAGGGATTTGCCGGAGAGCTTGTTAATGATCTTGTAATATCCCTGGCCAATGCCTTCAATCTGCCACTGGTCGTTGCCGGTTGTGCCATAGTCCCATTGAATGACTTTTGCGTTGTTGTTGGGGTCCCCGTTCTCTACGGCCAGCGCTTTGCCGCTGTTCACATTAATGAGCTTATAGAATCCTCCAGGAGTCGAAGTAACGGTCCATTTGTCATTTTGGGAAATGCCGTAATCCCATTGCAGCACCTTGGCTCCATTTTGTGTGGAGGAAGCTTCGACTGCCGCCGATAGTCCGGTTGATTTGGGGATGATCCGGTAGGTTTTGCCGGAGACGACGGGACTCGTCGTTGCTTCCGTGCTGGTCAGCTTCACCATTACTGTGCCATGCGGGGGAACGGTTGCCGAATAGCTTCCGTTATAAGTGCCCAGATTCGACTTCTGCCACAAGTCCCGGACGGCGGCTGATGAGCCTAGTCCCAGACTGGTGAAATTCACGGTCATAGAAGCAGCTGTTTCCGACCGGTTGAACAGGACAACGGCCCTGGTGCCCGGGGTCTGCAGCAGTTTGGAAAATACCTGTTTGCCGTCTACATCGCTAACCAGTACGCCCTGTCTGCCGAGCGGGTCCTGATCTACAGCAATCACCTCAGAATTCATCAGAGTTGCCTGGGTATATGCGCTCATGCTGGAAAGGTTATTCCCGGCGATCAGCGGTGCAGCCATAATCGCCCACATCGAATAATGGGAACGGTATTCGGTATCTGTCATTCCCTCTCCAAAAACAGCCCCCGCTCCATAATTGCCTACCATTAGCATATCAGGGTCATTCCACCTGCCCGGTCCGGCAAAGTTAGCCAGGGGATAGTTCTGATCGATAATCCAGGTCACCCGCTGCCAAAAATCAAAGATATCATCTGTTGTCCGCCACATGTTCCCTGTTTCAGGCCCCCACACCCAAGGCTTGTTGATGCCCCAGTTGCAGATGCTGAACAGGATATCGCGCCCGGAATTCAAAAGCGCATCCCGGATCAGCGTATACCTTGCCTGCGGGTCCATCCCCCTGTTATCACACCAGTCTACCTTCACATAGTCCACATCCCAGGACGCGAAGGTCAGGGCATCCTGAACCTCATGGTTGTACATCCCCGGCCTTCCTGCGCAGGTGGTATAACCTGCATCCGTATAGAGCCCGAACAGCAGCCCCTTGCTGTGAACATAATCCGCAAGCGCCTTCATACCGCTGGGGAACTTGACCGGATCGGCCAGAATATTTCCGTTCGCATCGCGGCCGGTCTGCCAGCAGTCGTCAATCACGACATATTTATAGCCGGCATCCTTCATCCCGGTGCTAACCAGCAGATCAGCCGCCTCCTTAATCTTGTTCTCATCCACATTGCAAGCGTAGTAGTTCCAGCTGTTCCAGCCCATCGGCGGAGTCTGTGCAAGACCATTGTCTAATGCGGATGCCTGTGGCACAGTGAAGGTGCCCATCATTAGTGGCCAGACCAGCAGGAAAGCCAGCAAACATCTTAAGCCCAATCCGACTCTGCCGTTAACTCTTTTCCTCATCACATCATCTCCTTGGATCATTTCCAAAGCTATAGAATATGATTCTGTTATTATTCAAGTTCACTTGATGTAGATCTCCTCTGCATAACGGCTGCACCTTCAAGCAGCATCAGTCCGCTGAGCTGTACACTAAGCTGAACCGGCAGTATAGGCTTCAGTTCCCAAGAGGGGCCGCACAACACTGACCGGTGGTCCAGCCCTTTATTCCATAAAGCATCCGCGTTAGCCAGAATAACCTCACGGACAGGTATTGCTCCGGGGAACTGCTTCTCCAACTGAGCAAAATAACGGATCAGAATTCCTTTGAACAAACCGGTGTCATCAATGCCTTCATCAGGCAGCAGCAGCGTATCCGGGTCGCACAGCCGGTTGATGCAGGCCCCGGCCGTGCGGAGAGCAGCATCTGCATATTTCTGTTCCCGGGTAACGCGGTACAATTCCACTCCTGCCCCTAAGAATACGCCCTGGCAGTAAGTGAATGCCCAATCATAGTCAACTCTGCCGTCTCCCAGCCGGTTGATCCCGTCCCACACCAAGCCTGAACCCGGATCAACCAGATGAGCCTGGTTCCATTCGAATATGCGGACCGCCCACTCCAAATCCTCCGGATTCCGCAGCAGGCTGTACAGACGGGCAGCCAAAATAGCGGCAGGCGCATTGGCCGGGGTATTCTTGTAATCCAGCTGATCCTTCTTCCAGGACATTCCTCCGCCGAAATGATCGTTCCACGCGGTTTGAATATCCGTCCATAGCTCCAATACAGCGGTTTTGTACTCCTCTTCACCGGTAGCCTGGAACGCCCGCAGCAGCGCAAGCGCGGTCCATTCCATATCATCATAATAATTGTGGAGAAAGGTCCCGCCATTATAAGCACGCAGACTGCGGCTGTACTCCCGGATCTGCAAGGCTAATTCAGGGTCATGAGTACGCTCATAAGCATCTACAAGAACATCGAGCACATGAGCATGCCACCAATAATAGAAGTTGTCATCCGGCCGGAAGTACTCTCGCGGAAACCACTGATTCATAATTCCGGTTTTTTCATTGTAAAAATGCTTCTTCAGGCTTCGCTGGGCCTCGTCCGCACGCGCCGGCCAATCCGCCTTCGTTACCGCTTCTGCGGAAATGTCCATCAGATCACCTCATATATCAGGATCATGGGTATGCGAATCGGACTAAAAATGCTGGTATAAATTAGTTACCAGTTATCCTGCTTAGCTCCGCCAGCCGTTCCAGCAGCATGATGCCGCTAAGCTGGGAGCTGAGCTGGATAATACCGGCAGGCGGGCGGCTCCAGTCTGTACCAAACAAGGCGCCATCCGCACCCTTCCCGCTCCCCCAGAGCCGTTCTGCATTTCTGTGCAGAAAAGACACGGCTTCACTTGCTTCCGGATCAGCCTTGACCCATTCCGCAGCATAGCGGACCAGAATACCCTTGAACAGCCCGCCGTCCCCATCCCCCTCATCCGGCAAAATACCGGACTGCGGATCGGCCAGCTCCTTAACAGCAGCGGTGAAGGTCTGCCGGGCGTCTTCAAGGTAAGCAGCCTGCCCCTTAATCCGGTACAATTCGATGGCCGCACCGATATATACCCCTTGATTGTAGGTGTATTTCCAATCCTTATCGGTTGAGCCGTCACCGGCACGGTTCATACCATCCCAGACAAAACCAGTCTCCGGGTTGACGAGATGGTGCTTTTGCCAATGGAAAATATTCTCTGCCCATTCCAGATCCTGCGGATCGGCGAAGGACTGATACAACCGGGCGGCCAAAATGGCAGCCGGTGCGTTGGCCGGGGTGTTTTTGTAATCAAGCTGTGATTTCTGCCAGGCAATCCCCCCTCCCATGTGGGTATTCCAGCCGGTCTGGATGTCCTGCCACAACAACAGCGCAGTCTCCTTGTAGCGAGTCTTCCCGGTTGCCTGATAGGCGCGAAACCAGGCCAAGGCCATCCACTCCATATCATCATAGAGCTCATTTGGCCATACTCCGCCATTGCGGCGCAGTAGACCTTCATGCAGCGAAGCGAGGCGGTCTTCGTAACGTCCGTTATTCGTCCGCAGCAGACCATCCACCAGCACATCCACGGCATGCGCCATCCACCAGTAGTGAAATACAGTGTTGCACTCCCCGTCCGGGCAAGGCGTTGCGATGTTATACATTCCAATGGACTCATTCCAGAAGAAATGATCCAGCGCTTCCTGCGCCTCGTCTGCCCGTTCCTCCCATAATGCAGCTTCAACCTTCATTTGCTTCATAAGGCTCTCCCCCCATATCTGTTGATCTATTGCCAGCCTCCGCTAACCTTTGATACCGCTGAACGCAATGCCCTGTACAAAATAACGCTGCAAGGCCAGAAACAGCACAAGTATTGGCAAAATCGCCACCAGCGCCCCCGCCATCATGGGCCCGTAATCCGTCTGAAAATTATAGGAGAAGGCCTGCAGCCCCATTTGGATGGTCGCCTTGTCCGGGTCATTCAGCACGATCATCGGCCATAGGAAGCCGTTCCAGCCTGCCTGAAAAGTAAAAATGCTCAAGGTAGCCAGGGCCGGCTTGGTCAGAGGCAGATAAATGCGCCAAAAGATCATAAATTCCCTGCAGCCCTCGATCCGGGCCATTTCCATCATGTCACTGGGTAAGGTGAGGAAAAATTGGCGCATGAAGAACACCGCAAAAGTACCGGATGCCCCCGGCAGAATAATGCCCCAAAACGAGTTCATCAAGCCATTCCCGCCACTGCCAAAGAAGTCATTACCACCGGCAAACGGAATATGGCGCATGACATATACCGTCGGAATCATGGTTACAATACCGGGAATCATCATGGCGGCGAGCAGCACGCGGAAGATGGGCTTATTCAGTCTGAACTTCAGCTTCGCAAAGGCATAGCCGCTGAGTGAGCCAAAGAACAGATTAGCGAGTACACCGGCTAAAGCCAGGACCAGCGAGTTCCAGAAATAAAGTGCAAAGGGTACCGTCGTAAACGCTTTACGGTAATGTTCAAAGGTTAAATGATCCGGAAACCACTTAATGGGCATAGCGAAAATCTCATCATCCGGCTTCAGGGACGTCAGCACGCTCCAGTAGAATGGCAGGAACATAGCTATAGCGATAAGAATACACACGATATAATACACAGTTTTGTTAAAGCCCCGCTTCATGGCAGAGCCGCCGGTAACACCCATGCCTGTATACCTCCTTTTTCCGGGCTATCCTGCTCATACGACCGGCTCTTCGGCTTTGGATATCCGCATGTTGATTAGTGAGAACACCAGAATAGCCATGGCCAGCACAAAGGCCTGAGCTGAAGCATACCCCATCTGCAACTGGTTGAAGCCCTGCTGGTAGATCAGATAGACTGGTGTTTTGGTAACATTCGCCGGCCCCCCCTGTGTCAGAACGAATGCCTGGTCGAACAGCTGCAGTGCACCGATAATGGCCATCGTGCTGACCAGGAAGGTAGTTGGCCGGAGCTGCGGCCAGGTGATAAACCGGAAGCAGTCCAGTTTACCCGCTCCGTCCAGCCGCGCCGATTCGTATAGATAATCCGGGACTCCCTGCAGACCGGCCAGATAAATAATCATATTGGAGCCGACCGACTGCCACAGGGTCAGCATGACAATCGACAGCATGGCCGTTCTCGTCTCGGACAGCCAGGCGGGTCCGGTAATCCCGACATAGGAGAGCAGACCGTTGACCAGACCGAATTCCGGATGCAGCAGCCAGATCCATACGGTTGCCGCTGCAACAGCCGAAGTCAGCGTAGGCAGATAATAGAAGGTGCGGAACAGCTTGACCCCGCGCCATGCCCGGCTTAGCAGCAGCCCGAGGAGCAATGAAATCAGAATATTAAGCGGGACAAAAATCACCGAATACAAAAAGACATTGCGGAATGTCTTCCATAGCAGATCATCATCGATCAGCCGCCGGTAGTTGTCGAGGCCAATCCAGTCATTTCTGCTGAGCACGTCATAATTAGTAAAGCTTAAATATAAGGCCATCACTACAGGTATGACTGTAAACACCGCGAACAGCAGCACCGTTGGCGTGATGAACAAATATGCTGTCCGCGCCTGGTGTCTTTCCACCTTTCTCATGGAAGCCATATAACTTCCCCCCTTCATCATGCAGCAAGACTCCATCGCAGCAGGGGATTATCCCCTGCCGCTGGCAACCGTCTACTTTACAACTTCATTATCCTTGAGCATTTTGTCCCCTTGTTCCTGGGATTTCTTCAGGGTATCCTCAATACTCAGCTTGTTCTGCTGGTTCAGCTGGAGATTAGGTGCCAGAGCGTCCGTCTCCATTACAGAGTAGCCGGGGTGCGAAGGACGGACTTTGGCAAATTCCAGCGTTTCCAAAAACGGTTTCCACAGCGGATCATTCTGGAAGAACGGGTCCTCCATGGAGGGCTTGAAGCCCGGCAGATTGAGACTGGTCTTGGCCCAGAGCAATGCGTTGTCCTTGTTGGCCGTCCACCATTTGATGAATTCCCATGCCTCATCATGATGCTTAGAGCCTTCTGGAATGACGAGGCCGAAGCCGCCCATTACACTGCCCTTGTCGCCATTCGGACCTGCGGGAGGCGGAACGACACCGTAATCGAGGTCTTTGCCATATTTATTGTAGGTACTCAGCATCCATGGACCGGAATAGAGCATGGCAACCTTGCCGGTAACAAAGGCATCCTGCCCTTCTCCCAGTCCCAGTTCAAAGCCCACCTTGTACACCTTGTCTTTGTTCATCAAACGGTCCCAGAATTCCAAGACCTGCTTGCCTTTATCATTATTAAAGTTGGTCTTTCCATCCTCGGTCAGCATGGTGCCGCCGGCCTGCTGGAGGTACATATTGAACAAACCCAGGTCAGCCATCGAGAAGCCGGCGACTTCAAGCTTGTTGCCCTTCCATTTGGTCATCTTCGCGGCTGCGGTTTCCAGCTCATCCCAGGTTGTCGGGGGCTGAAGCCCGGCCTCTGCCAGCAGCTTCTTATTATAGAAGAGGGCCCGTGCATCTACCGTAAGCGGTAGGCCGTACAATTTATCGTTATAAGAGAGCTCCGTCAGCGATTCGCTGTAAAAGTCATCTTTGGAGATCCCGTCCCGTGTCAAATATTCATCCACAGGATGCAGCACATTTTTGGGGGCATAGAGTGAGGTCCGCCAGCGGTCCCAGAACAGGACGTCAGGGGCGCCGCCATTCGTGGCAGCCGTCAAAAACTTCGTGATCATATCCTGCTGCAGCACATATTTCACATGAATCTTATCCTGGGATTTGTTAAAGGTGTCGACCATGGTCTCGAACTGCTTCTGTCCTTCTCCCCCCCAGTCCCCCCAGAAGGTAAGCTCTGTCTTCTCGGTTTTGCTGCCAGCGTCTGTTCCGCTGTTTTTGGCTGCGGGTGTTCCGGAATTGTCCGAATTCCCGCCGCATCCTGCTGCCAAGGCGGAGAGCATTACCAGGGAAAGCGTCGTAATCAACCATTTTTTCATTGTTGTATCCCCCTTACACTATTTGGTATGTCATTGTTGCCGTTCCTTCAACTCCGCTTGATTTCAATCCCGCAGCACATCAGCACCAGCTCACAGAACATCATATTGGCCCAAGAGAACCAGGGGCGGGTATACTCGGCAGGGTGGTCTGCGTGGAAGGCTTCATGCATATATCCGGTGCCTGCATCGGAATGTTCCAGCAGATTAAGCATGGATTGCCGCTCTTCGGCACTGCCTGATGTCATTCCCTGTACCGCCAGGGCAATAGGCCAAATATATCGGCTGGGGGTATGGGGACTGCCAATACCCGCTGCAGCAGTTCCTGAAAAGTAGTAGGGGTTACTTTGGCTCAGAATAAATCTGCGTGTATTCATATAGACCGGATCATCAGCAGACGTATAGCCGAGATAAGGACTCGACAGCAGACTCGGAACATTCGCATCATCCATCAGGTTCACGCTGCCCAATCCGTCTGTCTCATACGCATACATAGTCCCATATTCAGGATGGTTCACAAGCCCGTATTGCCGTATGCCTCCATCGATCTCCTCCAGCAGATGTTGTGCTGCTGCCGCAAGCTCCGGATTATTCAGCACCTCTCCGGCAATTTCGCATACATACCGCAAGACAACGACGGCGAACATATTAGACGGTATCAGATAGCCATATTCGCAGGCATCATCGCTTGGACGAAACCCAGACCACGTCATTCCCGTGTAGGAGGTCATACTGCCCTTTCCTTCACGGACCAGGGTATCGGTGGGTGGACAATCCGTTCGCTGAAACGTATATGCGGAATCACGTTCATGATGCTGTTCCGTGGTCCAGAGGCTGATGATCCGCCAGACCCCTTTTACAAAAGCATCATCGAACGGAGTGATCCGCCCGGTGTTCTTCCACAGCAGATAACTGAGCTGGACAGGATAACACAAGGAATCAATTTCATATTTTCGCTCCCAAATCCACGGATTCATGACCGTCAGGTCCTTCTGATGCCCTTGGCCGTTCGCATCGCGGTTAAACGCGTTGGCATAAGCATCCAATTCGATAAACGCAAACTGGCGTTTCACCAAGCCTTCGATCATATCTGCTATGGCTTCATCTTCAGCGGCCAGGATTAGAAAAGGCCTGACCTGAGCGGCAGAATCCCTCAGCCACATGGCTGGTATATCCCCGGTAATGACAAAAGTCGTTCCATCCCGCTGGTGTTGAATTGTGGTATGCCAGGTGTTCGATAGACATTGCTCGAACATGCTTGCCAGTTTAGGACGGTCCGGCAGTGTCTCTCTGACCCGCGCGGACAGACGCTGTATGGAATGAGGTATTTCTTTTGAGGTATTCAGCAGGATAACCTCCCTATCTTTATGTTTTTATTAAGCGCTTACATTGAATAGTATATTGGTATGCGATTAATATGTCAATCAATATTTTAGTTGAAATGATATATCAATAACAGTGACAGAATCCGAATCATCAAGCATTTCTAAACCACAAAAAAACCCATCCGGTAGAATGGGTCTTCTGGTTAATGTCCTTTGTTCTGGACCGCAGGTCCGGTTGAGCTGCCGGGGATCAGCTTCGCTTCCAGCATTACTTTATGGGGTACGGAATGCCCGTTCATTAGACTCAGCACATTTTCTACAGCGATCCGCCCCATCTCCTCCTCATTCTGGCGCATATGGGTGAAGGAATAGCCGCCTCCGAGATGTGTCGGCGGACTGTCGAAGCAAATAATCGAAATGTCTTCAGGTATTCGCAGCCCCAGGCGTTCCACTGCTGTTTTGGCGAGCAAGGCAATATTGTACTCTATGGCAAACAGGGCGGTAATCGAAGGATGACTCTCCAGATGAGAGATCAGGCGCGCTATATCCCTTTCAATATTATCCGGGTTAAAAAACTTAGGAAGTGTCGAAGTTAGGTCGCTGACCCACAGCTCTTTGTCCACCATAATCCCCCGCTGGGCGTGAGCCTGAATGAAGCCTTCTATCCGGTCTTCGACGGCCGTTGTATCCACCGGCGGAGGGGACAGAAACGAGATATGCGTGTGCCCCAGATCGAACAAATATTCGGTGGCTTCCAGCGCAGCCTGAAGATTGTCCGAGCTGATTGATGCCGCGGCAACTCCCTTCAAATGACGGTCTACCAGTACCAGCGGGAATTGCCCAATGACCAGCTTGAGAATCTCAGCATTGAAATATTCGCCCTGTGCCGGGAAAATAATCAGTCCATCCACGCCCAGGTTGAGCAGTTTCTGGATGGATTGCTCCTCATTCTCAGGAATCCCGAAGGTTCTCCGCAAGACCAGAAAACAGTCGTTATCACGCGAGGCCTGTTCCATACCGTAGATCAGCCCGGTCCCGTAACTGTTGCCGAAGTCCGTTATGATCAGCCCTATGGTTTTCTCCTCCGTGTTAATTGCAGTGCCCCGGCTGCCTGATCCTCCCGGTAATTCCTGAGGTTCAGTGGCAGGATCAGCCACAAAAGACCCCCTGCCCGGCTTGCGGACGATCAAATGCTCTGCTGCCAGCAGCTCCAGTGCTTTTTTACTGGTAATCCGGCTTACATTATAGGTTTCGGCAAGCTCTTTTTCGGAAGGTACACGTTCTCCAAGCCTATAGGCTTGAGTCAATATGCTTTCCTTCACTTCGTCAAATATTTTCTCATACATCGGCTTGGAAGAAGTCGGTTCGTTCATGACTTTCACTATCTCCTGACTCTGATTTTTCGTGATTATACATAATAATATATCATGATATATTAAGATTGTCGACGTAGGCATGGTATTTCTGACAAGGGGAGCTCTAGTTTAGCCAGTATCCGTCAAGGACGTGTACGCCCTCGGGACAATAGTGTGACAAGCTCGTATGCACAGCAAAAAAAAGCAGACCCCCTTTTGAGAGATCTGCTTTTTCGAACTCGTACAACGATTAAGAAAATTAAGCTTCGATAATTTCCACCGAAGTCATTTTGTCGCGCCCCTGGAACGCATCTACCTTGTCCATACCTTCTACAACTTTACCGAATACGGTGTGTACGCCGTCTAGGTGTGGTTGTGGAGCATAAGCGATGTAGAATTGGCTTCCGCCAGTGTTTTTGCCGGCATGCGCCATAGCCAGCGAACCGCGTTCATGCTTGTTCGGGTTGATCTCGCAGTTGATGGTGTAGCCTGGGCCGCCGGAGCCTGTACCATTTGGGCAACCGCCTTGAGCTACGAAGCCAGGAATCACACGGTGGAAGACCAGACCGTTGTAAAAGCCGTCTTTCGCCAGCTTTTCGAAGTTGGCAACCGTGTTAGGTGCATCATTTTCAAACAGATCGATCAGCACGACGCCGCCATTTTCAAGAGTAATTTTCGCTTGCTTTGCCATATGTAAATACCCCTTTCGAAATTACAGATGTTGAACACTTTTATTAGTTTACTATGAAATCACGCACAAAGCAAAGCAGACGGAAGAGAATTCCGCCTGCTGTATGCTGCTTCACATTCTCCAAAGTAATAACTTACTTCATCACCGTCTGCTTCGCAATGCGAGCCGGGATCACATCATTGGCAATAATGTCCTGATGAGACTCGCGCCGGACCACAAGATCACTTTGCCCGTTCTGCACGAATACAACTGCCGGACGGCGAATCCGGTTATAATTGCTGGCCATCGAGTAGTTATAGGCCCCTGTGCAGGCTACGGCGAGCAGATCCCCGCTCTCCACCTTCGGCAATTCCACATCCCAGATCAGCATATCACCGCTTTCGCAGCATTTGCCGGCAATGGATACTGTTTCTTCATTCGGTTCAGCCGCACGGTTGGCCAGCAGTGCCTCATATTTGGATTCATAGAGTGCCGGACGCGGATTGTCAGTCATTCCGCCGTCAACGGCAACATATTTACGCACACCTGGAATCTCTTTGTTCGTACCAACAGTGTAGAGCGTAGTTCCGGCATCGCCCACAATGCTGCGGCCAGGCTCTACCCAGATTTGTGGCAGCGACTCGCCAATACCGGCAAAATGCATCTTCACCGCACCCGTGATCGCTGCGACATATTCAGATACCTTCAGCGGTGTATCACCTTCCACATAACGAATACCGAAGCCGCCGCCGAGATTGACTACCGGGAACGATACACCAAGGTCTTCCTTTACCTTCCGTGTAAATTCAGCAATCCGCTCTACCGCAAGCTCGAAACCTTCCGTTTCAAAAATCTGTGAACCGATATGGGAGTGAACGCCCAGCAGGTGGAGATTGTTTTTCTCCGAAGCCAGTCTTACCGCTTCCTGCGCAGAGCCATTGCCAATATCGAAACCAAACTTTGAATCGGTCTGGCCGGTGGAAGCATACGCGTGATGGGCATGCGCCTCTACACCCGGGGTCACCCGCAGCAAGATATTAACGGTGACTTCCTTGCGCTGGGCAATGGCCTGCAGCATGCTGAGCTCCACCAGATTGTCGACCACGAAGCAGCCGATTCCGGCATCAATCGCCATCTCCATTTCATCCGGCGTTTTGTTGTTGCCGTGGAAATGGATACGCTCTGCCGGAAATCCGGCCTGAAGCGCAGTATACAACTCCCCATCCGATACAACATCCAGAGACAGTCCTTCTTCGTCGGCCAAGCGGCACATCGCCATAACCGAGAAGGCTTTGCTGGCATAAGCAACCTGAAATCCGAGCCCGGATGCGGTAAAAGCCTCCATGTACTCGCGGCACCGGCGGCGGACCAATTGCTCGTCCACTATATATAGCGGGGTACCATACTCCGCCTTCAATTCTGTCACATCACATCCGCCAATCTCCAGATGATTGGCATCATTAATTCGGCTCGTCCCGTGTAAAAACATTTGTGCAGTCCTCCAATTTCTGTGGAAAGTCTTGTTCCACCCTGTCTATTTAGTGTATTCAGTATAGCAGACAAAGGGAACACCATTGAATGGACTAATTTGCAGTTGATTTGTATTTTACTACGACTTGTCCTTTTTCTTCTGAACGGGCGCCATCCGTGTATTGTCTCTGGTTTTGTTGAAGGATGGCCTTGTTTTGGAGCTGAGAACCGGCTGACGCAGAAGAATCGCGCCCATCTCCTTTGCATTAAACGGTATAAACGGCCACATATAAGAAGAATTGTAGGAACGGTGCGTAGTCAGCAGAATCACCAGCAGCGTAGAGCCGATCATAAAGCCCGGCACCTGGAACGCTGCCACGGCGAGCAGCAGTGCAAGCCTGACAATCCGGTTGGCCAGCCCCAGCTCATAACTCGGTGTGGCAAACATACCAATAGATGCGACAGCCATATACAGCACCACTTCATTGACGAAGAGGCCTGTCTTAACGGCGATGTCACCCACCAGGATGGCGGCAATGAGACCCATCGCCGAGCCGAGCGGGGTCGGAGTGTGCACAGCTGCCATTCGGAGCAGATCGACCCCAAGCTCGACGAGAAGAAATTGGGCAAGGAGCGGAATTTTGGCCGTTTTCTGCGGTCCGATGAAATCAAGCACTGCCGGTTTCAGCTCAGGGTGAATTACGAGCAGCATCCAGAGCGGCAGCAGGAACAATGAGGCGAAAATCCCAATGAAGCGTACCCAGCGCAGATATGTCCCCATAAATGGGGTCTGACGGTTCTCCTCAGCGTGCTGGCATAGATCAAAAAAGGTTGTCGGCAGAACCATTACGCTCGGTGAAGTGTCGACAAAAACCACCACCCTGCCTTCCAGCAGATGGGATGCGACAACGTCCGGTCGCTCTGAATAGCGTACCATCGGGTAGGGATTCCACCCCCCGTCCACGATAGCTTCCTCCAGCTGTTTGTCAGCAAGCGGGATCCCCTCAATATTCACACTTTTAATTTTGTCGGTAACAGCCTTCACCTGAGTTTTATCAACAATATCGTCAATATATGCCACACAGACATCCGTACGTGTGCGGCGGCCCACCTGGTGTAACTCATACTTCAGACCTGGATCGCGGATCCGTCTTCTGACTAGAGCGACATTGCTCAGGAGTGTCTCTGTGAATCCGTCCCTGGCTCCGCGTACTACCCGTTCAATAGAGGGTTCATCGGGATTGCGCGAGGGATAGGAACGGGTATCCATGATGATAACTTTAGTCTCACCTTCAAGAAAAAAAACACTCATTCCTGAAAGGACCTTGTTGATGCTCTCGCTTAATAATTCCCCTTTCTCCACCTGCAAGTGAGGAATGAATTCTGTCATAAAGCTGGCCAGGACATCCGTGGAAATATTCTCAGGGGTAAGATACGTCAAGCGCTTAAGGATTTCATCGATGATCGTATCTTTGGCGAATCCGCTGATGCACAGCAGTGCCGCCTTGCGCCCGCCAAAGGTCATCTCCCGGAGCACCACATCAAAGGATGAACCCAAACCCATCACTTCGGTAAGTGTATTTTTGGTATCCTCCAGCTTAAGCGGGATTGTATCATCCCCCTGCCAATAAGTGATAGACTGCTTGAGAGAATTGGACAGCTCCGCATCGCGTTTCTCCTGCAGGGGATCCTCGTTCTTCTTATTTTCCGCCTTATCCTCATTAGTTTTCTTTGCACTTTTTCCTTTTGGATCGGATGGGCTCGCCTGGACTTTCCCTGCTGACCCTTCCCCGGACTGCTTGTCGGCAGCTCCATCATCCGGTTCTGTCTCAGATCCGTCGTCCTCTGACTCCTCATCGTCTCCGAACAATCGGGCAAAAAAGCCCTTTTTCTTGCTCTCCGGCTCCTCTGATCCCAGTTCCTCCGATGCTTCAGCATCCTGTGTACCATCTCCGGCTGAACTCTTAGGGGCACTGGTGCTGCCTTGTGCAGAATCAACGGTTGTGGAGGGTTCCTCGGTTTTTGCCGTTCCTTCTTGATCCTGTGTTCCTTCTTGATCCGGTGTGCCTACCCCATCCGATGGCTCAAGATCGTTGCTATATCCGGTTGCCCCGGCGTCCACACCCATGTCCACACCGCTGTCCACATCGCTGCCTTTGGGATGGCTGGCTTCATCATCTGTCTTTCCAGCTATAGCGGGTGGACTGTCAGTCGACTGATCCCCTGTACCAAGCTCACCAGAGGCTTCAGTGTCCTGTCTCCCTGTCCCTTCGTCTGCCTTTGCATCAACATCGGCATGTGTCTCGGTCTCCGCTTCCCCGGTCTCCTCGTCATCTCCAAACAAAGAGGCCAGGAATCCCTTCCCGCCGTTCCCCGGCTCTTCTGCACCGGGTTCCTCCGCTGCTTCAGTATCCTGAGTCTGGCAGACTCCGGGAGATGAAGCCTCTGCGTCGGCCTTGTCTTTAGCTGTAGCCCCCTTTGTATCAGGTGTCCGGGTTGCATTGCCCGCATCCGCTTGTGGGGAGTCTCCATCAGCGGTACCCAGCTCTGCCGATGCTTCCATCTTGGTTGTCCCTGTCTCTGCTTCACTTCCGTCTTCCATAGCAGCCCCAGGTTCGGCTCCGGCAGAAGCCGCAGATTGATCATTTGTACTGGAAGCCTCCTCGGATTGCCCCCTGGCATCCTCACCGTCCTTTCCAGACTCCTGTTCCTTGTCATGCGGTTCTTCCATGTAATATCCGCTGTGAACATACTTTATCACACCATAACCTCCTTTTACTGTCGGTACACAAACCAATCGAACAAAGAGCCCGCAACCTTGCCGCAGACCATTGCCATGAGCAGCCCGAAGAGCAGGTGAGTCATATGCAGACGCTTGGCCAGTATAGGCAGCACATTCAGTACCTCGGTCAGGGCCGCAGCCAGCATACCGACAAATACCCCGTCAAACAGACCTACTGCAAGCTCTACCAAAGGCCCGGCGGTAATCCGCCAATTCCAGAAATCTGACATGGTGCCAAGCAGCGAGCCTCCCACCATAGCCCCTTCATACCAATGCACTTTATCGTAGGAGGAGGTCAGCTGAGCCAGCCGGGGTACCATATCCAGTACGATGAAAAGAGCGATTACCCCGCCGCCTACCGCAATGCCTCCGGCAATGCCAAGCAGCAGATTCAGCGCCAGCGTCAGCTGTGCGGTCATGTTCATTCCTCCGAATGCCCGGAGGCTTCATCTCCACGGCGTTTTAGTTTGCTGTACTCTTCGTTGACTACATAATGGTCGATATTTTTCTGGTAGAGGAACATCTCCACTTCAAGCGGCGTCGGCTCCTCGTTCCACTTTTTCTTAAAGAGATGATTGAAAAAAATCACCATGCCAAACCCGATGCCGAGCGAATAGGCAATCTGAAACACATACGGATGTTCATCCCTGTGGCCCGTCAGCATCTCAACAATCCTGACCTGCACCTCCAGCATGCTGACATCAGCATGGAAATTCATAATCGTAAGCGCCGAGCCGAAGAACAGCAGCAGCCAGACCAGGATAAACAAGGCAATGGAGGGTTTCCGCGACTCCACAGGCCCTTCAATCTGCACCAGGGTCCGCCCTTCGCCAATCGGCTGAATATCTGCTCCCGGCAAAAGGTCCTGAATCTTTGGAATGACCGTCAGCAGGTCAATCAGGATCAGATTACCGTCACTTTGGGCAGGGTCCAGCAGCAGGAGTGAATACAGCGGCTCTCTCCACTCCGGATCGGTTATCAAATAAGCCACATCCCGCAGCAGAACACCTTTGCCTTGGGGTACCGTCACCCGGTTTTTGAGCTGTATGTAAATTGCAGGAGCCGGATGGGCAGTCATGGACGGACACCTCCTGAAGGATCTGATGTGAAGCGGCAACGAGCAAGAATAACGGTAGTATGGGAGAAAAGGTTTATTTTTACTCTTGGACTGTACAAAACAATGGTTTGACTTCATCGTAAGCGGGGGGACACAATCACTCACTCCCTGCTTCATACTTCCATTACAAATAGAAACGGCTGCGCCGCCCCTCACAGGACAGTACAGCCGTTATAGGTTTATTGGGAAAGAAGCTGGAGATGGAGCAGCCCCTTGCTTAGCTTCAGTGAACAGTACCAGCCTCATTTTCTTCAGACTTTACAGTATTGTACCATTCATTCACTTCACGGGTAATCTGCTCACCGCCGCCCGCTCTCCATGACGCCACAAAATCATCGAAAGCTGCCAGCGGCTGTACCCCGTATATGATCGCACTAAACACCTCATTCTCCAGGTTGTTCAGATAGTCGAGCCTCGATTTCATGGTTTCCGTTGCGGGTCCGGTGAACATGTCTTTGTGGGATTTGTCCTTCTGCTGTAAAAGCAATTTGGCCGCTGCCGGAGTACTTTTACCATAATTCACAGCGATATCCTTCTCCAGCCGGGTAGACGGCTCCTTGCCATCCGCAAGATTGAGCATCGCCTGAAGCTGGGCGTAAGGGATACGAGCTCCGTCGCGGACCAGCAGATAACGGATGCTATTCACGTAGCCGCCGGAAATTTTGTCACTGGGCAGCATCTTGCCGCTGGCGCTCAGCTCATAGTCATAACCTGCGAACAGCCCATTCTCCAGCCCGCTCCCCGTTTGCGGGGCCGCAAAGTTGTCGAACAGATAATTTTCGTAGGTAAAAAAGGCTTCCGGGTGCTTCATGGCTTTGCTGATCAATGTAACTCCATTGGAGAACGGTGTACCATGGCGCATGACGGTTCCATCCGGTCCGGCGGGAATGACACCCGGTGTCCAAACTGCACCCGGAACATTCTGCAGTGTATCCTTCAAAGGCCAGCCGCTCATCCAGTAAGGACCGGGAATAATTCCCGCTATGCCGGCAACAGCAGGCTCCGCAGTCTTGTTCTCATCCCAGAGCGCTGCCTCCTGAGGAATGTAGCCCTTGCTGTGCCATTCTCTCAGCTTCGCAAGCCCCTGCGCGATCGCAGGGTTCACAGAGCCGAACTCCAGCTTGCCGTCCGGTCCGGTGTTCCACTGATCTGGAAGAGCGCCATAAGCACCGAAGATCCAGGAAGGGTCCCCCATCCATGTACTCATCGTCGATTTGAAGCCGATACTTAGCGGAATAACCTGATCGGGCGCCAGGCCGTCCGGATTGTGCGCTTTGAAGGCCTCCATGACCTTTTCAAGCTCTTCCATGGTGGCGGGCACCTGCAGATGCAGTTTATCCAGCCAATCCTGGCGGTACCACAAAATATAGTCATGATTATATGCATAATCAAGAACAGGCAGACCCATTTTCCGGTCTCCGCGGCTGTAGGGATTCCACACGTCCGGGTCCTGGGCCATCGCTTCCTTCCAGGTAGATGAGGCATAGGCATCGAAGAGTTCTCCTACTTCGGCATACAGTCCGGAATCAATCAGATCCTGGGCAACCGCGGTGTCTGCTGTACCGATGGTCACAATATCGGGCATTTCCTGGCCTGACGACAACGCAAGTCGCAGCTTGGTCCCGAATGCGCCATTGGTGTCGGTGATGGACCAGAGGGTTTGGATCTCAATGCCGAACATCTCCTTGGCCCAGCGTGTGGCTACATTTTGCTCAATGGATTCCCCGTTCTTAAATTTCAGCTCCGGGTCAACACCCCATGCAGTAGTGACCGTAACTTCAGGGTTATACTTGTCCTTGTAGGCATTGTTGTTAGCAACCACCGCAGGGGAGATAACGTCTGAATTGGGATTCGGCGGGATATCCCCGGCATCCTTGTCCTTACAGCCTGCCAGACTGACCGCCAGCATGACACTCAGGAACAGTACAGACAACCTGATTTTTCTGTCCGCACCCATCATTATCCCCCTCTCTTGATTTAACCGTTCTTCTCTATCCTTCTCGAAACTCATTTGGGGTCATCCCGTAGTGCTTTTTGAACATTTTGCTGAAATACTGCGGGTTCTGGTAGCCCAGTTCCGTCGTAATCTCATAGACTTTCTTGTTCGTATGCTTCAGCAGATACAGGGCACGTTCCATACGCATGCGGATGATATAATCCCCGAGTGCTTCTCCCGTCTCAGCTTTATAGATTTTGGACAGATATACCGGATGGAGATAGACTTGGTCGGCTATCGTCTTCACGGACAATTCATGGCCCGACGGACTTCCGACCAGTGCATGCACCTGTTTGATGATATAGCTTTTCGTGTATTGATCGCTCTCCGAGAGTTCTGCCTGAAGTCTGTCCAGCAGCTCAAACGCCCATCCCTGAAGCCTCCCGCTGGAGGAACTAAGATCCTGTGCCAGCAGCGGGTCCAGAACAAGCTCGTCAATCTGATGCATGAACTGGCCGCTTTTGTGGGCAATGTACATAAATGCACTGGTAATGGACAGGAATACCTCATACAAATGTTCTCTGGAAAAAGAGGTGTGCTCCATGTCGCGGAACACATCCTCAAGCTTGCTGCGGACAGCTTCCCACTGCTTCGATTCCAGCAGATGAATCAGGGTGGGCGGCCGGTATAGGCTGTCCAGCGGTTTGAAAGCCAGCGGCTCCGGTGAATACCGATCCTTGACAAACACCACTGAACCGGAATCCACAGGCGAAGCCAAAACCATGGACCCGAGTCCGCTGCGGTATGCGGCCGTCATTCCATCCGGAAAGACAAACCATTCTGTAACGGTCAGTGAGATCTCCCCCTTCAGATAGTTGCTGACCGCTCTCTGAAAACGCGTAATTGCCTCTTGTAACCATTCATGACGTTTGGCTTCGTGATTACTTGTCGATAAAAGCTCGCGTCTAGTTTCATCATTCGGTTCCACGAGGAGCACCAGGCAATCATGAGGGGCTTTGCAGAACCACACACAGAAACGGCTGTGAAAGAGCTCTTCGGCAATGTTGCCGATGGCATATTCCATGAGAGAGATGGAACTAGGGTCCATCGTCAAGTAATGCCTTCCAAGCTGGATGAGCAGCAGCACAGCCTCGGCCCCGGGCTCAAAACCGATTTCATAGGCCCCTAGCTTCTGGACAAGCGCCCGTTCAGACATTTGTTTCCCAAGCAGCAGATCGTGCATCAGCTTGCCGCGGAGCACGCTGAAATCCCCTTTCCGGGTATACATCAGCTGATGATACTTATCATGGGCTTCCCATTCATCCTTCAAAGACTCAATGGCAGCAGAGACACTCTGCATGAATTCCTCATCGCTTACCGGCTTTAGGATATAATCGATGGCTTGAAGCTGGATCGCTTTCTTGGCATAGCCAAAGTCGGAATACCCCGTAAGGAGAATACAGCGGAGATTCGGCCAGCGGGCGGTTGCCGCCTCTATCAGCTGCAGCCCGTCCATCCCGGGCATGGAAATATCCGTAACGATAATATCAATCGATTGCCGCTCCAGAATCTCCAGCGCTTCCGTTGCAGAAGCGGCCTGGTATACCTCACGCACCCCAAGCACCTCCCAGGGGATGGTTCGGGCCAGACTTTCGGTTACATAGGTTTCATCATCCACCAGCAGCAGTTCAATCATTCTTGTCCCTCCCTAAGTGCCTTCTCGGAAGGATCTGCGGGCAGCAGCCAGTACAGCGTGGCCTGCAGACCTCCCAGCGGTGATGGTGCGAAGGCAATGCCCGCCTCTTCACCAAAGCGCAGACGCATCCGTTGATGAACATTCCAGAGCCCGCAGCCCATCTCTTCATCCATTGCCCGGCCCAGCCTCTCCTCCAGCAAAGCGATCTCTTCCGGGGTCATGCCTTGCCCGTCATCCTCAACGGACAACATCATCTTTCTGCCCTCGCAGGTGCCTGTAATCCGGACCTGCCCTGCCCGTGCCACAGGCTCTATGCCATGCAGCACCGCATTCTCCACCAAGGGCTGAAGCATAAGCGGAGGGATGTCCACTCTGCGCATTTGCGGTGGAATATGGATGATGTACTTCAGGCGACCCGTTCTCATGTTCTGAATCTCCAGGTAATGCGTCACGAACTCCACCTCATCGGGAAGCGGGACCATCTCCCGCTCCTGCCGGGTGGTGTACCGGTAATAACGGGACAAATGATGGGACATCCCCACCACTGCTTTCATATTGTCCAGCTTGGCCATGCTTGTAATGAAAGAGAAACAATTGTAGAAAAAATGGGGATTGATCTGTGACTGCAGCTGCTTCAGCCGGGCCTCCCGCACATGGATCTTTTCCATCAGCACCTTTTCAATCAGTTCCTGTATCTGCTCCACCATGCTGTTGAACCGAATCGAGAGGAAGCTGAACTCGTTTCTGCCCTTGATCCCCATCCGGACCGAATAATCCCCCTGTTTGAGCTTCTGAAATCCGCCTACCAGCTGTCTGACGGGCACCTGCACCTGTACGTACAATAAATAGGCGGTAAGACAGCTCATTAGCAGCAAAGCGCAGACTGAGAAATAAAACAGCCGGTTGGAGGTATGGATGGGCTGAAGAATTTCAGACAGTGGCATATAGTCGATAAGGGTCCATCCCATCTTGGAGGAATAGACAATATTAACACTATAAGACTTCTGTCCTATTTCCAGTGTCCGGTTCCCGCTACCCGTCAGCTCTTCCGGTCCCAGCTGCTTCACCAGCTGATCCGCCAGAACCCGGTCGGCACTGCGGTTATATATCAGCCCTGTACCCTGTTTATAATAGAACGGGTCTCTTCGGCCATCGCTCTTGAATTGATCCAGCATATCCTCAATATTCCGGCTGTCGAACTCCACTTTCATAATGGTCTCTGCCCTTCCGGGAGAGAACTGCGGCATAGAGGGTGTGTAGGAAAACCAGGAGAACAGGAAGCGCTCTTCGCCCTGATCCTTGATGGTATTCACCTGCCAGCCGGTTTTGACCTCATTCCTGAGCTCGTCGTCACTATACGGCAGCGCATCATTCTCCGTCACCATCCGGCGGACCGCAGGGGAATAAAGCGACAGCTTGCTGTTCCAATTGGAGGAGCTTTCCTGAATGCTGATTTTGGTCTGTATGCGCTTAACAAGCTGAATCGCCTTCAGATTCAAGTTTTCTTGTTCCGGTGCCATATCCTTCAGCGTCAAAATATCCGGATCGTGAATGAGCAGGATCGGCCAGGAGGACAGCAGCTCCATCTGGGACTCTACCTGATTCTGAAAAAAGCGGAGCTGGGTATTATTCGAGGTGTTCAGCTCACTGCGCAGCACATCGGTGGTCGTTTTGTTGGAGAAGAAATATAGAAGAGTGATCGGGATGAGCATAATGGCCATAATTCCTACGATTTTGCTGAACAAGTTATATCTGTACATCGGTTTCACATCCCGCACCTGAGTCGATAGCTCTTATTGTACAAAGTTTCTTCAGGGACGCAAAGGTAATCGCTGGAATACACTTGTGTTCACAACCTTAGCGAAACTTTCCAGCAGTGAATGCAGTCTATATTAACAGTTATTAACAAAAGGGGAGGGTGACCGCAATGAATCAAGCTCTAAAAACAACAATTCGCCTGGGAATGACGGCTTCTGTACTGATAGCTCTAACACTTCCGCTTACAGCTCACGCTGCCGACAAGGTCCAAGTATATGAGACTTATCAGGATGAAGTGAAGGGAATCGAGCTGTATTCTGTCAGCCAGTTAAATGGCGATCATTTTGATTCTGCAGTTATTGCCAGACAGGCGGATGGGAGCTATGCCAAATGGCAGGAGCCTTTCCATTCCTTTGTTCAGGATGGCAGCGGGCTGCTAAGGTTGTCGGGTTATGATGATCCGGAGCAAAGCTATGTATATGATGTAAAAAAAGAAACCATTATCCGCAAAACCCCCTACACGGTTTCTCCTGACGGCAAGTGGGGATACCTTGAACGCTCCCGTTATCTCTTCGTCCCGGGGGTTAAGCCTTATAGCGGTCACGTTGCCAAGATTCGGGACTATTACCTGAAAAACATGCAAACCCGTGCTGTCTCGATCTACAATTCCACCGAAAGAAGGTTTGACGCCTTCTGGCTGAATGGACATACCCTGCTGGAGAATGGCTATCTCGAGACGGCCAAGCAGAATGTGATCAGGACCTATGATCCAGCCACTGGTGAGCGGAAAGAATTGCTGAAAGGCTCACTATATAACTGGAACCGGGCAAAAGGCATACTGCTATACGTCAAGAACGAGCCCCAGCGCCTGCCATGGATCTATGACCTGAAGACCGGCACCTCAAGACTGCTGGATGGCAATAGCGAAATGAAGGCTTTGTTCCCGTATACCACTCCCCCGCTGGTGTCGAAGCTTCCGCAGGAAATAGCAGTGAATGAATTGCCTGTTATCCAGGTACCGGTATTACAGGAGAATGAGTACTTCGTTAATGTGGATGGTACAAGTATCGGAATTCCTGCGGCATTTGCCAAAGAGGGGGTAACCTGGATCCCGGTTAAGCCACTCGCTGCGGCCCTGGGCTGGAGTCTCCTGCTGCAGCCGCAGCTAACTTCCTATAAGGCAGCGAGTTACCAGTATGAGCTGACTAACCGCAATGCAAGTCTGGTGCTTACACCCTCAAACAGCTTCATCACCGGGGGCAGAATGTATCTGACCCGTGAACAGCTGAAACAGTTGGGCTATAGCTCCATTGTTCTCACTCCAAATATGGACTACTGACAGCTAATCGCCAGCAGGTTGACTGATCATCTGACCCGGTCTGCTATCTCAGGTTATTCGATAAACAAGAGGCCTCCCGCCATGTGGCTGGGAGGCCTCTTGTTGTACATCAGTGCCCTGGGGTCACTCCCCTCAGGCGGTGCGCTTTGTTGTGGATAATTCAAGGCTTGCCGGTACCGCCTGCCGGCTCTGCTGATTCGAGATGAAGAACAATGCCGTCCAGATGAGCGCAAAGCCGGCAATTTGCGGCAATGTGACCAGCTGGTGGTAGACAATCCAGTTAATCAGGATACCCGTCATAGGAAAGCTGAGCTCGGCAAGCGTAGCAAAAGAGGCTTTGGTGGTGTTAAGGCCTTTGTAATAGAGCAGCATACTGAGCAGTCCGGGCAGCAGCGCCTGCAGCAGCAGATTGACCGCAATCGCTGACGATGCACCCAAGCCGCCATGGATCTGCCAAGGGGCCCCCTCCATACTCGTAATGACGAACAGCAAAGGCAGTGCCAGAATGAAGCGCAATGAAGTGACCGTTTCGTATTTCATCGAGCCCAGCAGATATCGTCCCATCACCGTAGATCCGCCCCATAAGGCGGCTGCTCCCAGCGCCATCAGACTGCTGACACCGATGAAGCTGTTCACATGGCCGAAAGGAATGGTCCAGCCGAAGGTCAGCAGATACGTTCCGGCCAGAGCTACGAAGATCAACGGCCCGAAATTTCTGGGCAGGCGCTCCTTCAGCATGACGGCGGCCAGGCCGATGGCGAACAGCGGCTGCAGCTTTTGCAGCAGAAGGACCGCATTCAGATCGCCTGTGGATAAGGCCTTGGTGAAGAGTATCGTAGCCACAGCCGAACCGCCCCAAGATACAATAAGCAGCGCAACAGCCTGGCGCAGACGGACCGACTTAAGCTCAGCGCGGTGGCGCCACAGCACAGGGGCTGCGGCCAAAAAGAGCACGACATGCTCCAGCAGCACAATCTGTGAAGAGGTCAGTGATTTGAGCAGAATAATGCGGAACAACGGATCAACGCCCCAAAGTGCAGCGCCCAGAACAACCAGCCAGAATCCGCTGCGCAGCGGCGCTGTGCGGACTCCTGAAGATGAAGCGGTAACTTGACTCATCATACATTCTCCTTGTCGATACAAACCCTCGATAAGAGACCAAAACCCCCGAAAACGTCTGAAAAGGACGTAATTCGGGGGTTGTTTAGGGCAAAGGCACAAGTAGAAGCGGCTACAACATCCTTAAAGGACGGTTCCCGTTTCAGCACCTGACATCTTTGTCTTATGATCCTCTCTCATCCGGACTTTACCGTCGGCTCTGGATTGTCACCAGATCAGTTCTTTCCTCAAAAACAGAGAAAAGAAGTCGCGGGCTTAGTTCGCTTTGAACAACACCGCCGGTCAGGAATTTCACCTTACCCCGAGAATCTTGTATTCCGTTATATTTTTCACAATTACAGAATAACGCCGTTTGCTCATTTCGTCTAGCCCTTTATGAAAATATTCACATTTTTTTCATTAGACACATCATTTCTGAAGCTCAGGCATCATCTCATTATTTGGAAGAAATAAGAATGTGAATCATATATACTGTAAATGTGTGCATTTTATCCATATTTTGCTTCATGAAAGAGAGGCCGTTATGAAAAGACCTGTTGCTCTGAATCTGCTCTATTCTGTTCTTGTCCTGATTGCCCTGGCATTTGCCGGATTTATCGGCTATTTCTTCGCTGCTTTAGCCCTTGGGCTGGCCTTTTACGCACCGCTTGTGGTGGTGGTTGCCTGCGGCCTGGCTCTTTATTTTGTGATGGCTATTTTTGATTTACTTTCCAGCCGGGTCCGGAACCTGTCTCTTGCCGTCTTCGCCGGACTTTGCCTGCTGGCCACAGCCGGTTATGAGCTGAACAAAGCTTACGTGAACAGCTTCGCTGTGGTGGATGACCATGAGGTAAATCTCAGTCAGTATAAACCGTTCGGTGTCAACAGCAAGGCCGCAGTTCTGGGTAAGTCCGCAACCTACCACATCAGTGACCAGCTTCCGCATCTGGACGGAGCAACGGCTCTGTATCCGCTCTATTCCGCTTTTGTGCAGGCGGTGTACCCGGAAGACAATTATGATCCCTATGAAATTAATGATGATGACATCATCCTGTGCTCCTCCACCGCCTTTGCCTACAAACGGCTGATTGCCGGAGACACTGACATTATTTTTGCCGCAGCCCCTTCTCTCGCCCAACAGAAAGAGGCCAAACGGGCGGGCAAAGAGCTTATGCTTACGCCGATCGGACGTGAAGCGTTTGTCTTTTTTGTCAACAAGCGCAATCCGGTGTCTTCCCTGAGTACCGAGCAAATCAAGGACATCTATGCCGGCAAACTGAAGAACTGGAAAGAGGTGGGCGGCAAAAATGACCGGATCCGTGCCTTTCAGCGGGATCAGGGCAGCGGCAGCCAGACAATGCTTGAGAAAATCATGGAGGACCGCAAACTGATGACTCCACCTCAGGAAGATGTAATGGATTTGATGAGCGGCATCATCAGTCAAACCTCAGATTACCGCAACTTCAAAAATGCGCTTGGCTTCAGTTTTTTGTTCTATGCGTCCGAGATGAACAAGAATGATCGCATCAAGCTGCTTGCCATCGATGGTGTGAAGCCTGACAAAGAGGGAATCCGGAGTGGAAAGTATCCAATGACCGCAGAATTCTATGCCGTAACCGCAGGCAGTGTGAATCCCAATGTAAAGCCGTTTCTGGACTGGATACAATCAGCAGAAGGACAGGAACTGGTGGAGAAGACAGGTTATACCTCATTAAAATAACAACAAGATGTTATTGCTCAAAGTGCTTTCTCGATGTCAAATAAAAAAGAAAGCACCGCCGTTTTCATCTGCTCCAAACCTGGTTGTTCTATCGGAAAATGCCCGGCGCCTTCTAAAATCACACATTCTTTTTTACCCTTTAACCGTTTATAAAAAGGTTCACTTACGATAAATGGCGTCATTGGATCTATTTCAGGATGAATAAGTAATATTGGACAAACATCAAAATTTTCGGGTTCAATCATGGATTTCATATTTAAGAAGCTTCTTAGAAATCGCAAAGTAACTTTTGTCCCGGCCGCTCGAGGATCTTTCATAATCAGTTGGGCCAATTCGAAATCATTTGTAATTAATTCCATTCTCGATACTTTTGTAACAGAAATTCGTAACGAATCCAAAACCAAAGGAAAAGCATCCATTGTGAATTTACCCAAACGACTGATCGCCTTATTCGGGGCAATTTGGTCACGAACTTTCGGGTTACTTGTATCCACAAAGGTTGTTACAATTAACCCTCTAACTTGATTGCTCTTTGAAGCCACATGATAAGCCAGCATGCCTCCAATGCTGGCCCCTAATAACACAATCGGTTTACCGTCCCGTTTGATTTCCTGTTCGATCAACTCTGTAAGTATTTCAATCCAATGTAGGTAATCCATAGATTGTAATGACTCAGTGTAGCTTAGTCCAAAAGGAGGGAGGTCAGGGGACACAACATCATATCCATGCTTTTGTAGCATCCGCGCATAGGGTGCCAATAATCTGCCATTCCCGCCTGCACCATGAATTAAAATAACTTTAATTTTTGAATCTGGAGCGTACATACGATCCAGATGGATACGACAATCGTTCCATTCCCACCACTCTTCAGACGGTAAGTTATTTTCTGCTATTCGCAGTTCCTCAGGAAAAAATTTCTGATATTGCTTCCAATATATTTCGGATTCATTGTATGTTAAATGATTAGTGGTAGTATTCATCTATTCGCCCGTCTTCCCGGAGAACACCTTCGGCCAATTAGCCTGTGCAGAAAATAACCGCCGCCGTTTCTCCGCATCCGGGTCCAGCACCACCTGCGTTTCCCCATCAAAAATAACAGTTGCCCGCGAGTCCGCTCTATACGGCGGCCATTCCAGGCCGGGAATCGATGGATCCCCCCGGTGTGCGAATGCCGTCCAGGTCTTCTGCATCGTTTCGGACAACTTTTGCATGTCTGGAGTCACCGTCAAGCCATATTGCTTCAGCAGATGCAGGTTGCCGAACACATACAGAATTTCGGCACCATGAACAGCCTTCTCCAGCAGCGGATGGCCCTGAACCGTCCAGTCAAACCGGTACATCCACACAGGTGCCGCAGCAGACTGGGTCTCCGCAAAGGCAATTGAACTGCCCCAGAAAAAGAGGTCCGTCAGGAGCTCCGCCTGCCCCTCCCAGGACTTCGGATAATCGACGGCAAGCTCCGCCAGATCGTCAATACCCATAAGCATTTCCAGTGCTTTGAGCGATTGCTCGAAGCTCTCCCCCGGACGTTCTTCCCGGAAAAACAGATTTCCCTCGTGCAGATTGGTACCGATCAGCAGCGGAATTCCTTGTGCCGACCCACCCGCTATAGCTTCAGCAGGATCAGCAGGCACCGTCATAGGCTCGATAACCGGCTGGAAAAACATGCTGAGCGCTTCACCGGACAGCTTGTAAGTCATCCGCGCCGCCGCTTCCAGGATCTGCTCCGCCGGAAGGTTATCCAATACCTCCAAATCACTGCCTGGAGTAAGCCCCAGCTCAGCCAGCAGAGCCGCTGCAATCTCTTGGCCCTGCTCCGGCTGCAACGTCTGCCCGGCCCCGCTCTCCATAATAGCCCCTGCGAACAGCCCCTGCGCGGCGGGCATTGCCAGCAGCGCAGCAATGCTCATGCTGCCCGCTGATTCTCCAAAGACGGTAACACGCTGTGGATCGCCACCGAAAGCGCTTATGTTGCCCTGTACCCACTTCAGGGCCGCAATCTGGTCCAGCAGACCCGCATTTGAAGCGAACTCACTGCTGAATGGGGACATATGTACGAATCCGAACGGCCCCAGCCGGTAATTTATAGTAACCAGAACAACCTTGCCGTTGCGGGCCATCCGGGTACCGTCGAACATCGGCTGACTGCCGGCTCCGGTCACAAAGGTTCCCCCATGTATCCAGACCATCACCGGTAAGTTCTCCCCGGCTTCCGCAGGAGACCAGACATTCAGATATAGACAGTCTTCCGAGTAGTCCGGGGATGTACCGCCAAACCGTGTACTACTGGTGCTCACAGGCTGATGGCTTACCGGACTGAATGAAAGGGCCTCTCTGACGCTATCCCACGGCTGAGGCGGCTGAGGCGCGCGAAACCGCAGCTTCCCGACTGGAGGTGCAGCAAAAGGAATCCCGCGCCATACCTTCACACCCTCCTCTTCGGCTCCCAGCAGTTTTCCGTATAATGTTGTAACCAGTGGTGCTGTCATATCAATCTACCTCTTCCTGTTATTCCTTGTTATCTTCAATCTGTATATAGAGTCCGGAGCGGAAACGGAACCACTGGAAGACATGGGTAACGACCACTTTCAGTACGGCATATCCCGGTACGGCCAGAATGATTCCGAGCACACCGAACATTTTACCGGCAAAAATAATGACAAAAATGATGGTAATCGGATGTATCTTCAACGACTTGCCCATGATCTGCGGAGAGATGAACTTGCCTTCGATCAATTGAACAGCCGTCCATACGAACACCATTTTGAGCAGCATGAACGGAGACGTTACCAGCGCTACGATCAGGGCCGGAGTAATGGCAATTGCGGGTCCCAGATAAGGTACAACCGCTGTACAGGCAGCGACAATCGCCAGAACCAGCGAATATTCAAGCCCGATAATTAAATATCCGATGTAGAGCAAGGCGCCGATGCAGCAGCTGACAATAATCTGTCCCCGAATATAGGACGCCACCTGGCTGTTCATCTCTGACATGACCATGCGGGTCTGAGGCTGCAATGCCGTAGGAATAAATCTCATCAAATAATCCGGCAGCCTTTTGCCGTCGCGCAGCAGATAGAACAGAATAAAGGGGGTAGTTACCAGGGCAAGCACAATCTCCGTCAGCGCTCCTACAAAGTTGCCTACACCGTTCAACGCATTGTTCAGGAAAGAAGTGCCCCACGATGTGACTTTGCTTGTAAGGTCAGTGACATCCGTCCCCACATTCTCCTGAATCTGTCCAAATAGCTTGCTGCCGGTCAGGTTGATGAATTCCTGTTGGATCTGATCACTGTATTTAGGAAAATTATCAATCAGGCCTACCAGC
Source organism: Paenibacillus sp. P32E (assembly GCF_001909085.1). Classification (NCBI taxonomy): domain Bacteria; kingdom Bacillati; phylum Bacillota; class Bacilli; order Caryophanales; family Paenibacillaceae; genus Paenibacillus; species Paenibacillus sp. P32E. Next base: position 54,233 of record NZ_LVYY01000046.1, on the reverse strand, counting down.
TGGGTGCGGATCATCGGGATTACCGTAAGCAGGATCAGGGTTATAATTCCGGCGATGATCAGATACAGAATAACGATGCCATAAGGCCGTCTGATCTTGCTCCGCCGCTCTAACCGGTCCACCAGAGGGTTCAACAGATAGTAGGCAATCCCCGATAACAGCAGAGGTGCCGCCACGGTATGCAGCAAGACTGAAATCGGTTTGAAGATAAACGGGATTTTGGCAAATACCAGTATATTTACCCCGATCAGCAGTACGATCAGCAGCGTTACCACAAATCGGTTATTCAGAAAAAACTTCTTGAACTTTTCCGGCCATACCTGCAGCCTCTCCATCACTCAAGCCCCCTTAACACAATTGCTTCATCCTATGTGTTTATTTGCACTTTGTATTAGCATAGTTAACACGGGGGGAGCAAGTCAAATTTCCTTTTAATCAAACTTGAGGTCAGTAATTTGGCCTGCGTTCATAAACCCGATCGACCTGTAGACTTTGTTAGAGTCCGGATTTTTGCCGTCCGCGTAGAGTACCGGTGTCAATTCTGCACTCAGAAGGTGCTCACAAAGGGCTGCAACCAGTGCGCTCGCATACCCTTGCTTGCGGTGACTTGCAGGGGTGTACACATCGTTAATGCGTGCATGTCTGGCCGAACGGTGCGTGATCTTTGCCATGGATACGGGGGTATGATCCGCCATCCACAGGTACAAGTCGCCGGAGGCGGCATCTTCAGCAGCTATCGTCAAAAAATCCTCCGGCCGCAGCATCTCGCCAAAAGCATCCTTCATGAATCCGGTCAAAAATTCAGCAATCACGGGAACCTGTTCAGCCTTAGCTTTCTCCAGGTGTCCATGGACCTCGGCAGGCTTCCACACCTCCGGACAATGATATGCCTCCAGCATCATATTCGTATGATAGAGCTTACCCTTTCTGTTACAAAAAGCCTCCGCAAATGTCTTCGCAATCTCCGGCTGCGCAGAAATCCCGGGAAACTCATATAACTGCACCCGTTCTGCTAGCTGCTGCACAAGACGCTCCTGCTGTTCTCTCTCAAGCTCTCCGGACACCCACAGCCAGGGATTATGTCCCGGTGATTGTGTGAATATCAGCTTGCGGTCTGAAGTGGTCAGCCGGATCGCTGCAGGATATTCGGTAATCCGGTGGATTAGATTATACCGAACCTCCTCCTTCATGAACGCCTCACTTTGCAGCACTTCGTCTCCCGTCTCAAAGCTCTCAAACATACCCGTCCCCCCTTAAATTTCCTTTTCATTTCATCATAGACCTCCCTCCCGCAAAAATAAACAGCCCGCCGCCAATTTATTCTGGCAGCAGGCCGTTCCGTATCCGTAGTAGTTTTTGTCAGGCTATCTAGCTTACCAGCTTCATCCGAAGCTTGTCCTTTCCGTCTCTTAAACCAGCGGGATCACAAGACTCCGGCCGCAATGAGATGTCATTCTGATCTCAGATCCGGTCAGTTGGATGCCGAGAAGCAGCAGCGGATCAGTATCTCTTACAGATACATCGGCTCCTGCAAGTACATCGGCTCCTGTACCATCTTCATTCCGGGGTTCTTCCATCCCAAGACTGCTCATCAGACACGGCTCCCCATAGTAAGCTGAGACCAGCCAGTGCATGCCTGGAGCGATGCCCGCCAGCAGAGTCGGGATAGCCGTCCGCGGACGAAGGACATTGGTATTCGTATGCGGACGGATCATCACGGCTTCACGGTAGCCCGCTAGCCCCAATACTCCGCTTACACCATGACTGCTGACAGCTGTCACCGCGTATCCGTCAGCGGAGCGGAGCTCCTGAAATGCCGGCTCCAGGGCCACGGCAAAACCGCCTTCTGCCGCATCCAAGGCCCGCCCCGTCTGCACGCGGTGAATGCGGATATGCCACGGAAGACCGGCAACCACCCAGGTCTGCACCTCCACATTCGCCCAAGGCTTCCAGCGGGAGTACAGGATATTGTCTTCAATCCGTGTCTCTATATTTTGCCGGCGTACCCGGTACAGATTATCCCCCGCCTCGCTAAGCGCCAGCATGGAATCGAACGCGCCCTGGGCAATCCCCCATTCCGAGCGGGGCACACTGAAGCCAAAGGCCGTGGAATATACGAATTTCTCATACTTGGCAGAAGTGTGTGTATGCTCATTGGTCGAGAGATGACCGCTGTTGAAAGCTGCCACATGATCCGTCTCGGGCTGGCGGCAAATGACCAAATGTGCAGGCTGCTGTACAGCCAGCGTTTTCAGTTCAGGAAGCGGCAGCTCTTCAGACAGCCAAAAGGGGTGATTGTCCTCCAGCGCAAGCGGCATGAAGAACTTCAGAGACCAGTAAGGCGAGCCCGGTGAATTATAGTTCTCGGCCATCACCAGGTTCGGATAAGCATAGCCGATGGTCAGTACGCCCTCTTCATTCAGGATATCCTGCTTCAGCCACCAGCGCATGTTGCGCAGGATCAGTCCCTTGATCACCCCGTAGGGCATTGTCTCTACTTCAGCAAAAGCCAGCGCACCCCAGAAAGCAGACTGCGCAAACCGGTACGCCAGACTTCTTCCATACGGAAGAGCCGAGCCGTCCCCGGCAAACCAATGGATGAATTCTTCGGCGAACTTCCCGGCCCGCTCTTTGAACACACGGGAACGCTCCGGATCTTCATCACCCATCAGCTTAGCGTACAGCAGGCCGTAGAAGTGGAAGGCAAACGGAACATAATAATCCATATGCCCGCCGATCCCGTCGCTGTACCAGCCATCCGAGAGATAGAAATCATCAATCCGGCGCAGGTTGTTCTCGAGCTGCTGCCCGTCATAAGGCAGCCCTGCTGTGCGGAAGCCCAGATTCACCAGCACGTTGAAGAAGAGCCAATTGCAATCGTAGCAGGGATGTGAATTCATCTGATTCAGCCATGCGTACAGATTGGCGCGCTCCTGGCCGTTCAGTGGAGTCCAGATCCGCTCCGGGATCATCGACAGCGCATAACCGAACGCCGCCATCTCCACAAGCCGCTGGTCATAGTCAGCGACCTCTCCCCAATATTCCTTATGTCCGGGATCAGTACCGTTCCTGATGCCATCCAGGATCAGTTCCCACATGTCATTCTCCCCGCCTCCGGCGAGAAAAGGCACAAATCCCCACAGCACCCGGGAAAAGCCCTCCATTTCCGCAATATCCGGACCATAATGGACTCCGGTTACGCCCAGCTTCACGCGGGCATGCCCATCGCTGTAGTGTGGCTTCAGCGGATGGGCAAGCTGCAGGAAGGCTTCCTGCAGGTCCGCTTTGGTGATCAGCGGATTAGCTTTTAGTTTCTCCAGCGAATTGGTTTTTGTCCGCTGCAGTTGGCTGCCCATCAATACCACTCCCTATCTGTTTCTTTTACTCCCAATAGAAAGGTCCCTTGCCCGTCAGCCGTGCCAGCCCTTCGACATAGAAGAAGTCCCCATAAATCAAGGGTACGTCAATATTCGTGCCAGCCGGGTAATTGCTTGTACCATGGAGAATCAGACCTTCCTCAGCCTCATTGTCCCAGGTGCCGTAATTGCGGTATAACGATTCCAATATCCGGACCGCAGGTTCCCGGTATACCGGCGCCTCGAGTTCGCCAAGCTTGTCTGCGAGGAGGAGCAGCCCGCTTGCGGCGCAGGCTCCTGCCGAGGAATCCCGGAAGTTCCGTGCTTCACCGGCTGCGCGAAAATCCCAATGCGGCACATGATCCTCCGGCAGGCGCGCCAGGAAGAAATGGGCCACCTTCTGGGCCGTATGCAAGTATTCGGTTTTGCCGGTATGATGGTAAGCAAGCGCCAGGCCGTAGATGGCCCAAGCCGTTCCTCTGGACCAGGCAGACTCCGGCGCATAACCCTGACCGCCAATGCCTTCGATGAACTCCCCGCTCTCCGGATCGAAACGGACAATGTGATAGACAGAGCCGTCCGGGCGGATAAAATGCTTCACTACCGTATCCATATGCGCTTCAGCAATGTGACGGTAGCGCGGGTCTCCGGTCACCTCCGCCGCCCAGAAGAGCAGCGGCATGTTCATGGCACAATCAATAATTGCATAACCTCTGTTGTCTTCGCCTTCATACCAGGGGTTCCAGGCGCGGATATAGCTGCCCTTCAGGTTGAAGCGGGCCGCCAGGTAATTCGCCGCCTTCAGCGCTCTGATCCTGGAGACCTCATTGCCGAGAAGCTTGTAGGAAGCCACACTGGTTAAGGTCCACATGAAGCCCAAATCATGGTCCAGACGGACATACTCATTCAGCACTTGGTCCAGCTGTTCCTCGCATTGCTCGGCCAAAGCCCGCAAGGACTCATCCCTGCTGTCGTTATACAAAAGCCACAGCTGACCCGGCCAGAAGCCTGCCGTCCACCAGAACGGCTGCTCCAGTACATATTGTCCGCCCCGACTCGCATGAGGGAAGCCTGCGCCGATCCGCAAGCTGTTCTGCTGTGTCTTCTTCAGCGCCTGATGCCATGCTTCTTCTGCCCACGCATGTTTTGTTTCTGCTATCATCTTTAGCCACCGCCATTCATTCATTTGGAATTGATCATGTCTCCATGAACTGAAACTCGAATTCATAGCTTTCCTGCTTGCCTGGTTTCCCCGAGGTGTGGAAATCCATTCCGTACCAGGTCCTGGCCTCGCCAAAATGATCGCTGTAGACATGCTCCGAAATCACTGGTCTGAGCGCACCGGTATTATAGAGGATACGCAAACCTTTTCCGCCCGTACCCCGCAGCAGAACACTGCCCTCCTCCAGCACAGGCTGGCAGAAGGTCACTAGCCGTTCCATCAGCGCCGCCGGGGCTTCGGCAAACCGGAAATCGTCGGTCATCGTAAGTGCAGGAAGGATGTCTGCGGTCTGCCAACTGAACGACCGCGTCAGCCGTTCCAGCGGTCCGTACCCGTAAGCAGCGGTCAAATCCAGCTTCAGCACACTCTCATCCCCCCCTGCCTCAGCTTCCAGCACTTTGGCACAAGCCCCGGCTCCCGGCAGCTGTAGCTGCCCGTCAATAATAGGCACACTGTGCCCCTGAGAACCGTTACAATCATAGGTATACCGCTCTGCACCGAAATATCCTGCCGTGTACTCTCCGCTGCCGAGATCAGAGAGATAGACCGTATCATCCCCCAGCAGAACAAATTGGCCAAGATCATTATGATTGTGCGGCTCGTCGTTATTTCCGCCTTTGGCGGCGAAACCGAATACCCCGGCCGGAGTAATCTTCCGGGTTACCAGCCATTCCGCATCCGGTAAATAGCTGCTGCTGCTGGTCCACTCGCTCCGGCTGTCCACCGGACTGCGCCAGATCAGGTTCCGCACCGCCGGTGCCCAGCGGCTGCAGTGGTCCTCCGTATATGAAGCCCTAATCGAAACAGGCGGCGATTCCACTTCAGAATAGATGGCGCCCAGATAGTGGCTGAGTCCCAAAGACACGCTGACTCTCTGCTGCGAATCGGAGAAGTTGGCTACGACATTGCCGCCAAGAAAACATTTTTGCTGGAATGCAGCGATGCTCTTCACCTTCTCCAGCCGGAACCAATCCAGTTCTCCCCGGCTTCTGCGGCGGAGCAAGTCAGCGTAATATACGAAATAGCCAAAACCATAATTCCAGTAGCCCATCCCTTCCAGGCAGGCACCGTCTTCACCGAAGCCCTGAAGATAATATTCCATTGTCCCCTGTACCTTGAACAGGATATCCGCAAGCGTCTCCGGGTCCTTCAGCATCAGCATCGCTGCCGCACCGACCGATCCCGAGCAGACCGCCGCCCAGTTATGCGTTGCCGTCTCCCAGTGATAAGGCCCGGAGTTCAGATAAGGTCCGAACAACCGTCTCTGTACCTCTTCTTTGATTCTCGTATGTAGTAGAACAGGAAGCCTGTCCCCAAGCAGACAGCTGATCTCACTCAGTGCAAAACCGGTTTCAGCCGAGAACAGATCAATCGTTTCCGGGATACCGCTATTGCCGGTATGGGCTGGCAGACACCATGTGTATTCGTTGCAGATGCTCCATATCATCTCGCAGACCGCATGGATATGGGTTTCCTGCTCCGGCTCCAGCAGAGACAGCAGTACTGACGTGTTCAGCATTCTCCTGCGCTCAAAATAGGGCCGTTCATACTCCAGTCTGGACCCGGTGCGGACAAAAACAGTAAACAAATCATAGGTAAGCTCAGGTGCTTTTTCCCCTCTGAGCCTGTCCCCTTCTGCACGAATTTCTGCGACCTCCTCCGCATATAGCGGTGAATTCCTTACCGTAGACCAGAATCCGGCTGAATCCCCATTAGGATAATACAGTCGGGTATCGGCTGGCTCCATATTCTGTACGGTTGCAAGCAGTTCGGATCTTAGCATCTTACGTCGCCTCTCTCTACGGCACACGGCTACCCACGGTATTCAACGGGCGTTACTCCTGCATGCACCTTAAAAGTCTTGATAAAATAGCTCTGGTTGTCATATCCCAGCTGTTCACAGATCTCGCCAACTGTAGAATTTGTTCCATCCAGCAGTTCCTTGGCTCTTTCCATTTTTAGTTTTGTAACATATTCGATAAAAGTAGTACCTGTCTCCTTCTTGAACAGCCTGCTGAAATAGCTGGCGTTCAAATGGAGATGATCCGCTACCTCATCCAGACTGATCCGTGTTCCCAGGCGAAGGGAAACATATTGACAGGCCTCGGTGACTTCGGTCCTTTTGCTGCCCCCGGCGCCAGCCCCCTTCGCCGCAACAATGGATTCCAGATGATTATCCAGCCATTCCCGCAGGGATGGCAGTGAATCGATATCCACGATCTCTTTGTGCAGCGTATCCGCCGAATACGCCGGACGGATGAACTGGAGGGAGTGCAGCTTCAGCTTCAGGTCGAGCAGCAGCTTCAGCGTCCAGTCCTTGACCGTCTCCGGAGGATACCGCTCTTCCCGGATCAATGAGATCCACTTGTCGGACACGGTACGCGCCTGCTGTGCATTCCTGCCCAGCAGTACCTCCCGCAGCTCCGTGGCAGCCTGATCATAATGTGCAAACAAATTGCTCACCGCGGCGGTGCTATTGGCAGACTTACGCGGAACGGTATCCCCTGGCATCAGATAAAAACGCTGCTCTTCGGCGTTCAGCAGCCCATTCAACTGCTGCTTAAGTCCTTCCGGTGTTCCGGTGCCCTCTCCGGTAATGAAGGACATGCGGACCTTCAGTACCTTCGACAGGGTAGACTGGAGAATCTTCAGCCCGGCTGCGGCTTCCGCATAAATATTACCCTGTAGACCAGGCCTGTAGGAGAACAGCAGGAACGAAGATTTGACATTGTAGCCAATATAAAGTCCGCGCGGCTTCATCCCGTCCAGCACTTCATTCATCACATTACTCACGGCAAAATGCAGCGTCTGATCCGAGGAGAAACGGTATTTCACATGCCGGTAATCCTCCAGGTAGGCAATAACAGGCAGACAGAATTCCCCCTGCTGGAACAGTCCGTATTCAGCAGCCTCAGCCAGCCATTTCTCCGGTGACAGCAGCGGCTGATGGATGAAATTCTTGATGCTCCGCTCCTTGCGCAGCTCCTTAGTCTCTCCGAACAGCTGCCGGATGCGGGAGGTCTCCCAGCCTGCGCGGTTCTCTTCATCCATGGATTCCTTGAATCTGCACAGCAGCTGCACAAGATCCTCCGGGTCCAGCGCATCTTTTAGCAAATAATCCTGCACATTGAGGCGCATCGCCTGCTGGGCGTATTGAAATTCATTGTGGCAGGATAAAATCGCGATCCGCACACCCGGCCTCAGCTCCTTGATACGGGCAGACAGTTCAAGTCCATTCATCCGCGGCATGCCGATATCTGTAATCAGAATATCTGGTATCTCCTGCTGTGCATGCTCCCAGGCACTCTCTCCGTTCTCATGCGTACCCATCAGGCGTAAGCCAAGCTCCCCCCAGCAGATACTCTCGGACAACAGCTCGATCACCGGATAATCGTCATCCACGAGCATCACCTTATACATCCCGTATCTCCTCCCTGTGCGGAATATGCATCTCTATCGTGGTCCCGCTGCCGATTTCACTGCGAACATTGATGACAAAATCCTCACCGAACAGCATCCGCATCCGTTCCACTACATTGGTCATACCCATCCCGGAGAAAGAACCTTTGGGCTCTTCGTGACCGGAGCTCATCTCCGTTCCTGCGGACTGCATCCGTCCTGCTATACTCTCTAGCCGGTCTTCATTCATCCCTAGGCCGTTGTCGGTTACAGACAGGACCGTATAGCTCTCCTCCACATCCGCACGAATACTAATTACGCCCGGCTGCTGGCTGAGCCCATGAATGAGCGCGTTCTCAACCAGCGGCTGAAGGAAAAAGCGCGGGACCTTAATCAGAAACGCCCTGGGATCAATATCCAGCTGTACCCGGGCCTCCTCCTTCTGGCGCAGATTCATCAGGCTGACATAGTGGGAGACCAGATCAATCTCTTCATGCAGAAAAATCTCATCCTCTTCACGGCTGATCGTCATCCGCAGCAGCATGGACAGGGAGCTGATCATTTTGGCGCTCTCCGGATCACCTCGCTTCATGACCTTCATACGGATCGAGTTCAGCACATTGAACAAAAAATGAGGGTTGATCTGAGCCTGGAGCATTTTCAGCTCCGCTTTTCGTTTACGGGCCTGGGTGTCTGAGACTTCTGCGATCATTTCCTTGACCCGGTCCAGCATCTGGTCGAACATCAGCCCCAGCCGCCCGATTTCATCATTACCCCGGACTCCGGAGCGTACCAGCAGGTTCCCGCGCTGCACTGCAGTTGTTACTTTGCCGAGCCTTACCAGCGGTTTCGTAAAGGCACGGACCAGAGTAATGAGCAGCAGCAGGAAGACGAAGAAGGAGATCAGCTGGATGACAAACACACGATTAAATATAGAACTGATATCTACGATGCTCTCCTTGTAAGGCTGCATCAGTACCAGCCGCCAGCCGTTGAAGGACAGCTGCTGCTGAACAACAAGATAGCGCTCCCCGGCAATGGCAACGACCTCTGAAGCCTGCAAAGAATTCACGGCGTTCACATACGGAAACGGTTTGCCAATACTCTCCGGATCTCCCCCGGAGACAATATGGTTCTCTCCATCCAGCAGAACCACTTTCTGTCCTGCCGACAGATTGCCGAAAATATCATGAAGCTGATCCTCCATAATGGTCACAACGGCATACCCATAGATCTCGGTGCTATCGAGGCGCAGCGTTCGGGCCACCGTCACCTGATACGGATGATCAAACTTGTCGTAGGCCAATTCAGTGGGCTCTACACCCGCCCAGTAGGACTCCAGCCCCTTCAGCTCTGTCATCTTGCGGAACCAGGGCTTCTTCTTCAACTCGAGCGGATTGTAATCGCTAACAGAATAATTCATATAATATTTATCGTTGGTCAGCAGAATTGTTACATAACTGTTCTGACCAACAACAGTAAGGGTATCCAGCTGTTCGAGCACACGGTTCTGATCCATAAACCTCTGATATTCGTTACCGCTTACATTATTGGCTGCGGCAAGCTTGAAATACGCTTTCAATCCGGGATTGGTCTGGACATAATTGGCGATGGTCAGCATCCCTTTCAGGCTGTTCGTCACCGAGCCGTTCACCAGCTGTAAGGAATCTTCTGCATTTGCAATAGCCTGCCGTTTGACGGCCTCCTGGGTTAATGAATTGTAGATCAGCAGCGTGAGCGCCGCAGGAACCAGAATACAGGCAATGGATGCGACAATCAGCTTGTGACGGATCGATTTGGGGGCGAGCTCCCTGAGTCTGCTGAACATAGCGGTGTCCCCCTTCAATATGTACCCCTGAAACAAGCAGAAACGGCTTGGCCCCCAAGTGAAAAAGGACTTCCGTTTCTGCGGGAAATATATTCTCATCTTGTATACATTCTATGAAATGATTATAGCAAATTATTTTTTATTGGCTGCAATTATTTTATTCACACGGTCCTGGGAATTCTTGATGGTCGTATCCACATCCTGATCCCCAAGGATCATTTTCTCATACTCCTCGTTAATGGCTTTGTACACCTCTGCCTGGTACGTAGCCGGCGGAATGATCGCCGATGCTTTGGAAGCCACAAGAGTGTCAACGAGAGATTTCTTGTCAACCTTCTCCGGATTCTTGGTACCGGCCAGGATCGTATCAATAATCCCCTCCACCTGATCGCTCGTTACCTTGCTCCAGGCCGGAATGTTCTTGCCTTGGACAAGCTGGCCTTCGGTTGTATACCAGCGGACAAATTTATAGGCCGCTTCCTTGTTTTTGGATTTGGCGGCAACGGACACATAGTCCGTAGTCACCGGTGTCAGACCCTTTTCATCTGCAGCGTTGTTCTTAGGGAATGGGGCTACGGCTACATTAAAGTTCAAAGGTACCTTTTCTGTACCGCCGATCTCCGTGTTCATCCAGCTTCCGATTAGAATCATGCTGGCAGACTGGTTGAAGAACTGGGTGCGGTAAGCCAGCTTCTGGGAGATCATGTCCGAATAAGGAACGGAAGACTTATCTTCCTTTTCCATTCTCATTCTCAGCTCAAGCGTCGCCTTGAAGTTCGGATCATCCAGATTGGAGGTTCCGTCCGCCTTCAGAAACTCGGAGTTCTGCGGCTGGTTCTCCATCTTCAGCTTCAGGAATTCCATCCAGCCACCTGCCTGCGGACCGTGGAAGTATGCCCCGTAACGCTTCTCTGCTCCTTCGCCCTTCGTCAGCTTCTGGGCATAGTCGGCAAAATCATCCCAAGTCCAGTCAGTAGGCACGGCAAGTCCTGCTTCATCCAGATTATCCTTGTTCAACAGCACGTACCATGGATTGAATTTGCCCGGCAGCGCATAGACCTTGCCATCCAAATGGGTATCCACTTTATAATCTTCTTCTACCTTGAAGCCGTCCTTGGCGATATACTCGTCCAACGGTTCCGCCATCCCCAGCGCAATCCGCTGGGCATATCCCGCTGCGTCACTGAACATCAGGATATCCATCGGCGCGGAGGAGGCCGCCTCCAGATCCAGCTTTTTGAAGGCTTCCTGGGTATCGCCCTTTTCACTCAGCTGCACCAGCTCAATGGTCACACCCGGATTGGCCGCTTCATAGGCTTCTAGTGTGTGCTTCCAGTTGTACGCCTCCTCTGTCCCATAAGTGTAGAGCCGCAGGTTGGTTTTCTCTGTATTGCCGGCTGCGGCTCCGTTCGTTGCTTTGCCCGCATCTGTGTTCGCCCCGCCACTTGTACTATTATTGCTGTTATTCCCGCCGCAACCCGCCAGCAGACTTAACATCAGAACCCCTGCAATCGCCCCGGACCAACCTTTTCTTTTCACCATCATTGAACCCTCCCTGGATAATATCAGTGACTCACAAATGAATTATAGGATACGCTTACATTTGGCACATGAAACAATATTTACTTTTATTGAATTATTTTTACTTCTATTAACCTTTTACACCGCCAAGTGCGATGCCCTCAATGACATTCTTTTGTCCCAGGATAAAGATGATAATCAATGGCAGGATGGCAGACACCGCTGCCGCCATAATCAGGGAGTAGAACTCTCCGCTCATGGAAGTGAACTTCTGGATTGCTATCGGCAGAGTCAGCAATTTGTCGCTCCGGATGAAGATCAGCGGATTCTGATAATCGTTCCAGGTCCAGATGAACCGGAGGATCGCATACGTGGCGACCGCAGGCTTCACCAGAGGCAAGGCGATGGACCAGAAAATGCGCGGATGTCCGGCACCATCGATTTTGGCCGATTCAATAAACTCCTGGTGGAGACCCATAAAAAACTGACGCAGCATAAAGGTCCCGAGCACACTGAAGGTTCCGAGCAGCACCAGACCCAAATGGCTGTCGAACAGCCCGATGTTGCGGTAAATAATAAACTGTGGAATCAGGATTGCCTGCCCTGGAATCATGTATGTTACCAGCACAATCATGAACAGGAAATTGCTGGCCCGGAACTTGATTTTGGAGAACCCATAAGCCGCCATGGCCGAGATTAGACAGGATGCCGCAGTAGTTATCACCGCAACCTTGATCGAATTCCAGTAGTATAAAGTGAACGGATAATCACCAAACCAGACCGCTTTGTAGTTCTCAACCGCATTCCATTCCTTCGGAAGCCACTGAATGGGATACGCAAATACTTCCGACTCCACCTTGAACGAGGTGACCAGCATCCATACAAAAGGCAGCAGGAACAGCACACTTCCGGCAAACATGACCACCGTAACTATGATTTTCAACCCATCGACGCCTGGACGTTTTTCCATATGCTTAACCCTCACTTCTCTGTCTAGTAATTGACCCATTTCTTCTCTGCCAGCCACTGCCCGAACGTAATCAGCATGACGAACAGGAACAACACGACGGCAATCGCTGAAGCGTAGCCAACCTTAAGATTGACAAAAGCTGTATCATACAAGTACCAGACCATCATCGTCGTAGAGCCAATCGGGCCGCCCTGGGTCAGCACCGCGATCACATCAAACACTTTAAACGTAGCAATGATGCCGGTTACAAGCAGGAAGAAGGTCGTGGGCGACAATAGCGGAAAGGTAATCCGTCTGAATTTGGTCCAGGCGTTAGCTCCATCAATTTCGGCAGCCTCGTACAGATCCTTCGGAATGGACTGGAGTCCGGCGATGTAGATAATCATGTTGAAGCCGATGGAGATCCAGACCGAAATCATCATAATGGAGATCAGGGCAAAATGCGGATCGGCAATCCACTTCGGCGGATCAGCAATCCCGATAGCCTTCAGCATTTCGTTAATCGGGCCGTACGAAGGCTGGAACAGTACCTGCCATACAATGGCTACGGCGACGGTCATCGATACATAAGGGACGAAGTAAGCGATTTTAAAATAACCCTTCATATACACGTAGCGGTCGATCAATATCGCCAGTACCATGGATACCAGCAAATACACCGGTACTGTCAGCAGAAAGATAAAGTTGTTGCGCACCGAGCGGATAAACATGTCGTCCTGCAGCAGATTGCTGAAGTTCTGCAGCCCTACCCAGCGGATGCCGTCAAAGCCTTGCACAAAATTCCAGTCAGCAAAGCCTAGCACCAGTGTGGCAATGATCGGTATCAGTACCAGAATCGTTACCCCGATCAGCATCGGGCTTACAAAGAGCAGCCCGGACAGCGTTTCTCCCTTTTGCAGCGACCAGCCTTTGCGATTGCGCACAGCCGGCGGCTTTTGCGTTAAAGTCTCCATAATTTGCCCCATGTCTCACACCTCAATGGTTTTGTTATAGGCCAATCCCTTTTCTCTGTTCTCATTATAAAAAAAATACCGTCAGCGCTTTGACGGTATTTTGATCTTATTCAGTATAATTTTTACTTCTTCTTTTTACCCTTGGCACCCTTGTCTGTCCGGGCCTTCAGCCCGCCATCGTAGGTATAGAGGATATGATCCTCCAGTTGTTCCCCTTGGAGCACCTTCCGCACCAGCTTTTTGCCCGCCTTGGGCGTCATCTCCCTATACCAGACTCCCTCCGGGTATGAGATCACTATACAGGCGTCCGAGCATCTTCCGTTACACTCGGTTACTGTGGTATGTATCTTACTTGCCGCTCCCTGTTTCTCAATTTCTTCCTCAATGGCATCAGCCACTTCTTCGCCTTTATTCTTTCTGCAGCTGCTGCCGCCGCAGATCAGCAAATGATTAACCGTTCCTTGCAGATTCCAGGTCGTCATTAAATGTATACCCCCTTTTGAACACTAATACCCCGCATAAGGATCATTCTAAACTCTAGCCATTCACCGGATGCCCGTCAATAGCGTACAATCGGTTTCCTGGAGTGCGGAGGACAAAGTCTTGGTTACCAGCCTCATTAGATGGGGATAATATCTTTTGCTTGCCGGGTCCTCAAGGCCATTACAAAAAAGAAAAGGAGAACAAACCAAATGAAAATCCTGTATATTTACGCCGTACTTGGCTTATTGGGCTTGACTATATCAATATCCGTGGATTGGTTAACCGGAACCCCATTCTCCATGTCGTTCAGCTTTCTTACCTCGATCTTCAACACTACTACCTTCGAGGAGCTGGCCGTCATCATTATATTCTTCTTACTTCCTTTTATCCAACTAGGGATGGATGCTTACAACAGGAAAAAGAAACCCGGCCATTGAGGCTACCGGTACCAGCCGAACCGTTTGCGCACATGGTGGACAAGGAACAGCAGAATAGGAATTACCGCGCAGAGGAGCGGAAGAATGTATTTCAGAAACGCTCTCCCTTCATTCAAGTGACTAGTGTAATTCTCAGCGCTCATAAATGAACTGAACAATACAATGACTCCAACAGGCACAACCAGTTTCCGGTAATCCTGAACTTTAAACAAATCTGCAGTGATTACGGTCGCTGCGTAACAATAGATCGACATTTTAAAGAAAACACCGATGATCAGGGTCAAAATGACTAAGGCATCCAGACGCTGGATAAAGTTAGCCACGTTTACCAGCGTGATCGTCGTATAAATGGGAAAGGCCGCTCTACTATATATATTTTCTCCAAGTACGGATATTTCAATGGCATGGGTGAAAGTGAGCAGCAGCCCGCTTAGGATCACTGCCATGACCCCTGCTCTTTTGGCTTTTCGGGGTTTGTTGAAATGAGGCAGAACCGTTGTCATGCAAACCAGTTCCCCAAACGGAAAAATCCAGATGCTGGGATAGGCAGAGCTTAGCGCATCCCACCAATCGTCGGCTTGAAGGGGAAACAAATGCTTAACGTCCACCAGTCCGGCAGCGATAACAATAAAATTGCAGACCAGCCCCATGATCATGATGATCCAAAAATAAATTTCCGCTGTCCTGGCGAATACCTCAATTCCCTTGTTCAGGATGTACATGACCGCAATCACCATAATTGCATTGATAACCAGGATCGGAGTCCGGTCGTAAGTAGACGAGATTAACAGATCTCCAGCCTCCCGTAAATTACGGGAGCCGTTGAACATCAGCACCGGAATATACAGCAGACTCAGCGGCCAGCCAATGGCCTTACCCAGTATTTTTTGTGTATAGCCGCTCATGATCAGTTCGGGAAACTGACGATACAGATCGTAGTAGATCAGATAGAGCAGTACTCCTCCTGGCAGGGCCATTAATATGGACAGCCATACCGCATGGCCGCTTTTCAGACCTATAGGAACTACCAGGGCCGTTCCCAGTTCAAACAGCACTATCATGGCAAACAATTGACTGGGTCCGATGACTTCTTTTCTCATAAGAAAGCTCACCTATCTTTTCATTAGATCAATCTTTATTTTTCAGGTGACATGAACGGAGCGAGCCGCATTCCTGTACCCCGAATATACGCTTCAACCTTGAGATCAAGTGTTCCTTTGGCAAAGATCTGGTCCCATTCGTTCTCCACAGTTCTCCAAGCGTTGGGGTGGGTACGTTTTAATTCATTCCCAAAATTCAAATAATCAACACCCGTTTGCTGTGCCGCTTGGAATGCCTGCTCTATTTCTGCCTTCGTCAGCTTTTCCATAGCCTCCTCCAATTTGATGATTTCCTCAGTTTTGCTCAAGTCCGCACTGCTCTTGGTCTCATTAATATTCCCTTCCTCACTGACATTCACATGAAAAACCGGAATTCCCTCCCGCAATTCTACCTTGACCCCGGTTCTGGATAATAACACGTTCACTGCAACTGCTTTTTTCTGTTCCCCTGCATCGATGTCCACATTCGTTTCGATGATTTTATTCAGTATCCAGTCTGTTCCCCTGGCTTCGGGTCCGTCGATCCATGTTACCAGCTTCCCCTTCTTGAATACGGCCTGGCCTCCCATTGTGATAGTAGTCTCTACATCCGATTGCTCCAGGTTTGATTTCTTCTTACCTGCTTCTACATTGCCAATCATGCGCAGTCCGCTGACCGTGAAGCCTCCCTCCCCTGTCATTTTATTAATCAGCTCAAAAACGTCAACCCGTTGATTCTCCCCCCACACATTGGAAGTATTTTGAATCTTCTTAGACAATCCGATGGAGGGAATGCTTTCCTGCGGTGTGAATACTTTTAGAATAGAAGCAGCACTTGTGTCTCTTGAGATCAGAACAGCTGTATTGAGCCTAAGCTCATGGGATCGTTCGAAGATATCCAATACACCGCTGATCCCGCTTTTTGCGATGGACTCTCCCAGTACCAACAATTGGGTATGGGCAAAAAATAGCTGCCGGCTTGCCTGCTTCGAGGTTTTGCGCAGGGCCCCGAATACCGTGTGATCGTTTGACGTATAGATGGTGATTGGGGACGCCCCGCTGTTTGCCCCTTGGCTTGTAGCAGTGGCTGACGGGATGACAACCTGGAACGTTACCTTGTATTCACCCGGTTTCGTTCCCTGGTCTATTCCGATTCCGCTGACAATAGCCAGCTCGTTCAATTCTCTGCTGTTCCAGCAGCCTGTCAGACTCAGGGCCAGTCCCAGATAGGTAATCAGGCAACCTCTCATTTTAACTTTCATTGGTGTTTACCCTTTTGCCTTTAACTACCTTTTTGCGCACATTACTATTATCATTGTTCAGACGCGGCCGGATTTTCATAAAATGAATGGGCGAACGAATTAAGGTGTCCTTCTGCGCCTTAAGGGCAAAAGGAGCTATAGGAGACATATAAGGAACTCCCAATGAGCGCAGGCTACATAAATGTGCGATCAGGATTAAAGCCAGAATAGCTATGCCATAAAGACCCATAAAGGCTGCAACAAATACAATGACAAATCGCAGCAGCCTTACTGAGAGTGCCATGTTAAAGGCCGGCGTAGTGAAGCTGGAGATCCCTGTTAAGGAAACAACGATAACCATAGCTGGTGAAACAATTCCCGCCTGAACGGCCGCTTGTCCCAGAACCAAACCTCCAATGATGGAGACCGTCTGACCAATCGTGGAAGGCAGCCGAATGCCCGCTTCACGGATAATTTCAAAGGTCACCTCCATCATCAATGCTTCCACAAAGGCCGGAAAAGGCACTCCTTCCCGCTGCGAGGCCAGATTAATCAGCAACGGGGTCGGAATCATCTCCTGATGAAAGTTAAGCGCGGCAACAAAGATAGCGGGACCGAACATCGAAATCAGCAAACAGAGAAAACGCAATAAACGGATCAATGTAGAAATATCAAAACGCTGATAGTAATCCTCTACCGTATGAAAAAACATAAAAAACGTTGTAGGTGCAATGAGCACAAAAGGAGTTCCATCTACAAAAATGGCGATTCTCCCGTCCAGCAGATTCCCGGCCACGCTGTCAGGCCGTTCTGTATTATACAGCGTAGGAAAAGGGGAATAGCCACCTTCTTCAATTAGCTGCTCAATGTATCCCGATTCCAATATGGAATCCACTCTGATTTCTTGCAGCTTTTCTCTTAAATTCTGCAAATTATCTTCGTTTACTATGCCATGTATATACATGATGGCCATACTAGTCTGTGTCACAGCACCCAGTGTCATCGGCTCTACCCACAGATTGGGATTTTTAATTTTGCGGCGGACCAGAGAAATATTAACCCCAATCGTCTCCGTAAAACTCTCCTTGGACCCGCGGATCGATACCTGTGTACTCGCTTCAGACACAGGACGGACCTCGCCTCCGCTTGTGTTGCCGCATATCGCTTCTGCCATGTCTTCGATCAGGATAAGGGTATTTCCGGACAAAAGGGCTTCAAAGAGCTCGCTTATCGTGGTGACGGACTTCCCTTTACCTGGATTCAACGCTTTTTCTTTCATATATTTATAAATGTCCAGGCTTGTTGTCAACTTCTGCCCTTCCTCGTTAACAGTTTGAAAGGACATGGCGTGTGAGATGAACTCATTCACGATCTCCTTATCCGTAAGGCCATCCATATATACGGCAGCAATCCGGGGAGCATCATCTATCGTTTGAAAATAGCGGATAATCAGATCCAGACTGTTACCGAGGCCTTCCCGGATATGCTGCAAATTGTCGTCAAGGTTCTCTGTAAGCGGGGAGCTTTGATTGTTGCTATCCTCCGTTTGGGACTTTTTCGGTTTGGTTGTTCGAGTAGCCATCATCCGCACCTCCTGCCCATACTATTTGCCCGCTTCCCTTTTTTTATGCAGCATATGGAATAGAGAAACGCAGGTGCAAACAGACTAATTGCAAGGATCTATGCACACAAAAAGGCTGCCGGCACGAAGAATTTCGTACGGACAGCCTCTGGTTATTCTATATTCAATAAATCTCCAGCCAATTAGTGTTCATCCACTACGCCAAGCGCCTTGTTCTTTTCCTTAAAGCGCTCATTATGCGAGGAGACATAAGCCACCTTGGGGGCCTCAGGGTCCAAATACAGCTTCGCGCTGTTCAGAGCAAGAACCGCATCAGTGAAGGTCCCGGCAATTAACCGGACCTTGCTGCTGTAATCTACGAAATCTCCGGCGGCAAATACGCCCGGAAGGTTCGTTTCCAGCCGACCGCTGACATTGGCACACCATTCGCCCATATCAATTCCCCAATCCTTTAGCGGACCAAAGTCGCTTTTCAGCCCATGATTCACTATCACTGCATCCACTTCAAGCTGCTCGTGTTCGCCCGATTCCATATGGCTGATCGTGACCTGGTCTATCTTCTCCCCATTGCTGCTGTGCAGCTGGCTAACCGTATGAGGAACACGGACTTGAACCGATGAGGCTTTCATACGGGCAATATTCTTCTCATGACCGCCAAACTGCTCGCGGCGGTGAACAATCGTCACGCTGGCGGCAACGGGCTCCAGCTCATTCGCCCAATCCACCGCCGAATCGCCGCCGCCCGAGATCAGCACCCGCTTGCCGCGGAAAGGTTCCAGCTCCTGCACAGTATAATGAAGGTTCGTCACCTCATAGCGGTCTGCCCCCTCAATCTCCAGCTTCGCCATCTGCAGGATACCGTATCCTATGGTCAGGATGATAGTACGCGTCCAGTGCCGCTCGCCGCTCGCTGATGTCAAAATATACGTGCCGTCCTCTTGCCGCTCCTGAGCAATGATCTGTTGGCCCAGTACGATGGTAGGATCAAAGGTCCGGGCCTGCTCAGCCAGCTGATCTATCAGTTTCCGGCAGAGTATTGGAGTAACTCCCCCCACATCCCAGATCATTTTTTCGGGATAAATGAGCATTCTTCCGCCCAGCTCATCCTTGGCTTCAATCAGCTTCGTCTTCAGGTCGCGCATCCCGCTATAGAATGCTGTATACATACCGGCAGGACCCCCGCCAATAATCGTCACATCGAATAATTCCAGCTCTTTGCTCATGTAATCCCCTCCATGTGTATTGGTATTTCAGCGAATTAAGAACGGGTACGGGCCAGCAGGTAGAGAAAATAAGGCGCCCCAATCACGGCAACGACAATACCTGCCGGAATTTCGGAAGGCTGCAGTATCCAGCGGCCGATGGTATCCGCCGTAAGAACAAGCAGTGATCCCAGCAGCGCCGAAGCGGGCAGCATCAACTGATGCTTCGGCCCCACCAGGCGCCGAGCCAGATGCGGCCCCACCAAGCCGACGAATCCGATTCCGCCGCTCACGGCGACACTGGCCGCTGCTAGACCGACCGCAGCCCCCAGCAGGCGGAATTGCTCCTTCGTTACCGCCGCGCCGAGTCCGGTTGCAGTCTGATCCCCCAGGTTCAATACATTCATGACTCTGGCCTTGTAGATCACATAGGGCAGCAGAATGAGTATCCAAGGCAGCAAGGAAAGTACGAACTTCCAGCTGGTCCCCCAGATACTGCCCGCAAGCCACGTGGCGACAAATTGATATTTGTCGGGGTCCAGGCGCAGGGTAAGTACAATCATAGCCGCGCTCATGCCTGCCGCAACCGCCACCCCGGTCAGCAGCAGCCGGATCGGAGAGATTCCCTCATGCCGCTTATAGGCAAGCGCATAGATCATGGCTGCTGTACATGCAGCCCCGACAAAAGCTACCAGCGGAAGCATAAATACCGGTGCGGCTGTGGTTGCCGGATAAAAAGAAACCAGCAGCATCACCATGAGTCCGGCTCCGGCATTGATGCCAAGAATTCCGGGATCGGCCAGATCATTGCGGAACACACCCTGCATCACTGCACCTGAAACCGCAAGTCCGGCTCCGATCAGAATCGATATCACAATCCGCGGCAGACGGAAATCGAACAGGATGAGCTCCTGTTTGTCCGTGCCACGGCCGAGCAGGGTATGCAGTAGCTGGGGCGGTGTCAAATGTATGTATCCTGTGTTCATACTGATCACACAAACAGCTGCGATCAAGGCAGATAGTACTGCCAGCACTTGTAATCCCCGTCTGCGTCTAACCTCATCAAAACTTATTGCCTTCTGTTTACGCACCTTCACAGCTCCCTTCTTTCTTTGCGGGCCAGATACAGAAAGAAAGGTACACCAATCAATGCTAGAATCGCGCCCAGCGGCGTTTCATGCTGCGGGATAATGGTTCTCGCAGTGAGGTCGGCGAGCACGACCAGCAGACTGCCAAGAACGGCGGAGCATGGAATAATCCATCGGTAATCCACACCGACAAGATACCTTGTCAAGTGGGGAATAATCAGACCTATGAACCCTACAGCTCCTACGACCGAAACCGAAGAACCGGCAAGAACCAGGACGATCAGAGCACCTGCCAGCTTCACCAGACCTGTACGTTGCCCGAGACCTTTGGCAATATCCTCACCCAGGCTGAGCATGGTAATGGAACGGGATAGAGCAATTGCCCCAAGAATAGCCACAAATACCCACGGAAACATGATCTTGAGCTGGAACCATTTCGTTCCGGCTATACCTCCCGCATACCAAAAGGCCAGATCTTGTCCGATTTTAAAATATAAAGCCACTCCCTCACTTAAAGCCGAGAGTAGTGCACTCAATGCCGCACCAGCCAGTACAAGGCGTGCTGGCGTAAGTCCGCCTTTAGCCAGGGAACCGATACCATATACGATCGCCGCACCAGCCCCTGCACCGGCAAAAGCATACAGAATCAAACCCATGAACGGCAGATTCGGCATAAAAGCAAACACAAGCGCCAGCGCAAAACCTGCGCCAGAATTAATGCCCATCAGCCCCGAGTCCGCGAGCGGATTACGGGTCATCCCCTGCATTATGGCTCCAGCCACCGCAAAGCTAGCCCCGATCATCACACCACCTAGCACGCGGGGAAGCCGCAGCTCGCGGATAATCTGGTGATCCGTAATATCCGGATTGAAATGAAAAATAGCGTTCCATACCACCGGCAGCTTAATATCCGCAGCCCCGAAAGAGACCGAAACCGCAATTCCCAGCGCCAGGGCAATCAGACCGCCAACCAGGATCAGCGTAGCCGCCCAAGGACGCGAACGAAGCTTCACCTCATTCTGCCGCCTAAGGGGACCTGTGCCGGTTGCTGTCTGTTGACTCATAGGTTCCACCTTTTTCTCATGAAATTGATAATCATTATCATTATCACATTGTAAAGGAAGATGCTGTATTTTGGCAATGGACAAATATGATTTGCAGCTTTTATAGAAAACCAAAACCCCCGGAAATCATCCTGAGGAAGCGACAATTTGCCGGGGGTTTTGAATGTCCTAAAATCTGAAGACTGCATACCATCCGCTGGTTGGTTTGACAACTGCAGGCGGGGCAGGAAGGTGCTTTTATCGGGTATAGTCTTCATATTCATCGCGCCGGTTCAACTTGTGATACATATATTCGTCGTTCTTCAGTTTGTAGAGTGCACCCATTCCGGCAAAGATGAAGAACAGCACCTCCAGTAAAATCATATTAATTATCCTTATCCGTCTCCGCGATGAGTCCATTATCGATCAGTTAGAAAGCGGCTTAACGGCGATCAATAACTTGGATTTGTGGAAAATGTGAACTTGATACGAGTGCATAGGACGGACCTCCGTGTAGCTTGGCGGCAATGTATATGTATGCTCTTCCCCGTCAATTACTACCTTCACTTTATCACTCGCCCGATACTGAGAGAGTCGTTCAACAACAGCAGCTTCTTCAGTAGAATAACCCATTACCAAAGCGTCCACACTTAGCTGATAGATATTGATTGCAGTGATTAAGAGGATCCAAGTATTCTCGTTCAAATCCACTGTACTTCATATAAACTCCAAGATCTAAGAGGATCAACAACAGGGCAAGGCAAATCCTTATTGTATTTCTTGTTTTCATAAGCCTAATTCATCCATTCTGACATTCAATGTAGTCTCTACGAATTCTATTGGGGGAATCATACCTACAGTTCACTCCACTATTCATACCATAATCCTATCCAGTTGTGTAATACGAATGCTCATAGAGTTACGATTACCCAAAAAAGGGCATCCCTGTCGCCATCTCTGGCTGAGGAATACCCTTCATATCATAAATTCCTATGCAATTTTGCCCAGCGCCGAAACCTACAACAGCTTCGAAATCACCGTTCCCGACAAAAGCTGGCCCAGCGTCCGGTCGAGCGGCAGCGGCTTATTACCGAGACATGTCCGCACGGCGGTCAGCAGCACGCGTACATCAAACTTACTCGGATGCACTGGAATCACTTCTTTTTCCAGCGCCAGCAGACTGTATACGGCCATCATCGCTGATCTCACGGAATACTCCACGGTAAAGACACAGTCGTCAGGCACTTCGGCAAATTGTCCGAGGAAAGCCAGATTCGTACTGCCCTGCGGAACAACCTGCGGACGGTCACCCGCCACACGGGGCATAAACTGGGAAGTGATATATGGCATCATGCAGGGAATGACATTCGTCGTATGCTCCAGAATTTCCGGAATCCGGTCCTTCAGGCCGATATGGTAGCACAGCTCTTCCAGTAGCTCGCGTCCGGTACAATCGCTCATCTTCTTCTTGATATAGTTGCCCTCGGCATCCGGGAACAGGCCATACGCCCACAGGACCTTCACATTCTCCGGCTGATTGATGAAATGCGGCTGCTTCGGTGCAGTCCAGGACATCATCCAGTTGGAATCCTTGATCGTGACAACACCGCCCATACCCGGCAGATCACCGGTCAGCTCCAGCAAATAAGGGAAGACGATCTCATCATCGGTAAATGTCATCGTAAAAGACAGCCATTTCGTCTTGTCAATGTCCCCGCAGAATACTTCAGGATGACCGAAATCGGGGGATTTGGCGGCAAGCTTTTCCCATAGGCTCCAACAGCCGCGCTCCGTAACCGAACGGTTAAGAACCGCAGGATGGTCCATATCGCCAAGAGTCGAATTTTCCGTCATCGAGCCGTTCGTTACCATCACCAGATCGCTGCGGGAGGTCGAAATAGTCTTTGGCATTCCGTTCACTAGAACATGAATGGCCGTAACCGTCTTTTCCCCGCCAGTGAAATCCACATCCAGATCGGTGACCTGATGTCCCTTGTCAAAATGAACTCCCTCACTCTCCAGCCACTTCATCAGCGGAAGAATCAGCGAATCGAACTGGTTGTATTCCGTATGCAGGATGCCCTTCAATTGATTCATCCCGGAGATCAGGTGCATGAAACGCTCCATATAACGTTTGACCTCAACCACACTGTGCCAATTCTCGAAGGCGAACATGGACCGCCAGAAATACCAGAAGTTCGTGTCCAGGAAGCTCGGGTCAAAAAACTGCTCAATCGTCACCGCGCCCAGCTTCTCCTCTGTCACCATCACCAGCTTACCGAGTTGAAGCGCGTGGGCCGTAGACAATCCCAGCGAGGAAAAGTCGGCCTTCTGCCCTGCCTTCTCCACCAGACGGCAGTGAGATTCGATCGGCTCGGCCAGATTCAGCTCGCGGAACTCTTCCAGCACTGTCCGGTCAGGGTTGGTCAGCGATGGAATGAAGCCGAACAGCTCCATAAAGCACTCAAAATGCTCCTCAATCTCGCGTCCGCCCCGGGCACTGTAGCCGTCTTTGGCATTCCCCGCGCCGTCCATTGAGCCGCCATATACTGCAGATTGCTCCAGAATATGAATGTTCCGGCCAGGCATATGCCCGTCACGGATCAGAAAAGCCGCCGCGGACAGCGAGCCGATCCCCCCTCCAACGAGATATGCTTTTTTCGAAGCAATTCCTCCCTGCACGAGCGGGTTAATTCTTTGATAGGTTCCCATTTTGTCCTCTTCCTTTCATCGAACTGGATAAGTGACTCTAGAACTGACTTCACTATACCCAGCGGAACCTAAGAATTCTATGGACAGCTCGCCGCATCTGTACAGGGTTTACACATCTGCGGGAGATTGTGTCATTTTATTGGGGCGGTATGATAGTTAGCCAGACTCCGGGAGATACTGCCGTCCATAATCCGGGCCACTTTGTCCACGATCTGTGCCGGGTCGGTGTTCGCTCCTGCCTTGAGCCAATGGATGACCTGCTCCAGGATTGCCAGGGTATAGAAATCAGCAATATCTTGCATAGCCAGCATATTCACCCGTTCCGGCTCTTTCATATTCAGCTCCTCTACGACCTGAATCACCACTTCATAGATCACCCCGTACAAAAATCCCTCCAAATGCTCACGCCCCAGGGAATGGAAGGTGTTCAGGCATATGGTTTTGTTGCTCTGCGTATAGTACAGCACGCTAAGGAACCCCTGCTTCCAACCGGAGCAATTGCGGTATGGCTCTAGGCCTTCAATGATTTCGGTCTGGTAGACCCAGCCAAGCAGCTCATAGATATCCTGAAAATGATTATAAAAGGTATGCCGGGTCACCCCGCAATCGCAGGTAAGCTGCTGAATGGTGATTTTGTGGAGCGGCTTTGTGAGCATCAGTTTTTTGAGTGAGCGGGCCAATGCATTTTTTGTGACTTGTGAATAGGACATAGCTTCCTTCTGCCCCCTGGATAATAGATTGACCTTGCGGATTATTACACTATGTAAAATATTACTCTTACTTCCAATATATATGCAAGGGGTAACAGGAAATTCGGGATCTGGAGCTGGGTTAGTGAGCTGTGAATAAAAGCACAAAAAAAGACGGGCAAACCTCTATCATTTGTCCGTCATCTCACTTGTCTTACATTCAACAATTGCATAGCCATTTTCAGGCCCATCATTTCAGCCACAAGGCACTGCCTTCAGCATAATTTTTTCAGACGAATAACCTCAACTAATTCATTAAAAAGTCCAAAATATTCATTCCACTGCCCGTATTGGCCTTGTACAGTTCCGTATATCCGCATTCCCGGCAGCTAATGGTGATGAACTTTTTATTCTGGACATCAAAAAGCTTCGCAAAGTTGCCGCCGGTTGCCTGGAACTGGTCCACGGCATATTCTTTACATCCGCATTTATTGCAAATAAAATGTTTTTTAGCCATGGTGCTCTCTCCTCCAAAAGGTTTCTCTGTTTCGTCTAGAGTATGTGCTGTTACTTATTACATCGGCTGAACACAGACGGAAAATAATCATATTGCCCACAATGATGCTAAAGACGCAGAGGCACACTATGATTTAGTTTGTGGTCTAGGCCGTATTTCATTGGCAGATTAAAAACAAATATCAATATCATATCATCCATAATTTTCCTTATCCAGCAAATCAAATAAATAAGTAATAAAGACCCACTTGGGGGCTTATTGGGCAGGCTCAGACAGGTTATCTGAAAATCTGATCATTAATTATACTTCTAAAATCCAGTTTTGTTCCGCACCAGCCTTCCGGTAGATCGTTCCCAGCGCCAAGGTACATCATACCCCTGCATATGCAGACCTCCATACCATTCATCTATTCCTTGCATCAGGACGCGGTCCGCCCTTCCGTTCTTTATCTGCTTACCCAGCTCAGTCATTGTAACCTGCCGGCTCAGAAACTCAGGAATTTGCCGGAAATCCGTATCATCTACAGCCCCGTCGATGTACATCAGAGGATGATTACCCGCTGCCAAAGCACGCACATACTTGAAGTATTCGATATCCCCCATACCAAGTACATGCAAGGCATCCGTAACTTGACGGAATAATTCCAGCGGCGTATGCGCCCCGGCTTCAACAGCTTCAAGTGTGGTCTGTTCCACAATTCCCAAGCCATTCTCTACGGAAGGAAGCCGTGATAAATGGGCCATGAAGGCTTCATAGGCAAAAGGCAGGCCGGACGCCGCCAGCTCCGACTTCTTCAGTTCAAGCAGATCAGCCATTTGGGCAGGGTCAGCTGAAGCATACGCCTGCCAAAGCTCACTTCCAAGCTCAATTTCCCGCTTTCCGATCGTCCGCCAGGTCCCGGATAACGTTCCAAGCTGTGCCGGAGTAAGCTGTCCCAGACCATGGAACGGTTCGATTCCCGGAAACTCCCCGATGCAGAGCAGACTAAGCTTGGTGCGGCCGGGCATATTCCTTTTGAATGTATGCAGTAAATAGGCAAGCATACTCTGGTCAAACAGGTCATGCTCAAACCAAAGAACTACTTCGTCGTACCGGGTATAGTCGCGGAGCTTACGCTCCTGTTCCTCACAGCCCGCTATATACTCATTAGCCGGAATACCGAGCGTTGCCTCCAGCACCAGAGAGCGCTTCGCACGTTCCTCCGGCCGGGAGAGGTCTTCAAATATTGGACCAGAGGAATAAATCTCCCTCCATACCCATACATCCCCTTGAACAATTCCTTGCTTTAGCATGTTACCCACCGTATCTCCATTCACAATATGCAGCATATTTGCGCCCCTTTCGTATAAATGATTGAACACGGAAGCCAGATCGGCAACCGGGAGTGTGCCTTTCAGCTTTTGGCGTGCATCATGCAGCCTTTTCTTGAGTGTCTGCACCGGAGTCCCGAGATAAGCGGAAATCTCCTGGAGGGAATAGCCGTAGAAATAAAACAGCTGCACCGGGACCCTAAGCTTGGCGGATAACGCGGCCACCGAGTTTTGCAGCACCTGCTCCTCCGCATAACGTTCCGCAACCTCCGCCGCACCCGGCGCATTCTGCAAACCCTGCAGTGTTTCATCCAGAGGAATCGTGGGTTGAAGCTTGCGCCGAAGTACACGCTGACCTTGCCTTACGACAATCGTCTTGAACCAGCCCGGAAAGGCAGCCGGGTCGCGCAGCTTGTGCAAATTCAGAAACGTTTCAAGGCATGCCTCCTGAACTGCATCCTCGGCGAGATGGACGTCTTTCAGCAAGTCGTAAGCGACCGCGTATGCCATCCCCCGGCAATGCACCATCAGCTGTGCGAACGCCTCAGCATCTCCTTGTCTCGCCTTCTCCACCCACTGACGCATGTCCGCCATCCCCTTCACTTTCATGTTCTTATCTATAGGTGCCATAATCACGGGCAAAGGTTACATTGTGCCAGAGAAGAAGATAATAGATAGATAAACCAATCGAACAATCCCGGAATAGTAACCATAGACCCTTTCCCGCTTACAATGGATATCTTGATATACAGTGTAATGAATACACACAGGTGCCGCCACATCTTTCTGCAATACAAGAAAGCATTCCCTTGGAAAGAAGTGGACAGTCTGACATACGTAAACGTTCAGCTCCAAGCGTTGTTTATTTAAAAAGAGGGTTTTAAAATTCTTGAATAGAATAATTTATGAGGTAATCAATTTGTACACATAAGGAGATCAATCTATGGCAAAAAACAAATTACTAAGAATGGACAATGTTGGCATTGTTGTAGAATCCCTTGATGACGCAATTTCTTTCTTCGAGGAGATTGGCTTGAAGCTCGAAGGGCGAGCCACTGTCGAAGGGGAATGGGCTGGCCGCGTAACCGGTTTGGGTTCACAGTGTGTTGAGATTGCTATGATGGTTACCCCAGATGGCCACAGCCGAATTGAGCTTTCGCGATTTCTCACCCCACCCACTATATCAGATCACCGGACGGCTCCTGTAAATGCCCTCGGTTATCTGCGTGTCATGTTCACTGTTGAAGACATTGACGAAATGGTATCCAGACTCACTAAGTATGGTGCTCAGCTCGTTGGCGAAGTGGTTCAGTACGAGAACTCGTATCGGCTCTGCTACATTCGTGGAACTGAAGGACTTTTAATCGGTTTAGCGGAACAACTGGATAACCAAATCCCATAAGTGTAATACATGTTCATTTTGCTATATGTTGTCGTTTAATGCATACTCAGAACAAAACATGCCTAACAATAGCAATACAAAAAGCCGCCCCTCACGAGGCGGCCTTCAAACGTTCATTTCACCCGTCACATTCACTACTCGCCCTTAACTTCCAGCTCATAACACTTCTATATTCTTCACCAATCTCTTGCTGTCTTACCGCAACCCTACTGTGCGATCTGCTCGCGGATATTCGCGAGAATCTTCTTCTCCAGCCTCGACACCTGGACCTGCGAGATGCCGAGGCGGCTGGCGACTTCGGATTGGGTCTGGTCGCGGTAGTAGCGCAGGTAGACGATCAGGCGCTCACGCTCAGTCAAGGCCCCGATGGCCTCGTTCAGCGCCAGCTTGTCGAACCAGCGCTCCTGTGTCTCGTCAGCAATCTGGTCGATCAGCGTGATCGGGTCTCCGTCATTCTCGAAGACGGTCTCGTGGATCGAGGTCGGCGGCTTGTTGGCCTCCTGGGCGAACACGATTTCTTCGGGCGTGACCCCCAGCGCTTCTGCGACTTCCCCGATGGTCGGCAGACGGTCCAGCGTCTTCGACATTTCGTCCTTCATTTTGCGCACCCTGTTGGCCATTTCCTTGAGGGAACGGCTGACCTTGAGGGTGCCGTCGTCCCGGAGGAAACGCTGGATCTCGCCGATAATCATCGGCACGGCATAGGTGGAGAATTTGACCTCGTAGCTGAGGTCGAATTTATCAACGGACTTTAGCAGTCCGATACAGCCGATCTGGAACAAATCGTCAGGCTCATACCCGCGGTTCATAAACCGCTGCACCACCGACCAGACGAGGCGAATATTACAGTTGACCAGCGTATCGCGGGCCAGATTATCTCCGGCTTGACTGAGTGCGATCAGACGTTTGACCTCCGCATCGTCCAAATAGGTCGGCGGAGCTTTTTTTGACTCTGCATCCATGGCTCCAACCCCTAATTGTATAAAGCTTTTTTCGAGACGATGGTTTTCTTCATTGAAATGGAGGTACCGCGCCCCGGTTCACTTGCAACTTCGAATTCATCCATGAAATTCTCCATAATCGTAAAGCCCATACCCGAGCGCTCCAGCTCCGGCTTGGAGGTGTACAGCGGCTGCTGGGCCAGCTCGAGATCCTCAATTCCCCGGCCTTTGTCCTCAATGGTGAGATGCACGGTTTCATCCTCGATGGAGGCGGAGATGCTGACAACTCCTTCAGGATCACTATCGTAACCGTGGATAATGCAGTTGGTAACAGCCTCCGACACCACCGTCTTCAGGTCATTCAGCTCTTCCATCGTAGGATCAAGCCGGGAGACAAAAGCCGCCACTACCACGCGTGCGAATGATTCGTTCTCCGACAGTGCGGCAAACTGGACACTCATGAAGTTACCCGCTTCACTCTTTGTCATAACGCAACCTCCAAATCCGAGAGTGCAGCGCTCTCGTCGTCATATAGGGGCATGATTTTGAACAAGCCCGACATTTCCAGCAGCCTTTTTACAGGTGCGGTGGCGTCACAGACGACCATTTTCCCGCCTTTGCTGCGGATGAGCTTGTACCGCCCGAGAATGACGCCTAAGCCCGAGCTGTCCATAAACTGCAATTCCTTCAGACTGAGAATCAGATGCTCTACCTGGCCCCGCATTATTGCTTCATCCATATCCATACGTACATACTCGGCTGCGTGGTGGTCCAGCTCTCCTGACAGCCGTACAATCAGCACACCTCTGTGATGCTCCATCTCCACATGAGAATTCATACCTGCCACTCTCCTCTTCGTTGCTTTGAGAAAACGTCCTGTACATCAGTTCTTTCCCCTACAAGGACAAGGTTTTCTACGCGGGAATTCTATAATCCTGCCTCACGACAAAACTAGAAGAAAACCCCTACGAATCAACAGAAAGCCTGAGACTAATCTACAAAATACAAGAAATTAATCAGCCCTGAACATGGAGCCCGTGGTCCGTTTGAACAGCCTCCACCAGCCTGCCTTCGGCACATCTGCGTCTGCCTTCAGCTCATATTGCTTCACAATAGTTGTTCCCTGATAGACAACCAGCTTGCCTACCGTTTGACCTGCCTTTACAGGGGCCTTAATGCTGTCCGGCACCACGAGCTCATGACGGATGCCCTCCTGGGTAATTCCTTTCTTCAAAAGCACACTGTAGGTTTCTTTGGCGACTAGCGGAAGCTGGGTCTTCACGCCTTTCTCAATTTTTACACTGCCGATGGCGTCTCCCGCTTTGTGAATCGTATGGACTTTATATTGGGAAAAGAGGTAATCGAACATCGCGGACACTTCACTGTTACGGGTTTTGGTATTGGGTTCGCCCAGCACCACCGCAACGGCACGCAGTCCATCTCTGGCCGCAGTTGCGGAGAGGCAGAACTTGGCTTCGGACGTATAACCTGTCTTCAGGCCGTCAGCCCCTGTATAAAAGCGCACAAGCTTGTTCGTGTTCACCAGCCAGAACGGCTTGGCCGAGTCCTTGCGCAGGTAATCCTGATAGGAACCGGTGTACTTGATAATCCGTTCATGCTTCAAGAGCTCCTGGCTGATGACGGCAATGTCATGGGCGGAGGAATAGTGATTCTCGGCTGGCAGACCGTTGCAGTTGGCAAAATGCGTGTCCTTCAGGCCAAGCGCCTCGGCCTTTTGATTCATCTGATCGACAAAGGCGCTCTCCGAACCGGCTAATTTCTCGGCCATTGCCACAGAAGCGTCATTGCCTGAGGCCATGGCTATGCCCTTAAGCATTTCATCCACAGTCATTTCTTCGCCGGGCTCCAGAAAAATCTGCGACCCGCCCATCGACGCGGCATATTCGCTTGTCCGCACCTTGTCGGTCAATTGCAGCTTGCCTTCATCCAGTGCCTCGACGGTCAGCAGCATGGTCATGATTTTGGTAATACTTGCCGGCGGCAGCTTATCGTGGCTGTTCTTTTCATAGATCACGGTGCCGGTGTTCGCATCCATCAGAATGGCAGAGCGCGCTCCGGGTGCCAGATCCACAGCAGCGGTGTTCTTACCGGTGTCTTTAGCTTTGGTTTTTTCCTCTGCATACGCGCCTGAAGCTGAGCCCAGAACCGAAGCAGCAACACACAGCACGAGCAGTACATAACGCATTTTTCTCACAATGGTTCCCCTCCTGAACATTAACCTTCATTTCACAGGTACTGTGTTCCAGTCTGGTCAGAAAGGGTGAAAATTATTCCATTTGTGCGTAAAAAGACAGGTTTGTCTCCGGTGAAGCCCCCCTGAAGTGCAGACTCCGCAACATAGCCGGAATAAATGGTTCATAAAAGAAGTTTGCATCCCTTTTCAGCAGGGAGCATGATATTGTGAACTTCCTTTTTTTATAAAAATGGGTTGTTTTTCATTTTAAAGCATTCTAAGATGGTTTCAGACATCGATGTACTCTATATGAAAGAGAAGATCATATGAAAGTGACAATTGAAAACATACCGTCCTGTACAATTGTATATATGAGACAGATTGGTCCTTATGGAATAGCAAATTCACAATTAATGGATACATTCAAAAGGTGGGCAGCCTCTACTTCAATTTTTAATACAATGTCTGTGATCCTTGGAATTGCCCAAGATAATCCTGCATTTGTGAAACCGGAACATTGCCGCTACGATGCGTGTCTGGTTGTTCCTGAGGATTACTGTGTCCAATCTGATGAAGTCAGCTTAGGCAGTATAAGCGGAGGAAGCTACGCTGTATTTATGATCCCTCATACAGCAGAAGCTGTTCAAAAAGCCTGGGGTGAAATCTTCACGGAGTTGAAGAACCGAAGGCTGAGTCTGGATGAAACAAGACCCATCCTGGAGCGGTATAGTATGGAGCTTGTTAGTAATCATTATTGTGAGATTTGCGTTCCACTTCATTAAGAAAAAGCGGCAGTCCAGGACGTTTCTGTCCATGGCTGCCGCTTTATTTTTGCTTAGAGTCTTTCCACACCAAGCACTATAATCCCTGTCTGCCTAATACCGTATGACCCCATCCTTGGTCACCAATGCGAAGACCAGCGGTTGCGGGGGAACCGGCTCGGCGGAAATCAGGTAAGCTTCCAGCACTTTGGCTTCCGCTTCCTGCACCTTGTTCACTCCGGCGTCGTTCACATGCAGGACAGCGAGTGTTTCGCCTGCAGCTACAGCATCCCCGACTTTCTTGGACAGCTGAATACCGACCGCCAGATCAATGACCGATTCCTTCGTTTCCCGGCCGGCACCAAGCAGCATGGCAGCGATGCCAATTTGCTCAGCCTGGA
This sequence comes from Paenibacillus sp. P32E, assembly GCF_001909085.1. Lineage (NCBI taxonomy): Bacteria > Bacillati > Bacillota > Bacilli > Caryophanales > Paenibacillaceae > Paenibacillus > Paenibacillus sp. P32E. The sequence goes on along the minus strand of NZ_LVYY01000046.1, from coordinate 21,902 downwards.
TGCTCTCCACGTACCCGGAAGTCGCTGCCTTCACTTCGATGAAGGTCCGTGCGGACGGCAGTGTATCGGGCGACTCCACCTGGGTTACATCTCCGCCCTGGGCCAGGACGATCTGCTTGAACTTAGCCAGTGCACTGCCATCCTCAATGTGGGTCTTCAGGATCGAACGCGCTTCGGCCTCATCCTTCGCTTTTCCCCCAAGGACCAGCATCTGACTTCCAAGAATCAGGCAGACCTCTTCCAGATCTTTAGGCCCGTGACCCTTAAGGGTTTCGATGCCTTCCTTGATTTCCAAGGCATTGCCGATGCCGTAGCCCAGGGGCTGGTCCATGTCGCTGATGACCGCAACTGTGTTGCGCCCCAGATGGGTTCCAATATCGACCATGGCCTGGGCCAGGGCGATGGAATCGTCCAGCGTTTTCATGAATGCGCCGCTGCCAGTTTTGACATCGAGTACAATGGCATCGGCGCCGGCGGCGATCTTTTTACTCATGACGGAGCTCGCAATCAGCGGAATGGATTCCACCGTCGCGGTCACATCACGCAGCGCGTACAGTTTCTTGTCCGCAGGGGTGATATTGCCGGACTGGCCGATGACAGCCGCACCGATCTCGCCAACCTGGGTGAAGAACCGTTCACGGTCCATCTCCACGGAGAAGCCGCTGATCGACTCCAGCTTGTCGAGAGTGCCGCCGGTATGTCCCAGACCGCGGCCGGACATTTTGGCGACTGGTACTCCGGCAGAAGCTACGAGTGGAGCAAGCACTACTGTAGTTTTATCGCCCACACCGCCTGTGGAATGCTTGTCTACCTTGATGCCCGCAATCGGACTAAGGTCAACCTGGTCACCTGACATGGCCATTTCCAGGGTCAGATCACCGGTTTCACGTGCGTTCATCCCCTGGAAGTAGACCGCCATTGCCCAAGCAGAAATTTGATAATCCGGAATTTCACCTTTGCTGTAGCCCTGGATCAGATAAGCAATTTCTTCACGGCTCAGCTCGCCGCCGTCTCTTTTCTTCTGAATCAGATCAACTGCCCGCATTATGCCTGTACCTCACGCACAAAAGCGCGCACCAGGCCGATAAATTTCGGTTTTGTCAGGTTTGCCACCTTTACCACCTGCTCATGCGTCAGCGGCTCCAGCTCATCCCCAATAGCCATATCGGTAATACAGGTAATACCCAGCACCCGCAGCTTGCTGTGGCTGGCAACAATCACTTCCGGCACCGTGGACATGCCTACGGCATCTCCGCCAAGAAGGGCGAGCATTTTGAGCTCAGCAGGTGTTTCGTAGGTTGGGCCGCTGATTCCGGCATAGACGCCTTCCTGCAGCACCAGTGCTTCGCCGTCCACACCTTTGACTCCAGCCGCCAGCTTTTGGGCCAGAACGATATATTCAGGATCATACGCCCGGGACATATCCGGGAAACGAACACCCAGCTCCGGATCATTAGGTCCGATCAGCGGGTTGTCACCGGTCATGTTCAGGTGGTCGGTAATCAGCATCAGATCTCCGGCTTTGAATGAACGGTTCATGCCGCCGCCCGCATTGGTAATTACCAGCGTTCCTATGCCAAGCTTAGCCATTACGTATACCGGCAGTACAACCTTGCGCATGGCATAACCTTCATAGTAATGGAAACGGCCCTGCATAATCATAACGTCTTTGCCTTCCAGCTTTCCGATGACGAACCGTCCGGCATGGCCTTCCACCGTCGAACGCGGAAAGTGGGGGATTTCCCCGTAAGGTAAGTAAATGGCATCTTCAATTTGGTCGCCCAGATCGCCAAGACCCGAACCCAGAATCAGTCCGATCTTTGGAGCGTATGCACCCAGTTTGGATTGAATATATTCAGCAGCTTCTTTGACCTGCATGCCATAAGGGGTATTTGCGTGTTGTGTCATAAGTAACGTCCTCCCTATATCAATTGTGTATGGTGTAAAAGTCAGTTCAGCTGAGGCCTCAGCCTACATCTTCGGAATAAACGCCAGGACCAGCTTCAAAAAGTGCTCCCGCACACGGTCTGCCGTCTCCATAACCTCCGCATGGTTCAGCGGCTGGTCCAGAATACCGGCAGCCATATTTGTGATACAGGAAATACCCAGCACCTCAATGCCGGCATGACGGGCAACAATGGTCTCCGAAACGGTAGACATCCCGACCGCATCCGCACCCTGGCGGCGAAGCATCACAATTTCAGCCGGTGTTTCGTAGTTGGGTCCAAGCAGTCCGGCATATACACCTTCCTTGAATTCAAACCCCTGTACTGCCGCAGCTTCTTTGGCCACTGCTATCAGACGGGGGCTGTAGGCTGAGGACATATCAGGGAAGCGCACACCCAGCGCATTGTCATTGGGGCCCGTCAGCGGATTGCGTCCGGTCAGGTTCAGATGATCGGTGATCAGCATCAGATCCCCAGGCTTGAAGTCTGTGTTCACGCCTCCGGCGGCATTAGTCACCAGCAGGCTGGCTACTCCCAGCTCCTTCATTACACGAACGGGAAAGGCTGTCGTTTCCGGGCCATAGCCCTCATACATATGAAAACGGCCCTTCATCATAACCACACGGCGTCCTTCGATCATGCCGATCAGCAGTTCACCCTCGTGTCCTTCCACCGTAGATACCGGGAAATGCGGAATTTCATGATAAGGAATGACCACCTCATCGGTGATCAGATCCGCCAGCACGCCAAGACCCGAACCGAGGATCAGGCCGATCTCCGGGGCAACCGGACATTTATCTTTGATATAGATTGCTGCTTCCTGAATATTGCTCTGAGTTACTACGTTCATGATTATATTGCCTCCTAAAGGGGTTGTGGGATTACTTCAATTCCGCCAAAAAGCTTGTCCCGTACTGCGGCGCTTTCGCCCCGAAGTTGTCGGCAATCGTCGCTGCCACATCCGAGAACGTCTGCCGGATGCCCAGGCTGTCCGGGTTCTTGAACCGCGGACTATAGACCAGCAGCGGCACATATTCGCGCGTATGATCCGTTCCGCTGTGGATCGGGTCATTCCCGTGGTCTGCCGAGAGGATCAGAAGATCGTCTTCCGTTAACGTCGAGAGCAGCTCAGGCAGCGCCTGATCAAACACCTCCAAGGCATGACCATAGCCCTCAGGATCACGGCGGTGGCCGTACAGGGAGTCGAAGTCTACCAGATTGGTGAACAGGAAGCCGTTAAAAGGCTTGCGCAGCTCTGCAATTGTAATTTCGATACCATGTTCATTGCTTTTGGTCGGATAGGAGGCTGTAACCCCTTCACCCGTAAAAATATCATTGATCTTGCCGACGGCAATCACGTCTTTGCCGATATCCTGCAGCGCATTCATTAGGGTTGGCTCAGGTGGCTTCACCGCATAATCATGACGATTCGGCGTGCGTACGAAGTTCCCCGGTTGGCCCACATAAGGGCGGGCGATTACACGTCCCACCGAGAATTCAGGAGCCATCGTCAGCTCACGGGCGATAGCGCATGCGCGATACAGCTCTTCCAGCGGGATAATATCCTCATGCGCAGCAAGCTGAAATACACTGTCTGCAGATGTGTATACAATCCAGGCGCCTGTCTTCATCTGCTCCTCACCATACTCTACCAGTATCTCCGTACCGGAGGCCGGTTTGTTGCCAATCACCTTGCGGCCGGTAGCGGCTTCAAACTTCTCAATCAATTCAGCAGGGAAGCCGTCAGGGTAAGTATTGAAGGGAATCTCAATCTTGAGTCCCATCAGCTCCCAGTGGCCGGTCATCGTATCCTTACCAACCGAAACCTCCTGCATTTTACCGTAATATCCGGTTGGGGCAGCCACAGGTTCAAGCGGCGGCAGCGGTGCAATATTCGCAAGGCCAAGCTGCTGCAGGTTAGGAAGCTTAAGACCCGGCACCCGTTCCAGAATATGGCCCAGCGTATGGGCTCCTTTATCTCCAAAACCTTCGGCATCCGGCGCTTCACCGATACCTACACTATCCAGTACAATAAATCCGATTCGTTTAAATGAGGACATTGCCGTCTTCACTCCTTTAGTAGTATGCAAGACTTGAGCCGCTGATCTTTCAAATGAGTACCACCTGGTGGTGCCTTAGGTTTCAGTATGATTCCATCATAGCGATCTTACTCACAAAAAGCATCTTTTGCCGACTGCGGACTTGATTATTGTAAGTGATCTCTTAGATTAAACGTGTTTCCGGTTATCTGGCCCGCGGATGATGGCTCTCATAGACATCCTTCATATTCTTACGCGCAATTCCGCTATAAATCTGGGTAGTAGAAATATCAGAATGTCCCAGCATTTGCTGTACGGAACGCAGATCAGCCCCACCCTCCAGCAGGTGTGCCGCAAAAGAATGTCTTAAGGTATGCGGAGTAATGTCCTGCTCGATCTGGGCTTCGCGGGCGTATTTCTTAATGATTTTCCAGAATCCCTGACGGGTCAGCCTGCCTCCCAGACTGTTCAGGAACAGGGCTGATTCATCCGTATTCCCGCGAAGCAGCTTGTCCCGCATACCAGCCGTATACCGGGCTACACATTCAGCGGCCATCTCCCCCATGGGAACGATCCGCTCCTTCCCGGAAGATCCGGTGCAGCGCACATACTTCATATCTGTATGCACATCCTCCACATTCAGCGAGATCAGCTCGGAGACGCGGATACCAGTGGCATAGAGCAGCTCCAGCATCGCCTTATCGCGTTTGCCCGGGGGAGTGTCTTCACCAGGTGCTTCCAGCAGCCGTTCCATCTCTTCCACACTCAGAATTATCGGCGGCTTGCTGCTTGGTTTGATTTTGTCCATATCCAGCGTCGGGTCCTGCCCGATCAATCGTTCCTTCAGTAAATAGTGAAAAAAAGCCCGGAGTGACACCGTATTCCGGTTCACCGTTGCGGCTGCGCGCCCTGCTCCCCGCTGTGCCGCGAGATAGAGCATAATATGTGATCTTTTGATCTCTTCCGGCGAGGCTAAGCCCCGCTCTTCTGCAAAATCCATAAACTGTGAAATGTCCCGTCCGTAGGACTCCAGTGTGCTTGGCGACAAGCCTTTGTCTTCGGATAAATACTGCATAAACGGCTGCAAATGTGACTTCATCAATCCACGCTCCTGTCTTACTCAGGCTGCTCTTCACGATTCTGGAGCATTTTAGGCATAGGGCTCGCGGCAAGCTTTTAAGGGCAGGCCATGTGCGGTCCCACCCTTGTCTTTTTCGACAGACTCTCAGCTATTTCCTGCTTATGGAGTAGTGTTCACTCACCGTACCAGTAATAAAACCGCAATCTCTCCCCCGCGCCCAGCGCTTCGGGACTATGCGGAACCTCTTGGAATGCCCGGACGGCCGTTCCTTCAGGGATTTCATGATGCTCATAAGGATTGATCCAACTGCTGATCCAGCTCATGGCATAATAAGCAAGGCAGCTCATGGCCACCAACAGTGTCATAAAATACAGCCGGCGCATGGTCTTCGGCACAGAGACGATCATCGGGATTCCTCCTCAAATTTTATGGAGCAATTTAGCCCCACGAACTCGTCCTACACTCTATGCACCGGTGACTTCTAATATGTATGAAGCACTGTAAATCATTTAAAAAGCCCCCTCCGGTATATCGTACCGGGGAGAGCTTATGTGGTAAATCCTCATCTATAAGCTTATTCGGAAGGCTTGCTGTCCGTGCTGTTCTTGTCCTTGCAGCGGTAGCAGATTCCGTGAAAATCAAGTCTATGATCCAGCACGGTAAAATTAAACTCGTTCTCCAGCCGCTCTTCCAGCGGTCCGAGCCAATCTTCGCGAATCTCATCCATCGTGCCGCACTGCACACAGATTAGATGATGGTGGTGATGCTTCGCTGTATCTGTCCGCAAGTCATAACGGGCCACGCCATCACCGAAATTGATCTTCTCCACGACATGAAGTTCACTAAGCAGCTCCAGAGTACGATAGACAGTAGCGAGACCGATCTCAGGAGCTTTCTCCTTCACCAGCATGAAAACATCTTCTGCGCTTAAGTGGTCTTCCTCATTCTCCAGCAGCACTCTTAAAGTCGCTTCCCGTTGGGGTGTCAGCTTATATCCTTGGGATTGTAGCTGTTGCTTAATCTTATCTATCCGGGCTTCCATTGTCTGCCTCCCCCTTGGAAAATTACCGCTCCGGGCAACCAAAATCACTTCTTCCATTATAGGGGGAGTCGGTTTGAGAAGTCAAACGCTTTTGGAGCGGAGAGCTCCTAAGAAGCAACCCGGTAATCCCTGTTATCCTTTGGGGACCAGCATAGGTGTAACCCAGCGCATCATGCAGACATTTTAATGTAGTGTATTTTAACTTAGCACCCACTCTTTTTTTGATGTCTTGGATATAATTCATTCATTTTCTAAAATACTCTGAAGCTTGTTTTAGATAAAATGTGTTTTTTACGTGATTATTTTTAGGTAAAAGATGATGAGAACCCGGTTTCTTCTACTGAAATATACTTTGATCTTTATTATTGATTTGTTTTTTTCAAGTACAAAATATTCCCTTATTCTGATAGACTACCTCCAGAACATCTCTTGGGGGATTTTATGAAGAATAGAATTGCTTTATCAATGATCTTGTCGGTTTTATTGATCTTGCTTCCTGTTATCGCCAATGCACATCCGGGTAGAACAGATTCAAATGGTGGTCATTACTGCCGTACCAATTGTGCAAAATGGGGACTGGAAAACGGTGAATACTACTACCACAATGGCGGAGGTTCTAAATCAGCTCCGGCTGCCACTGCCAAACCAACAGCCAAACCAGTTATAAAACCGACCGCAAAGCCTACAACCAAACCAACTACAACACCAGCTCCTACTTTGATCGTGCCTAAAAAACAAAATGTCGGCACTCTGCAGGTTTACTTTTTCGATGTTGGACAAGGTGACTCCACCTTGATCCGAACGCCAAACAATCAGTACGTCCTAATCGACGGTGGCAACAATGATCAAGGAAAGAATGTTGTAAAGTATTTAAATGCTTTGGGAGTAAAGACGCTTGATGCCATGGTGGCTACTCATCCCGACGCAGATCATATTGGTGGATTGGATGATGTTCTAAAGGCCCTCAATGTGAAGTCTGTTTATGCACCGAAGGTGTCTCATACCACGCAAACCTATAAGGATTTCCTGACAGCAGTTAAAAATGAAGGGCGCACTATAAAAGCAGTGACTAAGGGAGTTACTATTCCTTTGACGGGTGTAGAAGCAAATTTCCTTGCGCCCGTTAATACCTATGGTGATGATCTTAACGATTGGAGCGCAGTTCTAAAGGTTACTTATAAAAATAAGTCCTTCTTATTCACCGGAGATGCTGAACTGAAGTCTGAAAATGATATGCTTGCGGATGGTAAGAGTTTGAAAGCCGATGTACTAAAGGTCGGCCATCATGGCTCCAGCAGCTCAACCAGCAAAGCCTTTCTCGATGCTGTCAAACCAACCCTCGCCATTATAAGCGTCGGGAAAAACAATTATGGTCATCCGGATTCAGGCATATTGACAAGGCTAAAAAGCGCGAATGCTTCAGTTTTGCGAACTGATCAAAAGGGAACTATTACTGCAATTAGTGATGGAAATAAAATACTACTACCAAGGGGGCAAGTAAATGAGGAAGGGAATTATTGATCGCTTCGAGGGTGAGTATGCAGTCATTGAATTTGATGGTAAAACGGAAGATATCCTAAAATCAGAATTACCTGCAGAGGTAAAGACTGGAGACACCCTTATTTTCGAGGACGGCAAGGTCATAATAGATACTGAGGATACGGACTCACGGAAAGAGGAAATTGATAGTTTAATGGACGAATTGTTTGAAGAATAATAAAAATGCCCCGGTCACTTCGGGGGCCACTGAAAAACCAGCCTTTCATGGTTCAAACACGATCATGTATCAAAAAGACGACGTCCATTCTGTTACTTCCGAATGGAGCGTCGTCTTTTTTTCTCCCTGTTCGCCTTACATGGCCGTTGTTTACTCCATAAGTTTCAATATTCGTTTTAAATTAACGGTGAATATCGCCATGGACCCTGAATTTCCATGCCAATTAAACCCGAGGAGGACGCAACGTCGTACCCGTGTCTGTGTTTAAGTTCGCTGTTTTTTGCTTCAATCTTATACCGTTCTTTAGCCTTGGATTTAAAGGCCTCACTTTCCTGAAACGCAGCTTGTTTTAAATGCTCATGGCTCTTTATGCTCACCGAATACGTTTTGCTTTTTGCACCTTCCGTATAACACCCTTCTCTCATCGGGCACTTTTTGCACCGTTCAACATCAAAGTAATAGGTGTGCTTCTGGTTTTTCCCTTGACCTTTTTTGCCCTGACGTGCCCTGCGGATCGCCAGATGTCCGGCTTTGCATACGTACATTCCTGCATCTTTGTTAAACTCAAACTCATCTTCCTTCGCGCGGGCACCTTGCGTAATCATTGGATTTAACTTCGATATCAGCTCAATTTCATGTTTCATGCTGTAGGCGATGTTGTCTTTTTCAGAATAGGCGGTGTCTCCAATGACGGTGTCTACAATCATTCCAGCTTCTTTGCTTTTTTCAATCAAGGTTTGCAATTCTTTCCCGTCACTCTTTTCCCCTATGGTAATCGTTGCCGCCGTAATGATTCGTTCTTCGCTCATCGCGATATGAGTTTTGTATCCGAAAAAGGAGGAGTCCGCCGTTTTATGGCCCACTTTGGCATCCGCATCCGTAGAAGTTTGTAGATGCTCCAAATCATCAGCAATGCTTTCTTTCAATAGATTCAATGGCTCAGTCACCTTAGGTAGTCCCGTAAAACGCCCGTCCTGCTCAATTACTGCGACAAGCTGCTGGCAGTATCGCACCTCATCCTCAATGACATCGGTAGTCACTTTGACCGGAAAGGCGGTCTTCATGGATTCATCCAGTGTAATGCAGCCACTTCGCTGCCATTGGTCACGCGGTACCCGACCACAGTCGCCCCGTTCTCCGCTGCCAACTCCAACTCATCTACAAGCAGCCCGGATTCTTTAAAGCGCTCGGGCTGGCCTGCCATATCTACAGCTTTGTTCGGCAGCCCCCACTCCGCTTGATACGGCACAAGCACGCGGCCTGATACCGACAGGACACGCGACTTGGCGACCGCCTTCAGTTCAACATACGCGCCGGGTCTATTCCGTTGTATCGACATTCACTACTTCCTCCTTTGTTGTCAGGCCTAAATAGTCCTGCACTTTCTGATTGACTTCTTCCTATGAGAGCAGGGCCTCATCTGTACAATCAAAAAGAGCGCCGGCAATTTCAAAGCGTTCCCGCTTCAAAACCACTGCGCTCTCTATCCATTCCTTTTTACTTCGCTTGTTTAGGTCATCTGGAACAACAGCATCAGTAGGCTGGCGAATCTGTTTTTTTAGGCTCATATTAAACAATCCTCCCTTTTTCTGAACAAAAGAAAAACCGCCTATCCTTGGGCGGTTAATTCTGTACTTCACAAAAATATCTTTGATAGTACATCATTGTGTTTACGACGAAAGCTGAAAGTCAAACCTCAGTCATTTGGTTTAATAGTTTTGATTAATCCAATTGTGATCCCTTGTGCTATTGCCACTATTATTGGTATGAACAAATCCCATAAACCCCAATCCCATCCAAAACTAATCCAGCCTCCAGAACTAGGGGTATAATAGCCATAGAAAATAAAAGCTCCTCCAGGTACTACAGATAAAAGTACCCAGATTACTATTACTCGTTTTTTATATTTTGATGTAATGAATAGAAATACTACAACACATAGTAGAAAAAGCATTATTCCATCAAATAAACTAAATTCAATATTGAACATTGAACTGTTCAACATTTCACCAATAGATAAATAAAAAATCAAAATAAACAGAAGGCCCAAAAACCACAAAAAATATTACACCACCTTTAATAATATATAATTTGCTTATATTATTACATACCTCAGTGGAGGAGGTATGTTAACTATATTATGAATGACTGCAGTTTAATTATTAGTTGAGCAAGTCTGTTCGTCATAAGTGAAACTCAATATGATTTAATAAAAAAAAATCATTGATCTTACCAATTGGGCTGCCATCACCGTTCACAAGCAACTTCGGCACGTGTAAAAGGTATGAATACCTGAAGGTGATTTCAATCCGGTCATTCAACGACCGTGTACGCGGAGATTCTATCACCATCATGATGCCAAAGCGCTGTGAAGCCACGCAGGACCGCTGCTGACGAAGGTACAGGAAGAACGGTGATAAGTCAAACGGAACCGGCTCTCCCTGATCTTGATCGTCGTCCCGCTCCATATCGTAGTGGAAGACCAGGCCCACATCCTCTATGATCCGGTCAGCCCCTGGGGTGTGCGCCTTATCGGAAACTAGATCAGTTTCTATAAATACGCTCGGCTGCTCGAATTGTCTGGCCAGCCAACGGGAACGATCTTGAAGAATTGGAAGAACCGGATAGACCTGCTGCACGAGTTCTGCCCAGGCTTTTAATCCAACATCCATCATGATAGCATCCCCTCCAATTCCTTCTCCAGCCGCTTCATGATCAAAGCGTTCATACCACCCTCCAACTGCTGAATGGCAATATCAAAGTAATGCCGGCCGATGAAAGAACGGGGCTTGGCCATAAACCCAGTCTTTGCTCTAGGGTCGTAAACAAACGTTCCATTGGAGGCCCAGTAGCCCGGGACAAAGTGAGCCTTATGGATGGTGTAGCCGTCATTCAGCAGCCTTGGATACCCACGCTTGCCGGGATCACTGCTGCTCGTACCCAAATTAGAGCCGACCTCCAGCGTAATGCTATTCCGGTCCACATCCCACTCCCAGACGTTGCCGTCCTCCCCGCGAGTAAAGGAGTTCCACATGGTCCCGGTGTCGATCAGATCCTGCTCATCAATTTCGTCGATGATAAGGTTCAGCAGCGTCTCGCCAACAGCCTCCGTGATGTTCCGGAGAATTTGATTCACACCGTCGTCGCTAAACTTCTTAAATTTCTTGGCCAAACCATCAAAATCATGCATGTTCACTGCCCTTCACCTCGCAAGTCACCAGCAGTTCACGCCAGTAACGGCGCGGGTTAGAGTCAATCACCAGATACCGGCGTCCTAACAGCAAAACTTCGTCACTGATTCGAACATCCGCTGTCTTCGGAACCCCTATTGTCTTTTTGATAATGTATATGACAGGATTGGATTCTGCTTTGGCATCCGTCTGCGTCTTAACAACGAAACATTTCAGATCCGCGACCTTTCCCGCCTTCCGATCGCTGAACAGATTGTCCGCATCCTGCTGCCGGCCGACCCGGTACACCGAGAGTGGGGTATTCATGCGGTGATTCATAGCAAATAGGCCGTGATGTTCCCATCATCCGGCCCGGACTGCTGCTTCTTGACCCAGAGGAAGAGGATAGAGTCCACATCAGCATTACCCGTGGTCTTTCCCTCCACCGCCAGTCGGGTGTATGTCCAGGCACCATCACTTTCTGCTGAATAGCCCCGTGCAACGGAAGCCAAGTATTCCTCACTGTCCTGCAGGGCCAGCGATTCCGCCAGCTTCACCCAGGCAAGCAAAAGCTGCTTATCTACCATCGCTGGAAAAGGAACAGGTAAATACAATTCTATCCGGGTCTGTGCGTCATCGATGTACTGCTCAAGCTGGTCACCAGTCTCCTCCTGCACGGCGCTGACACGGCTGCGGATTTTAAGGAGTGTCGTTGTTAGCATTCGGAACACCGCCGCCTTCCAGCGTCTTCAGAGCAGCGATCAGCTCAGGCTTCTTCATGTCAGCAAAACCTTCGATGCTGGCTTTCTTCGCTTTGTCCTTCAACTGTACAACGGTAAGGTCCTCCAGCGGAATCACCTTTTCCTCATTAACTTCAAAATCAGGATGATCACGCAGCTTTTCCAGCACAGTCTTGTCTTGTACAAGCACCGGCTTAGCCGGCTCGAACCGGATACTATATAGCCGAAGGGAGGCATTTTTGCCCCTGTAGGTTACGTATGGCATTAAAATTCCACCCCTTCCACATAAGCCAAGGCCTGCGGTTCTTCGAAGATGGCGTCAAAGTCTGAGTGAATCGCATAGAACCGCTTATCCGTCCAGATTGCTTCCTTGCCCTCAGTCGTCTTACGAATCTGCATATCGTAAGTGTGGACCATGGCAAAGTTCGGCTGATAGGTAAAGAGAATGGCGCCTTCCGGCATACTCCAGACCTCTTCAACATCATAAGCATTGACTTGCTTCGTACCCCCCATAATCTGCAGTTGGATTGATGCACTTGTATCCTTCTCCGCCAGCATCTGAAGACGCTCGCTGAAGGTGTTCGGATGCATGAAATATTTGAACACGCCACCGGCTCTGTTCCGGGTCGGGATCGCTCGCTCTACCTCAAACAAAACCCCAGTTTTCTCTTTAGCCGAAAGTGTTTTCCAATCTAAGTAATGACCGGTGGTACGCGCCTTCTTCAACCACCCATCATTTATGCTCAGAAACTCATAATCCGGATCAGTGTTCGGGGTTGCCTTATCACCATTAAAACCAATATCCTGCATATTCTCACCATAGTTGTTGGCCATGTTCCGCATAATGATATCTTCAGCGTTTTGACCGCGTACCCGCTGCGTCTGGCGGATAAACTCTTCTGTGATGTCGAAAGGCAGTACTACCGGCTCTACTGAATAGGGAATCTGCGGGAAGGTAAGCCCTGGTGTATTGGTCGCCATGATATTCTCTTTTTTACCGCGCATGTTCCGGCCCCGCACACCGACTTTATCGATGGTCCCTTTGGAACTCTTCCGGTTCTCATGACGGATGCCTTTCAAGAAACCATTTGCCTCATACGCCATATCGGTGAAGGCTTCGACTTCCTCATAGTTCATAGCGTTTTGGTCCATCGTAGTTACAATAGTTGATTTCTGGATGCTAGATCTCGTGATAATACCGTTTGTTTTCATAGTATGCATTCCTCCTTCGAATTACAGGAAGCGTCCGAAACTAACGGCGCCTTCTGATTTGCTGATTTCTTCTTCATCACCTTGAGCGGAGGCTCCGCGGCTATTCTTCACCAGCTGCACATCAGCTGTTAGCGACTGCATCTGCTCACTCAACGGTGCCAGAGCTATGGCAATGGCATCTGTAATCGCAGTCTCTTCTACGGTCGCAGCCGGAGCAGCAGCACCGGCGGGTTGATCACCCTCGACACCTTCCTCTTTCTTCAACTCCGCAATCTCTGCCGTCAGGCCTTCTACCTGCTTAGCGATCGGGGCCATTGCGGCCGTAACGGCCTTGGCAATATCTTCAGTTTTCAATTCGTCTTCCCCCTCGGGCTCCTCTTCTACGGGAGCCGTTTTATTTTTCAATTCAGTTAGAGCAGCGATAGCATCGTCGACGTGTTTCAGGTTGCCGGCTGAAATCTTTTTACCGGCTTTGGCAATCTGCTCCGGCGGCGCGCCGATGGCCTTGATAATGTCGTCCTGAATCAGCACACCTTGAGCGATCTCTACAAAATCCTGTAGCGCCTCCCGAATGGTCTCCGCATCAGTTTCCAGTCCACTCTGCCAGCTGTCCCAATTAAAAAGAACCGAGTTGAGGGCATCCTGCGCCGCCCAAAATTCTCGGTTCTTCCGGTTCTTATGATATTTATCTGCGACCGCGCCTTTTTCAATCAGCCCCAGCGCTTTGGCTATTCGGCTCAAGATCCCCTTGGATACTTCCTCTTCCTCCTCGATCTCTTCCCGCTTACCTACACCCCACATTGAAAAGCCTGTTATCTCGCATTTCTTTATGGCCTCCCAAGTATCGTCGTCCGTCACTTTCACAGCTGCCACCCAGGAGCCCTTCGCGATCTGCTGCTCACCGAGCGTCATGTCACAAGGAGCAATGAAAGACTCTATGACAAATCCCTTGTCGGCTTCGAGATCGTGCTGCTTGTCGATGTTGTAGGTGTGTTGCTTCTCCATAAAGAGATGAGCTGCCTTCTCGATCTCGACTTCATCCATTTGATCGTCATGAGCATCGGCCACATCCGGCTGATACACTACTCCTTTGACAATTCGCTTGTCATCGTCAATTTTGGCAATCTGGACCTGTTTCTGAATGGCATTCTTTCCAGCAGCCTTGATAATAGCAAACGGCACGCCGTTTGCGCCCTTGTCTACCAGAGAGATATGCGTAATCTTAGCGTCTTTCAGTTTAAAGCTCATAATCTGTTCTCACCTCCTTTCATGAAATATCAATCCATCACCGACTGCATTGTGCAACGGCATTGTATAATTTCTTCCGGTCGTCCTGAAGGATCACCAGGGAACATAAGCTTGCTCTTACCGACTTCAAAAGGCTTGTCCAGCGGCTGCACCTGCCGTTCGCCTTACGGTGTGTCTTCCTGGTGCGATCACCCTTCGAAGAACGCCATTTCTTACCGATGACCACCTCGGATTGCTTCCAACCCTCCAACTTACCACCGTTGGCTGCGGCCGTGCTCATGGTTCGGGAAACGGTAATGGACCGCTCTATGTTAAAAGGGCCAGCGTCTCCCTTAGCAGCGGCAGCGCTGACCTCTCTCACCAGCAATGCCCGCTCGGAGGGTGTCTTTCCCTCCTTGATGGCTTTCTGAAAGGCTCGGGTCATGACATCCGCACTAGTCCCGTTCATATCTGGAACAAGCTTCTGCAGGTTCTTAGCGAATCGGGACGCTGCCTTGTTTTTCGTGGACCAGGTCTTATCGGTGTTTAAGACCGTCAGCTCCGATTCGCCGGCAAGATGATACAGCGGCGTGAAGGCATCATATACCGCCTGTTCAAACTGGACTGTGAATAAATCACCGGACTGTACGGACTGTATAACCTTGCCCAGCTCCCCGAGATCAAGCAGCAGCTCCTCGCTGAGTTCCAGAATCGCATCATGCAGCGCCTTCCCCTGAAGATCAAGAATCTCAACAATCCGATTCTCTCCTTGCTTGTAGAGTTCTTCCAGCACCGCGCGCTCTGCATTGGTTAGTTCCAGGCTGTCTAGAAACTCAGTGTCGTCCGCTTTGGCGATGAGCTCCCAGCATTCCTTACACATGGTCGACTACCTCATCATGACTCTGACGTAGCAGACGCTTGGCAATTGTAGCCACACGCTCCTGCAGATCGTTCACATCGGAGTCAGGTTCAGGTACGGTTATAGCCGGCTGGCTGTTCACAAGCTGCGCGATCGGTGTATCCAGGTATTCCGCACTGTACTTAGACTCATCAATGGTTGTATCAAGTACTTCTTCAGCAATAGGAATCAGATCCCGCACCAGCATTATGCCCCGGTCTGCGATAAAGTCCAGCAATGCCTTCCGGTCTTCTGGGTCAATGATGCGCGGCCCGCGCAGGGTCGCCCGCACCCGGAAGATGCCCATAGCCGGAAACAGGCGTTTATTGAAAATCTCATCCATAATCCACTTGCGGTAAGGCTCAAAGACCTGCTCCTCTGCAAACCGCAGCGCGGCCTGCGCCGTAGCGCGATTGTAATCGGAGCTCTGCCCCACCAGAATCGGCGGCAACCTGAACGCGGATAGGATGTCGGCTTTCTTGTCCTTTCCATATTCCAGGAACAATGCATCCTGCTGCAGTAGATCATTCAGTTTGTCCAGCTTGATGGCCACTTTCTCGACCTTCTCATCTAAAGGCCCGCCGGTCTCTTCCCCTATCGCTTCCAAGTAAAGTATGCCGCCCTGCGATTGTGCTCCCTTAACATTCCGCAACAGCTCCATGGATTGCTTGGTCAGCCGGCCATTGGTCACAGTCAGCAGCATGGAAAGCATACGGCCATTGGAGAAATAGGAAACATTTAGCTCCTCAGCCTCCCGGCTGCCGACCACGCCCGGCGCATTCCCAAACCACCGCGGCTCCCCGTAGGGGCCGTCATTACCAAGCTTCAGAGGAATGATCTGATTGCCTTGACCTTCTGTTCCGAAGGATCTGAACCATACTACCGACTGCCCGCGCTTCATGGCGTATTTCCGGGCGTAGATGTCCTGCGAGAACTCCTCGACCTTCTTCGACGACCGGATCAGCCGCGTCCGCTTGATTGTCACCTTGTCAGTTTCCCGGGTACAGCGTACATATTTGGGATTCATCCGGTAGAGTGTCGGGAACTCACTACCCGTGGGCCAGGCGACCTCCACATTCGCATTCCCGCTACTCTCAATGTCCTCAATCAAAGAGCTGATAATCTCATCCGGTGTATCCTCCAGGTTACAGGTCTCCAGAAACTTGTCGGCCCTGTTCCACTCCTCAAGCGCGGTCTGATCGCTCTCCCCCGGGATATATTCCAAAGCAATGCCGTAACCGGCAATGTTCCGCTTGTATGCCTCAATGCACTGCGGGATAATGTTGCTGTTTCGGACCAGAAGCTTGCAGGAAGCAGGGTCGTTGCCAGGAGGGAATGGCAGCAGCCCATGCTGATCATAGAGGTTCTCAAAGCTATCCGGCAGCTGCGCGCTGGAAGGAATGTGCCTATCCTCTGCTTTTGTTATCTGGAACCACTGTGCTTCGCCGCTCATTCGTTATACCCACCCCAAATCATTATCCATTCGTTCCTCTCGCTCTTTCTTCCGTTGTTTCACACGCTGCAGCAGATAATCCGTATGGATACCATACCGGCGCGCGTCACAGGTATGGTCGTTTTGCTTAATGGGCTTGTCCTCACCGCGTTCGGCGGCTTTTTCATCCCATACGTAAGACACCAACTCCTGAAGGGAATTGGTGTTATCGGCACAGATATACAATTCATTGCGCTGGAACCGGTTGGACACCGTCTGAATACCATCCAGTACCGTATTCACAGCAGCCCGGACATTCTTAATATCGCGTTTCTTCAGCTCAATAATAAAAGCCTTTGCTGATGGGTCGATGAAGATTGCATACTCATCGCCGTCAATAAAGGCTTCCAGGTCATCCGCATATTCACCATTCGTTTTCTCACCCTTGCGGCGGATGTTGTGATAATACTCTTCCAGCTCATAATAGATGTTCCCGCGGACTCCGTATTTCAGGAACGCTGTTGGATTATTGGCCCCGTAGTCAATACAGATGAACTTACGGTCAAACTTGGCCGGGAACCAGTCCCGTGCCTTCTTATGGACCGCGTCATCAAACTTGGAGAAGATAACCCCCTCGGCCATGACCCATAGGCCCAAGATGTACCGCTGAAAGAAAATCCCGCTGTACATGCGCCGGTACCGCTCACGCACCCGATCAGAGAGAGACAGGTTGTCCTCCATTGTGAAGTGAAGATGCAGCGCATGCTTCTTCTGCAGCTGATCCAACCACTCCATCTTAAACCAGTGATACGGGCCGGCCGGATTGCAGTTGAACCAGAGCTTGGCACCGTCCACAGAACAACGGGCTGTCGCTTGGTCTACGAAAGACATCGGCATCAAGGCAACTTCATCGAAAAACATGCCTGCCAGCGTGATTCCGGCGATCAAATCCTGGGAGCTTTCATCTCGGCCACCAAACAAGAAAAACCGGTTGCTGATAAGCCCCCGGGTAACGGTGAGTACATTTTCAGATCGATTGTCATGAACGTGATACCCACGGCTGGCCAGCATACGTTTTAGTGGCCCAACTACGTTACGGCGGAGTGCACCGATGGTCTTGCCGGACATATCGAACTGCTCACCACGTCCATCCCCCAGGCGATATATGAGAAGGACATACAGACTGTCTTGCCAGCCCGAACCGAACCAACACAGATAATGGCGTCTTTGTCATGGTGTGGGCTTTCGGGTGTCCACCAAGTCAGCACCTTAAGCTGCTTAGCTGAAAAAGGGGATCACTTGAACGCCGGTGGCTTGAGTTTAAGTTTCGCCATCGTCGCTCCACACTCCCGCCGCCATGCCCTTCAGCGCGTCGATAAAGCCATCATCCTCGAAGTCTTCCTTACCTCCACCGCCGCGAAGCATCTGCAGCTCATACTCCATGGTTTCAATACGGATGCGTTTCTCGTCGTCGGTCAGCCGGTTCTTCAGCTCGATAGCTCGGATCTTCTTGTCCTGAATGCGGGTCAAGGCTTCCTCCAGCTTCACAATGTCATCCAGTTTGCGGAAGCCCTTCTCCTCGATCTTGGATTCCATCATCTCATCACGGCTATGCGGGATCTTTTTCGTGATGCCGGTCTTCTCATCATGGATTGTTGCGACTTCCTTAATAGCCTTCAGCTCATAAAAGACGTTGCGCTCAGTTTCGGAGAGGCCATCCATCAAGGCTTTGATCCGCTGCATCATACGGCGCTCCCGGATCGTCAGAAGGTAAAGCGATTCATTCGCCTGAATGATCGGATCAGTGTCCACCTGATCGATGAGCTGCTGCTCGGTTTCGGTCAGGGTATCGAGCCAGATGGTTTCATGCTCACCGGTGGTGACCGCCTTCTTGTTGCCAGGCGGCCCACCGGCCCCGCCGCTGTTTCCCTTCGCGTTTTGATTGCCCGGGGGAGCACCGCCGCGATTACCGACTGCGTTTTTGTTCCCTTTGGGAGCGCCGCGATGTGGAACGTTCCCTTTCGTTTCAACTGGAACGTTCCCATTGGATTCAGGTGGAGCGTTCCCTTTGAGCTCCTCTTCCCAACGGTCAACCGACTTCCATTTACGGACCTTATTTTCGCCAACAAAAAGCGTAGCGGCGATGTCCTTAAGCTTCATGGTCCCACTGCTCTCCAGCCACATCTGCTTTGCTTTGTCCCGCTCGGGACTGCGTTCTCTGGCCATGTTACATTTCACCACCTCCATAATCAGTTTCATCAGAATAATTCCCTTAACTTCTCCACAAGATAATCTAGGAAGGAGGTGCTCGACTTGGCAGAAACAATTATAAAGCTGGATAAACAATTAAAAGCTCATTTTGACATGAATAATAGACACGCTAGGCCGTCTGATGCTGACATCAGAGAAGCGGGAAAGCCTTCTGCAGAGCTGAAAGCGAAAAATGAAGATATTGATTTAGTGCGTGAATTCGTTCCAAATGCTGTTTTCGACCATGTAGAAGTTATCGGATATGACATACAACATCTTGAACAACATCAGACACTCGGTACAAATGAACGGCATTGGGAGTGCAGTGGAGACTGCATTTACAATTTATATTACAAGTAGGCTAAAACCCTTCTCTCTGTAATTCAATGTCCAACTCAACAAGCTTCCGCAGATCCTCCACTGTCTTGATTTCAATCAAGCCATCCTGGAAGTCATTGACCCATTTGGCTATGCCGACCTTAACAATTTTACGGTACTGAGCCTTGCTTTCGAGAATACCGGCCATGACTTCGAGCTCGTGCTGCAACAAAATTTCACCTGGTGTTCCCATTGTGTTCCCCTCGACTTTCCAGCATAATGGAATGCGAGCCAGCGGATGACTGCAAAGTGCCGCGCGCGGCGGACCGCTGTCTCAGCCGGGGGATACCCTGGGTGATTGGGAGGACGTTAACGCGTCCTCCTTTTAATATGTCTTGGCATAAGAAAACCGCCGAATCTTTAGGCGGTTGATTCTAAATTATAGTGTCACGTAGATTAACTTTTTATTACTAGATGAAGTAAGGGGAAGGGTCGTCCTGAACCGTCCAATTCCGATCGTCCTATCTGTACAAAACCAAACCGTTTATAGAATGTGTACGCTCCATCGTTTTGCTCATTCACATCAACCTGGAGATTGCTGCCTTTTAATTTTTTGGCATGTTTTATCAATCGACTACCTATACCCCTTCCGTGATATTTGGGATCTACGAATAGCATCTCTATCTTTGTTCCGTCAAGCCCAATAAACCCTGTCGGTTCTTCATTTTCGTTCAATTCCAACCAAATCTCAACTTCATTTAGCGCTCCGTTTTGAAGCATCTGATGATAAAATTCAATATCCTCATCAGTCAAAAATGTGTGTGTATGACACACAGCCTTGTACCAAATATTTATTAAATTATCATGATAGTTTTCTTCATATGGGACAATTTTGTTTAGCATTACTCAGCCTCCGTATTTCTAATTTGTCAAAAGATTAATCCCCTTGATAAATCTTCTTTTTAATATCATACAGAGTCAAACATGGAAATGGGAAGCTTTTACAAAGATAAGTAATCGCCACCGTACTATCCTATCGTTAGCTTAATAAGAAATCAAATACAAAACTTAAGCCTACCTTTAAACTACGGGATCAGCACGGGCTCAATATCGGGAGCTTCCTGATATCGCTTCTTAATGACATCACAGAAGATCGGATCCAGTTCCATTGTCCGGCATGTCCGGCCAAGCTGGTCACAAGTCATAAGGGTGGAGCCGCTGCCACCGAATAGGTCGACCACAATATCCTCACGCTGGCTACTGTTCCGGATCGGTATGGCCAGCAGCTCAAGTGGCTTCTGTGTAGGATGAACATATTTGGTTACATCCCCCTTTGAAACCTCCCAAACCGTTTCAGGGAGTGGATCTTCTGCCGGTAAACCGGACCGCCAGACCGTGGTCTGAGTACGATCGCCGTACCATGCCGGGGCCTTGCCCATCATATGGCCATAAAAGACCGGCTCATGCTTCCAGCGGTATTGTGCCCAGCCGAAAGTGGCCACGTTCTTGACCCAAATGCACTGGCAGCGTACCGTAATCCCTGCGACGTTCATCGCGTCCTCAAATTCCCGCTGATAGGATGAAGGATGGAAGACATAGATTGCAGCGGTCGGTTCCATGGCCACGGCGTACTGTTCAAAGACGGCATGCAAAAAGCCCGCAAACTCCTCTGCGGGCATATCGTCGTTCATTATAGAGCTGCGACCATCGGCAGCCAAGCGGGCTGAGTCGCTCTGTACCGCCACATTATAAGGGGGGTCCGTTACAATTAGAGACGCCTTCACCCCGTCCATCAGTTTGGCAACATCCTCAGCATCCGTAGAATCACCACACATGAGAATGTGCCGGCCAAGCTGCCAAATGTCACCGCGCTGCGTTTCAGGCTCTTTGATTTGATCAAGGGCTCCATTGACGTCGAATTCGTCTTCCACAACCGGTAGATCAATCTCGGTATCCGGCATGCCGCCGAACTCTGTGATCAGCTCTTTGATCTCCTCCGGATCAAAACCGGACAGCGCCAGATCCGCCTCGCCTTCCTGCAGCTCACTCAGCAATTGCGCCAAGGCTTCATCATCCCAGCGGCCAGATACCTTATTCAGCGCCAGATTCAGCAGACGCTCCCGCTCCGGGTCTAGGTTAACTACCGATACGGCCAGCTCCGTGCAGTTCTGCTCATTGACCAGTACCTTGTACCGCTACCATGTTACCAGTCTGCTCATTCCAAACGATTGGGTCAACGTAGCCGAATTCGTCCAGGCTACGGCGAAGCTTCTCATACTCCGGATCTCCTGGCTTTAAATCAATTCTTGGGTTGTAGGTTGCTGCGTTAATTTGCTCGATTGATATGGTCTTAAGAATCATTATCCAGAACCCCCGTGTAAGGAATTTTGTAAAAGAAAATTATTCAATGTAACAAAGCATGATGTTCATCACTTACTTTTTTTGTAATTAGAGGTAAGGTTATCTAACAAAATTTAAGGAGGTTTCTTTTGAATGAAAAAACTCTTATTAGCATCATTTGCTGCTCTAATGTTGTCGTTTGGCCTCTTCTTTTCAAACTCCCCGCTTTTTACTCCTACAGCTGAGGCAAAAGCTCAACAGATAGTATATTCAATTCACCTTACCCCTGGTGGAACTTATCAGTTAGGTTCAGGAACAGGATATAAGTATGTTATACTCCAAGGCGACTTTAAGAACCTCACAGTTTCAAGCAAAGGACTAGTTACTGCCACTACAAGCCCCATCACTGACGATGACGGTTTTGTAGGTGATATTTACGTAATTGATAAGTATGGGAATTCATTAGAATTTGTTCATGTATATATTAATT
>NZ_LVYY01000045.1:0-1928 GCF_001909085.1 Paenibacillus sp. P32E | reverse complement strand
AAAGTGCCGTAGCCGAAGCAGACTTCCGGCAACCGAAGGTTGCCGGAAGGGCAGGGTGTCTTCCGTAAGGAAGAATCCGAAGGGCCTGCAGGCAAAGTCCAGCCCGGAATGCAGTGAACCAGAGGTGGCGGCGATGCTGGGTGACCCGCCGTAAAAACGGGGAAACCTATACGAAATCGTATATCTTACAGGAAAACACACAAAGGGAAATGACCTGCAAGACTCATCGACGTGATTAGGGTCAGGATGGATGGAACAGAAGGTGCAGATAACTGAGGGAAGTCTCGTAGTCTCCTTGACGCAAACGCGAACAAGGTAGGGGCGGTATAACCGAAAGGGAAAACCAAGCCGAAGGGTTGCGAGATGGCGGATCGTTCCGTAGTAGTGAGCAAGTCCGGGCCAATGAAAGCTGGTAACAGTCTGGAGGAGAAAACCCGGATGAGTGTGCGCCTGGAATTTTTTTTTTTTGAAGGCGAGCAGCCAGAGAAAAAAAAGTGGTGCCGCATACCCTGCTCTCACTCCAAAAGAGGAGAGACAGAGGCGAAGGGAACGTGCTTTGTCAAAGACTGTGAGTGTTCGCGAGTGGATATCGTAAGCGCCGTAAACCAGCGAGGGTTTGACCGAGAGGGTGAGTCCCGCCGAGAGCGAGAGAGCGCTTGGGGAATGAGGCAAACTGGCGACCTGAGTACATCCAAGGCAGCAGGAGCGATTGAATTTTTTTTTTTTCTAACACGCAGTTGCCGGGATGGAACAAGAAAGGAATCGATATCTGTAACGGAAACAAGACCAGCCTGGTGAGTAGCGGTAAAGGTGGTGAAACACCAATGAAACCGAAAAGACGTTACTATTCCCTAATCGATAAGGTTTACCAAATGAACAATCTGGACGAAGCCTGGCTGTCGGTGAAAAAGAATCAAGGAAGTGGCGGTATCGATGGTGTCAGCATCGGGATGTATGAGAAGAATGTAAGCACGAACCTAAGGGAACTCCAAAGGTTATTGCAGCAGGGCCGTTACGTTCCCGATCCGGTGAGGCGGCATTACATCGAGAAGGAAAATGGGAAATTAAGACCGCTAGGCATTCCTACGATTCGGGATCGAGTCTGTCAGCAAGCCGTACGCCAAATCATTGAGCCTATCTTTGAAGAGGATTTTTATTACTATAGCTTTGGTTTTCGAGCAGGATATTCGGCGCATCAAGCCATACGTACCATCCGGCGGGCCAAACGTAATGGATATGAACATGTAGTAGACCTGGATATTGTGTCTTTCTTCGATGAAATCCCCCATGAAGGACTCATGGAGAAAGTGCAAGAAAGAATCTCGGACGGAAAAGTACTGACGCTCATTCGCGGGTGGCTGACGTCGGGAGTCATGGAAGATGATCAGTTCCATGAAACAGAAATCGGGTCTCCCCAGGGCGGAGTCATCTCGCCGCTCTTGGCAAACATCTATTTGAATGCGTTCGACTGGGGCATGAAAGAGCAGGGATTTGCCGTAGTCAGGTACGCGGACGATGCCGTAATCCTATGTAAGACAAAGGAACAGGCACAAGAGGCGTATAGGGCAGCAAAGAAGATATTAGAAGAAGAACTGCGACTGCGAATGCACCCGGAGAAAACAAAAGTGGGGGATTTCGTTTTCTGGGATTCGACTTCCGGAGGGATTATATCGCCTTGCCAGACGCGAAAGTGAAGAAATATAAGGATAAAATCCGAAAGGCAACGTGCAGGCAACAAGGAAAGAACCTGGACGGAATGCTGGGGAAGCTAAACGAAATCAGCCGAGGATTTGGAAACTATTTCGGGATAGGAAATGTAAAGAAAAAGTTTGAACGTCTGGATCAATGGACGCGAATGAGGGTGCGAGCCTTTATGCGCAAAAAGAGATCTACGGTGTCAAACCGGCTGATACCAAACAAAGTACTGG
>NZ_LVYY01000044.1:0-2095 GCF_001909085.1 Paenibacillus sp. P32E | reverse complement strand
CCCGGTCCTGTTCGCCATGGTCAAAGAGCGAATTCGTGAAGGCCGGTGGGAGCTGGTCGGCGGCATGTGGGTCGAGCCGGACCTGAACATTCCAAGCGGAGAGTCCCTGATGCGCCAGATGCTCTACGGCCAGCGGTTCTACCAGAAGGAATTCGGCCAGACCTCAGAGATTGAATGGCTGCCGGATACCTTCGGCTACTGCGCTTCACTGCCGCAGATTCTGCAGCATGGCGGCGTGCGTTATTTCATGACCACGAAGCTCGGCTGGAATGACACCAACGTATTTCCTTATGATCTGTTCCATTGGGTGGGCATTGACGGCACCCCGATGCTGTCCTACCTCAACCATGGGGTGAACGAGAATACGCTGCCGAAGGACGTGCATGAACACTGGCAATCCTTCCGCGAAAAGAAAACCCATAACGAGCAGATGCTGCTCTACGGCCATGGCGACGGTGGCGGAGGTGTCACCCGCGAGATGCTGGAATACATCCGCCGTGCAGACCTGATGGTCGGCCAGCCGGCCAGTACCTTCAGCAGCGCCGCGGATTTCTTCGCAGGCATGGAGGAGCGGCAGCCCAAGCTGCCCGAATGGCGCGGCGATCTGTATCTGGAGCTGCACCGCGGCACCTATACCACACATGGCCGCAACAAGCGGAACAACCGCAAGGCGGAGATTCTCTACCGCGAGGCTGAGCTGTGGCAGACCCTGGCCGCTCCTGCCATGAAGCCCGAGCTGCGCAGGAGCAGTGCCGAACAGCTGCATCACGGCTGGAAGCGGATACTGCTGAACCAGTTCCACGACATTATTCCCGGCTCGGCCATCCCCGAAGCCTATGAGACTTCGGAGAAGGAATACCGCGAGGTGTTCGCCCTTGGTGAGGCAGCGCTGCAGCCGGGGCTGGAAGCCCTGGCGGCTCAGGTCACAACAGCAGGCGAAGGCCAGCCTTACGTGCTGTTCAACAGCCTCGGCTGGGCGCGTGATGCAGTCGTTGCCATTCCATGGGCAGATACAGAAGCATCAGATACAGAATGGACCCTGGCAGCATATGACGCGTCAGGAAATGCACTTCCGATAGATCTCGTAATCGGTTTGCCCGCTGCGGACGTTGCGCTGGACCCGACAACAGATCACCGGACCGCTTACATTCATGTCCCGGCCATCCCGGCTATGGGGTATAAGACGATCTGGCTGAGACGCGGAGAACGGCCAACACCGGGAAGCCCGGAAGCAGTGAATATGCCAGATCGCATGCTAGCTGCGAAAATGTCCGCCGCCGGGGCATCGGTGAAACATCCGGAAGCAGCGGCCATACATGCGGATGCCTCTTCCGCACGGCCGGAACGCACCGTCCTGAATGACCGCTGGGAGACCCCGCACTACCGCCTGACGTTCAATGAACGGGGCGAAATCACCAGCCTGTTCGACAAAGCGGCCGAACGGGAAGTGGTGCAGCAGGGCGGACGGGCCAACCAATTCCACTTCTTCCATGACCGTCCGACACTCTGGGATGCCTGGGATATCGACAGCCGCTATGAAGCCCAGCCCGCCGGCGAGGCCGAGCTGGTGGAGAAATACGTACTTCACTCCGGCCAAGTCCGGGATGTGCTGAGATTCCGCTGGACGCTGGGCCAGTCGCTGATCACCCAGGATCTGATCCTGTATGCCCATGACCGCAGAATCGATTTCAAGACCCATGTGGACTGGAAGGAAGCCCACAAGCTGCTGAAGGTCGGCTTCCCGGTCGATGTGGTCGCAGACAAAGCGACCTATGAGATTCCCTTTGGTGCGCTGGAGCGTCCCACGCACCGCAATACCAGCTGGGAACAGGCGCAGTACGAGGTCTGCGGACACCGTTTTGTGGATGTATCCGAACATGGATACGGCGTCAGCCTGCTGAATGACTGCAAATACGGCTACGACATTCAAGGCAGCACGATCCGCCTGTCCCTGCTGCGTGCGCCGCAATGGCCGGACGCCACTGCGGACCTCGGCGTTCATGACTTCACCTATTCGCTCTATCCCCACCCGGGCGATTGGCGGAGTGCCCATACGCTGCGCAAGGCCGCGGAGCTGAATCATGAGGTGCAGGTC
>NZ_LVYY01000043.1:0-3927 GCF_001909085.1 Paenibacillus sp. P32E | reverse complement strand
AAAGGGCTCGGACCCGTTCCGTTAGAAAGACCGACCTCCACCCCTTAGTTAGATGTGACGAAGGAATGAAAGGGCTATGACCCGTTGAGACATGGGAGTGAGAATCGCTAGGGCGAAGTGGAGACGTGCGCATAATGGAACAATATGGGTAATCCTTATGCACCCTTTATTTACGCATGCCCAATTCTCCATCTCCCAGCCACCGGCTCCTTCATCATCTTCTTCTTCACTTTAACTACAGGATGAAATCCTGCGAATTCATGAGTCTGAGTGAGGAAACTGAATCATTTCGAGGGAGCGAAATCCAAGATTTCATTTGGATTGGACTATTAATTCTTCATCAATTAGCTTTTCACCTTCATATATAACACCATCGTCATGGTTCTCTATATCAAAATAACCATTATAATAATCCCAAACATCTGAACGATTCGAATATTTAGCAATAACCTCCAATATACGATTGAATAAGATAGATGCTTCAACTTCTGAAGGATTTCCCTCAACCATAAGCCTGAATTTAACATCTTTTTCACCGTCAAAGGAGGCTGCTGTAGTATCTATCACCTCAAGTTTCCTAAAATTCTCCTCGGATTTTCCGAGTGCATCTCCAATGTCTATGCTTGTCCCCTGGCTACAAGCGACAGTTATAAATATTAAAATAAATGTGAGGACGATTAATATAGAACGTTTCATCTATTTATTTCCCCTGTTTTTAGCCTACCTGCCAATTGCTTGGAACGCTCCATTAATTACTCATTCATACAATACCACATATTGGAATTATCCTGCCCGTTTAGCTCATTGCGATTCCCGGCAGTTTATTATTCTTTAACACCTGCCACCTGCCGCAGTCATCCGTCCGCAGAATCCCCCGCACAAAGGCTTCTGTCGTCATCTGATAGCGGCTCCAGCGCAAACAGCCTTCACTTCCCCATGGGGAGAAATGAAGGCTGTATATCCGTCGTCCTTTAACGCCTAATTCTTATTGCCCGAATCCGACCCGTGGACGTTCTCGTTCTTTGGTCTCTACAACTACAGCTCGGATCAAGGTAATCGGAATGTACAACACCTGATACTCCGTACGGTACTTCACGAACCGCTCATCCATTTCTTCCAGAATGCCGCCTCTGACACTAGAACCATCCAGAAAATTCACGGTAACCTCTTGACCTTGCAAAGCTTCCAGCATTTCAGAATCCGCTCCTCTGCTTACAGTTTGGTAATCACTTTGTCGATTATGCCGTATTCCAGCGCCTCCTGGGCCGACAGGAAATAATCCCGGTCCATATCCTTCGCTACCTTCTCTGCCGGCTGGCCGGTGCGCTCCGCACTGATCTGCACAATCTTCTCCCTAATCTGCAGGATACGGCGGGCACTGATGGCAATGTCACTGGCTTGGCCCTGTGCGCCGCCATGCGGCTGATGAATCATAATCTCGCTGTTTGGCAGCGCGTACCGTTTGCCGGTAGCTCCGGCCAGCAGTAGAAGTGAAGCAAACGAAGCCGCAAATCCAGTGCATATCGTACTGACCTGCGGTTTGATTACCTGCATCGTATCATAAATGCCGAAGCCTGCGGTAGTCGAACCTCCCGGGCTGTTGATATACATCTGGATATCCTTATCCGGCTCATCTGCCGCCAGGAAGAGCAGTTGGGCGATGATACTGTTCGCCAGCTGATCATCGATGGCCGCACCTACGAACACAATCCGGTCCTTCAGCAGCCGGGAATAAATGTCGTAGGACCGCTCACCTCTGCTTGTTTGTTCAATGACATAAGGAATAATGCTCATGTCCACTCCTCCTTGGATAGTTTTAATTTCATACCCTGTAAACGGATGGAGTCCTGCAAAGGATACGGGTTCTATCTTTTTAAAATAACCGCAAAGGCAGCGTATCCTTTACATTGTGCAGATCGTTTATATAATAGAGGCAACAGAAAACGCAGGATGACCCAAAAGGAGATGATTACAAGTGTCGACCCTTGTACCGTTCAGCACCGGAAAATCAACGGATGAAATGCTGCCGCTTCGGGACGCTCTGTTCCGGTATTGTCTGTCTTTGACTAGATCCAGCCTTGAGGCCGAGGATTTGGCCCAGGATACCTGGACCAAATCCCTGGCTTATGCCAAATTTGCAGACAATCCGAATCCCGAAGCACTGCTGCTGCGGATTGCCAAAAATACATGGATTGATGCGATACGGCGCAAAGCTTCAATGGGACGGACGTTGGAGCGTACTCAAGCATTCATATCGTCAAGCGTAGATCAGAGTCCAGGCCAATCGCCAGGGGAAGCGCGGTCTGGGATCGAGCTGGCTTTTCAGGCGATTATCCGGCATTTATCTCCGCTGCAAAGAACAGTATTCGTGATGCGCGATGTTCTGGACTATTCAGCGGATGAAACCGCAGAGAGGCTGGAAACCACTGTAGGAGCCGTCAAAGCGGCCCTGCACCGGGCGCGTCAGGCACTCGGAGCCGTCCGCAAAGAACTCGCAGATGACGAGGGTCCAGCGCGGACGCAGGACCTGGATTTCCGGATTCTGCTTCAGGCGCTGGCAGAGTCCTATGAAAAAGGCCAGCTGCCTGTGATGCTGGAGCTGCTTCGCCAGGAGATTAAGTCGGAGATGACGATGGCGGTCGGTACTGGCACAGTGCAGGCACTGCATACAGGAGGGAGAGGTTCCTGGCCTTACATGGAGACTGGCAGCATGACAGATCTGCGGATGGCTGCGTAATCCTTACAAAACTAAGTTTACGGTTCCGGAGCCAGTTTTGTACGGAGACTATTCCAGGAAGCGTTGCCCACAAACTTTAGGAGTGAAAATATTGAGGAACATACTTGTACTCGGGGGAACCCGCTTTTTTGGCAAACGGTTAGTGGAGCGCCTGCTCCGGGATGCAGATACCACGGTTACCATTCTGACACGTGGCCTGACGGAGGATGGCTTTGGCCGCAGCGTGAACCGGTTGAATGTGAACCGCACGGATACGGAAGCACTTGCTGAAGCTGTTGGAGATACCGTCTGGGATGTAGTTTATGACAACATCTGCTATTCCCCGGATGAGGCCGCTGCGGCCAGCCATATATTCGCAAATACGGCTAAGCGATATATTCTGACCTCCAGCCTATCCGTGTATGATCCAAGATCTGAAATTCTCCGCGAAGCAGACTTTGATCCGGAATCTTATCCGCTGCGGCTGGGCCCAAAGGATGATTACAGCTATCAGGAGGGCAAAAGACTGGCTGAAACGGTCCTCTTAAGGCAAACAGCTTTTCCCGTGGCAGCAGTCCGGTTTCCGATCGTGCTCGGGACGGATGATTATACGAAGCGGCTGCATTTTCATATTGAGCATGTGCAGGAAGGACAGCCCATCGGGGTGCCCAATCCGCAAGCGCTGATCTCGTTCATCCGTTCTGATGAGGCGGCTGATTTCTTGTATTGGCTAGGCTTCTCACCACTGACAGGACCCGTGAACGCATGCTCGGACGGGACGCTTACCATCGGGAATATCCTCTCCATCATCGGGCAGGCAACCGGACAACAGGCGGAGGTTCAGAGCGAAACGGCCGACAAAGATAGGTCTCCGTTTGGCATCCGGGAATCCTGGTACATGGATACAGCAAAAGGGGCTGTCTCAAAAGCCATGAAATGGCTACTTGAGACAGCCCCGCTGTTTTTGAGTTGGATGGACTTGCGCACTTGGTGCGGACGCTCCGCGAACGGACCGTTGCTACAATCGCTGTGCTCTCCAGATTTTATTTATTTCCCGTAGCGGTAAAAATCCGGAGAGCAAGGCGACCGCTACCGCTTTTCCGCAATCAGTCCGTCCTCTCCGCTGTTTAAGCGGGGGAACGTTCCTACAATTCTTTCAAAAATCACAAAAAGAAATCGCCCTTTGGTAAAATGGAAGTGTCGAGCAACCA
>NZ_LVYY01000042.1:0-4096 GCF_001909085.1 Paenibacillus sp. P32E | reverse complement strand
ACGCCGCCAGCGTTCGTCCTGAGCCAGGATCAAACTCTCCAAATTGGTATTTAGAAAGAGCGATTGCTCATTTTGAAACATCTGACGAGAATAAAATATTCTCTATCTTTGGATCTCACTTGCGTGAAATCCCACTCACTCGTTGTTCAGTTTTCAAAGATCAAGCTCGTCGTCGGCGGCGATTAACTCGTCACCAGCAACTCTTATAATATATCACGTTCGACCGAGTAATGCAAGCTCTTTTTTTCAACTTCTTTTCGAGCTCGGCGTTGATGTTTCATGGCCGGAATAAGAATATATCATGTACAGAGTTTCATTGCAAGCATTTATTTTCAATGTTCTATAATTTACTCTAGTAGCCCAGTAGATCGCTAAATATATCCACTGTACAACCTTTCTCCATTGTCGGCATCCATACAGTATGATGCCCATTTTCCGCTTAATCATTCCTGTTTGGAATGAGACGCTACATCCGCCGCGATACATACGGAGGCTCAATGGCAAATGGTATAGAAAGCTCCACTGGCCTTGGAATACTCACTAGTGCCGCTCCAACAAAGTCAAGCAGCAGGCGATTCACGAATGGGATGGAAACCTCTGAATTGGAAGAGATATAGAACTCCCTCTCTTGTCGAGGGTAATAATGTTTGATATTAAGTGAGCGTGTATCAGATTTACACACTGAACTTTTAAAGATCCCCCGGCGGGGAATCACCGGGGGATCTTTTTGACATATATAGTTAAGCTCTTAGATGAATACCGAATGTGGCAATCTCGCAAGGTCCGAGTTCCAGCTGATACCGGGTATCTCCTGAAAGCGGCAACGGAGCCGTTCTCTCTTCTAATATGCTTGTGCGATACAGATGTTCATGAGGAAGTGACAATTGCAGATCTAATTGCGCGTGTGAGCCGCTCATGTTGTACCAGCGAAGCAGAAGGTCTCCGGTGGTTTCATTCATTTTCATAGAAGAAAATGCGGCTTCTGTGCCTTTCCAGCTCAAAGGTGAATAACCCGAAGCGATTGTCCCGGTATGGATACCCGTCTGGAAGATGGTCCATGGAACCTGGAATTGGTATGCTTCGGCGTACGCGCCTGAAGTGATGCCATCTCCACTATGCGGAATCAGCATTAGCTGGGCGGTATGCTCGCGAATGCATTGCGCCTCCGGTGTCGGGAACCAGCCCCAGTCGCCTAATTCGCCTACACTGCGAAGCAGGGTAACGGCAATCGTATTGCGTCCGTCCCGCAGCACTTCATATTCATTCAGACCGAGATTAGCTACAGTCATGCCAGCTTCAGCAATGCTCACATCCACAAAAGACTGTTGATGCTGGGTATTGCTTGGATTTTGCCACTCTACTGCTGGTTTATTCTCCCGCTTGGCAATTTCGAACATAGAATCAGCATGATGCACCGTGGTCTGCAGATCTGTAGGGAATAGCATCCGGACACGGTGATCTTTGGCGACATTGTTGATCGTGGATTCAATGTGTACTCCCTTACCTGTACGTTCCAGCGAGATGACAGTACGCAGCTCCAGAATCACGGTGTCACTGCTGCGCTGAGCTTTACGCTCCGGATAATATACCAGTGCGAGCTGCTCCTCTTTCAAAGTGGCGTCTGCCGAAGCTGGAACCTCCCAAGTATGCTTAATCTCAACAGAAGCCCGGTAAGGAGTATCTTCAAGCACAGTAAGGACAGCATTCAGCCCTTTGGTAGTCAAAGGAATCTCGCCATCCGGCTGTCTGTACATATACTCGTTTCCTATGTCTCCGGTATTCTCATAGATGCCCAGATCACGGTAAAGCACACCGCTCAGCTTGTGATGCAGGCTGAAAGAGCCATCTCCGGCAACTTCGACACGGATTGCTTCATTCTCCAGAACATGCTCACCGCTAATAAGTGAGGCCTTCTTGGGATCTGCTGCTTCCTGCTGTGCTGCCCATGCATAAGCACGTAGTCCGAGTGCAGGAACGTCCGCTGCTTCGAAGGTGATTTTTACTCTACGGCACATGAACGGCTGGCGGAACTTGTCGTCCGGCAGATCGTAGCCGAATTCCAGGCCCAGATCCTCCACGGTGCAAGCCAATACCTTACCGCTGTCATCCAGCAATACTCGGCCAGAGAGATTGAATTCCTTCATTCTGCGGGAGGTCTCCTCCAGGCCGAAGCCTTCGCGAAGGTATAAGCGGGCTGCGTCCAGTTCGACACTGACAGTCCCTGTGCGGCTCCAGCCTGTCGTGTTCATCACCACAAAAGGAACAGCTTGCATATCTTCCGGGGTGCCTTCAAAAACAGAGGTATCTACAGCCTCTGCGATAAATCTGGCGCTGTCTTCTATGATACTTTCTGCTACGTGACGGCTTTTATCAAAACGGGTCACCATCTCGCGGTGCACCTCGTCCACGCTGCAGCCGCAGATGCTGTCGTGCGGATGGTTCTGCATCAGCGTCTTCCAGGCGTAGGTGAACAGATGATGCGGATAGTCTTTGCCGGCAAGCCTTGCAATGGAAGCTAGCGGCTCGGCTACTTTTTCGAGAAGAGTCTGGCCTTTCTGATTCATCTGCTTCAAATACACACGTGCCGAAGCAGTATTTACCAGTGTGCCCCAACCGTCGGTCCGCTGGCTGCGCAGCTCGCCTGTAACCGATGAAAGTTCACGTCCACCCTGCTCCAGATCGGCATTCAGCGCATCCAGGTAATCCGGGAAGTTGGAATGCACGAACTCCACCTCGGGATAGAGCGCCTGCGCGGTGGCAATCGCCTCCGGCAAATCCAGCTGAAGCGGCTGATGGTCGCAGCCATTCATGAACAGGAGCTCACCAGTGGAGGCATATTTTTCAGCATCGGCCAGCTTACGGTCCCAGAATTCACGCGCAGCAGCCTCGTCCGCCGGAACTTCATTCCCGTTGGAATACCAGTTGGCGAAGAGGATACCGAGAATGCGGGAGCCGTCCGGCCCTTCCCAGATCAGCTCAGAGAACGAAGACTCATAGCCGCCGTCGGATACGGTATTGTTGAAACCGGTGGGCTTCACTCCTCTGCCGAAAAAGGCATTCTTAATACCGGACTGGAGCATGAGCTGGGGCGTCTGGCCGACGAGACCGAAGGTATCAGGGAAATAGCCGATTTTGGACGGATCTCCGTATTTCAACGCATCCTGATGGCCGATCTGCATATTGCGCACGTTCGCCTCACCGCTCGTAAGGAAAGCATCCTGCAAAATGTACCACGGGCCAATCAGAATCCGGCCATCCCGGATATGCTGCTCCAGCCTGGTCTTGTTCTCCGGGCGGACCTGTAGATAATCCTCCAGAATAATCGTCTGGCCATCCAGATAAAAGCTGCGGAAGGCCGTACTGTTATCCAATTTATCTAGCAGCGCATCCACCAGCTGTACCAGACGGACATGATGCTTCTCGTAGGGCAAATACCATTCCCGGTCCCAGTGGGTGTGGGAAACGATATGCGCTGTTTTTTTCTTCGTCATGACTCCCATCTCTCCCTTAAATCTTGCTCAATGTATTGTAATTGCAGTTTCTCCCGCTCTGTACACGGATGTCAGCTGCCCCTGCTTGTCGGTGGCAAACAGTATGGAGCGTTCTTTCTCCAGCCGGGATCTGTTCCTTGCAGAATCGCTTCGGGGCTGGGCCTCCAGCGCTTCCAGGCCATATTCTGAAACCACCCGGAATGGCATTCGCCCCATTACGTCGGGAGCAAGGAGTCACTGGTTCAAATCCTGTCGCCATGATTATGCCTTAGTGTTACCGCCCTGTTACTGTTCACCGATACTATTCCTCAATCTCCAAAGGGAACTCCCTCATATATTTAAGCAATTCATCCACGGTGGTAAAAGCAAGGCCCGTAACCGTATCCGCACACCCGTAGTAGATCGCAATCCGTCCTGTCGCGGAATCGGTCAAAGCCGCGCAAGGGAAGGTCACATTGGGCACATCTCCCACACATTCGTACACCATTTCCGGCCCCAGAATATAATTGCGCGAACGGGCTTTTACTTTCCAAGGCTGATCCAGATCCAGAAGCGCACAGCCCATGCGGTAAACAAATCCATTACATGTGTTGATTACGCCGTGA
>NZ_LVYY01000041.1:0-4144 GCF_001909085.1 Paenibacillus sp. P32E | reverse complement strand
AGAGTTTGGAAGATCGCGACAAGCAGTCCGGTATCTCGCCATTTGCAGAAGCGACTGTAGACCGTTTTCCATGAACCATAGCGTTCCTCCGGTAGATCGCGCCAGGCAGCACCACTTCGAGCGATCCATAGAAAAGCATTAAACATGGTTCTTTCACTTAATTTTGACGGACGCCCTGTTTTGTAGGGTGGAAACATGTCCTTAATTTGTTCCCACTGTTCATCGCTTATTTCGTACCGTCTTTGAATCATGCTTGACGCCCCATTCGTTTTCTCAAATCTTACCATGTTATTTAGTTTCCAGACACATCCTAGGTTTATATGATTAAGCAATGTACAACTTAAATGTATATAATCATCAGGAATTCTGTCCAATCTATAATTGCGGATTTACAATATAATAACGTATAACCTTGAAATGGAGTGATGATAAATGGCGACAATTATAAGTTACGGTTCACAGGCAAAAATTCCGTTAGACCCGCTTACTATTACTACAACAGTTGTTGGGACTCCTGGAGCTGGAGCGGGACTAGCCACGGCACAAGTAAATATTAGTCCGGCTAATCCTGCCTCTTTCTCCAGTAGAGTCGAGTTAAATGGTAGTTTTAGTCTTACTGCACTTGCTAATAGTCAATTTTTTGTTATTATCCGGCGTGCTGGAGTCGATATTTATAGATCCTTTTATCGTTTTACTACAACTACTGATATTCAATTAAATGTTCTGTGGGTTGATGGTCCTTATCTTGGAATTCACAACTATGAATTGGTGATCCAAAATGATAGCAACTTGCCTATAAATCTATTTGGACCCATAGCATTCACAGCAACTGCTATTGGAGGAGAGGGCGTAATTTAAGTTATGCAACTAGATTTGGGTCTAGTCAGATAACAAACGCGAAATCTATTTGATGCTCAAAACCAAATTAGCGGTTGCAAATTGAAACGGAGAAATAATATGGATTTAAATGGCGATATATTTGCAAGTCCTGTAATATTGTAATGAGGATCAAAAAGTTATTGGAGCCCCGGCTGCTCGCCAAGGTGAGAATCAGGAGCTGGACCAAATCCGGAATATACGGAGTCCTGTATTTACGGAGTTTATCATATAAACAAAAAAAGTCCGCCGACCAGTTAAGGTTGACGGGCTTTTGCCGTTGCTTTCGGACTGCACGCTCGGTGCTTCCGATCCGTGTAATAAAACAACATCCCATTTGGTACATTATGTATATTTAAAAAGGTAAAATTCCCTTGAAGGTAAGGAAATCCCCCCATATTGGCGGTGTAGGATACGTTCTTTATGTTCACTAAATAATAACTGGAACAATGTGTAAATGCTATTTTGTAGAATATTCGTCTACACTGAACGTAAGAATTTTAGCGAAGATTACATAATCTTTCCGGCTGGTAAAGGGTCCTTTGTTATTGTCGTGTTTGTTGATTGCATATGATGCTGTTCCTGTACCGCCCTGCTCATACCAAGCAATGAAGGCATTTACCTCGGCCATGCTGAGATCAAATTCTTTTTCAAGGCCAGTGTTCATCGGCACTACCAGGATCGCCCGGTCACCTGTTGGCTGCTCTGGCGTTGGTGACGGTGTAACCGTTGGTGTTGATGTTGGCTCAACAGTTGGTTGCGGTGTTACTGTTGGTGTAGGTGCTGTTGTTGGTGCAAAAGTTGGTTCAGGTGTCAGAGAACCTATTGTGATCCCACTAATAGCGATCCAAGTAGTACTCCCAGTACATACTATTCTAACCCCACTATACTTTCTGGGGGTTACTACAAAAGGATCAAGAATTGTATAGGTTTTTGTTATATGATTCTCTACACTTTTAGTTACATTTCCCGAAATCTCTACCCACTTATTAGATTGTAAACCATAAACTTTATAGGTAACATCCGTCTTAGGATTTGAAGAAGCCGCCAACTGAACAAATTCAAGATATACTTCTTTGCCTCTAATGCACTACTGGTACTAAATGGTGCCCCCACCTTCAGCATTTGAAACCTCATCTTCAAGTATTGGGCGGATAAAACAACCGATAAAATGATACACAACCTAACTTACCTATACTACCCATTCTTTTTTTCACAAATTTCCATCTCCTTTAATATGTATGCATACAAGCCCACAATAAATAAAGGCGAACAAACAGTCTGTTTTTCGACGAAAATTCACAATACACTTAAGGGTTATTAAGGGATTATATGGATTAATGAATGAACAGAAAAAAGCCCACTAAACCATTTAAGGGTTGATGGGCTTTTACAATTGCCGATGCTTTCGGACTACACCCTCGTTGCTTCCAAACATGTAATAATACAAAATTCTATTTCCCGATGATTTTACTCACAGCATACAATCTCTTTATTCCTTCTGTCCCTACCCACCCACCTACACTCGCCAAGATGATATTATGAAAAAGCTTCATGGCTATAGAATAGGTCATTGTACCAATGATGATTTCAATAACTAAGAACCTCAGGACAGCTCCCTTGGTTATAATGTAAACTTTGAATTCTTGATTATGAAGCATCGGTCTCATCATCCACCTCATAAGGGTTTTAAGTAACCAATATGCTTCCATCAGGTTGTCTAATTCCTACTTAGACTCATGAGTTTAATCCATTTAGGCCATGCAATCCGGAAATTGCTCAATGAAATCAAAATCATTTGCAGTACCCGAAAGCGTATATCAATCCCGTTATTGTCGTCAACCTTGGCAACCAGGAGAACCATATCATCGATATGCACACCGCTGATCATTACCCGCTCCACATTACCCGTATGCATATCCTGTAAGGAGTCAGTGATCCGATCGTCTCCCATATTTACTAAGCTTATTAAGAAGTTTCGAAAGTCCCAAAATACAAAGTAAAGTTATTCCTGCAAAGATGGGCATGAACTACGTATTTTAATGCCAAACCGAGAGACAATTACCAAGCGCCTCAAGGCTGCGGTTAATCAGATTCATCGCTGGGTAGACATTGTTCTCCTGAACTTCGCCAGGTCTTTAAAATCCTTACTTGCACCAGTGCAATCGCAACACTCAGACTCTTCCCCTTGCCTAAGAGGTCCTTCGCGGTTGGAAGCAATATGTAAAACGTCATGCTGGAGTTAACCGTGCTGAACTACTCATTTCACTTGCGAAATCCAGTGTGGGGGTAATATGCAATTATTTTAACCGACATCTGCTAAAAATACATTAACCCAACAAGATGTAACAAACCCAATAAACCCATTGGATATATAATTAATCTTGAGTATAAGTTCTTAAAATTATTATTTGGATGCTTCTCAAAGAAAAAATGAGCGATCGAGTGAAAAATTAAAAATA
This sequence comes from Paenibacillus sp. P32E, assembly GCF_001909085.1. Classification (NCBI taxonomy): domain Bacteria; kingdom Bacillati; phylum Bacillota; class Bacilli; order Caryophanales; family Paenibacillaceae; genus Paenibacillus; species Paenibacillus sp. P32E. The sequence goes on along the minus strand of NZ_LVYY01000041.1, from coordinate 806 downwards.
GATCTATTATTACGAAAGATAAAAGATGTTGACTTATAAATGAAAACAGTAAAAAAGTATATAGCGGTAGATGCAAAATTGTAAATACTTTGAATGCACGTTTATCTTCCATATCTTTTAGGATTATAAACATTCTCCATTCTTTGGCTCTTATTGCATCCATTTCGTGCAAAAGTAGGAGAGCAAAATTAATTGAAAAAATCATTAGTAAAATTGATGACACAGTTACACCTCACTTATTGAATATACTCAGAGTTAATCACATCATAAAATAATTACGTTTCGAAACATGGAGGGTTCCATTAAACTGCCCGTCAGCCTAAAAAGAGCCATTCCTGTAATGAATTAATTTGAGGTTTGAATGAAAAAAGCGCCAGCTGTATACTGGGAAACGTTCCGTCCAGAGAACAAATTCCAGCGCAGGAGGCACTCAACATGAAGTATAAACAATCGAAGAAACAGAATCAACGGATTATGAGAATTTCCGACAAGACCCTTGTGGTAGGGGCAGACATCGCTAAGGAAACCCATGTGGCCCGAGCCATTGACTTTCGGGGAATTGAACTGGGGAAAGATTGTGTATTCTCCAATACACGAACAGGTCTGGAGCAACTGGTACAGTGGATGAAGGAGCTTCAGCAGGAGCATGCCAAGAGCGACGTCCTCTTCGGCATTGAGCCCACCGGACACTACTGGTTTAACTTGGCCGAGTATTTGGGACAGCAAGGTATTCCTTTGGTCATTGTCAATCCGCACCATGTACACCAAAGCAAAGAACTGGAAGATAACTCACCGACGAAAAACGA
>NZ_LVYY01000040.1:0-6075 GCF_001909085.1 Paenibacillus sp. P32E | reverse complement strand
CCCAGTATGTAAGACCCCTTGAAGACGACGAGGTAGATAGGTTGGAGGTGGAAGTGCAGCAATGCATGGAGCTGACCAATACTAATCGGTCGAGGGCTTATCCAAATCATAAAACGCAGATTCGTTTCGGATTCAGTTTTCAGGAATGAAGGTTCCTGAAGCATTTACGCTGTAAATGCCCGTTTGGTGGCGATAGCGGAGGGGTTCCACGCGTACCCATCCCGAACACGACCGTTAAGCCCTCCAGCGCCGATGGTACTTGGACCGAAGGGTCCTGGGAGAGTAGGACGCCGCCAAGCGGACAACCACACTCTGTGGTATTTTTTTTGCCCATAACAATTACATAAGATAAAAGGGCCTTTAGCTCAGCTGGTTAGAGCGCACCCCTGATAAGGGTGAGGTCGGTGGTTCGAGTCCACTAAGGCCCACCATTTTCCCTGATAGCTCAGTTGGTAGAGCACTCGACTGTTAATCGAGTTGTCACAGGTTCGAGTCCTGTTCGGGGAGCCATCATGGAGAGGTGTCCGAGTTTGGCCGAAGGAGCACGATTGGAAATCGTGTAGGCGCCACAAGCGTCTCGAGGGTTCGAATCCCTCTCTCTCCGTTGCGTTACATCCTTAAACGTTATTTTTATTTAAATCATGGCCCGTTGGTCAAGGGGTTAAGACACCTCCCTTTCACGGAGGTAACATGGGTTCGAATCCCATACGGGTCATATTATGGAGGCTTAGCTCAGCTGGGAGAGCATCTGCCTTACAAGCAGAGGGTCGGGGGTTCGAACCCCTCAGCCTCCACCATAGTGCTTTTGATAAGTTTTTACTGACGCGGGGTGGAGCAGCCCGGTAGCTCGTCGGGCTCATAACCCGAAGGCCGCAGGTTCAAATCCTGCCCCCGCAACCAATTTGGAACCGTGGTGTAGTTGGCCTAACATGCCTGCCTGTCACGCAGGAGATCGCGGGTTCGAATCCCGTCGGTTCCGCCATTATTATTGGCATCAAGGTATCAGGGATTGAGAATCTTATATCTCGAAGTATAGAGTATCCACCCGATTCCGTGTTTTTGCTAATTATTAATATTGGGGATTAGCCAAGCGGTAAGGCAACGGACTTTGACTCCGTCATTCATAGGTTCGATTCCTATATCCCCAGCCATTATGTATAAGAGCCATTAGCTCAGTTGGTAGAGCACCTGACTTTTAATCAGGGTGTCGAAGGTTCGAGTCCTTCATGGCTCACCATTTTTCTTCTAAAGTGTGCGCGTGTGGCGGAATGGCAGACGCACCAGACTTAGGATCTGGCGTTTTACGACGTGGGGGTTCAAGTCCCTTCACGCGCACCATGTTTTTGCGGACGTGGCTCAGCGGTAGAGCATCGCCTTGCCAAGGCGAGGGTCGCGGGTTCGATTCCCGTCGTCCGCTCCATATAGATTTTGCGCCCTTAGCTCAGCTGGATAGAGCGTTTGACTACGAATCAAAAGGCCGGGAGTTCGAATCTCTCAGGGCGCGCCATTTATACTTTCAGTAGAATTCTAATAACGGGATGTAGCTCAGCTTGGTAGAGCACCTGGTTTGGGACCAGGGGGTCGCATGTTCAAATCGTGTCATCCCGATTTTACACCTGTGCGGGTGTAGTTCAATGGTAGAACTTCAGCCTTCCAAGCTGATAGCGTGGGTTCGATTCCCATCACCCGCTTAATTGTTAATCGAGAGAACCCTTGTGGAGCAAGGGTTTTTTTTGTGCTTTTCACCTTATTGTGTTTTTGCCGACAGTCAGAAAGTGTAGGGAACTGATATTATTAGGGTGGCGAGCACAATATCATGAATACCAGGAAATTAAGGAGCCTACATCTATGACTGACAAAGTAATTCGGATCTTCAAAATTATCAACGCCATTCAGTCCAGTCCAGGGATTACAGCTTCGGATCTGGCGATCAGATGCGATGTGAACATAAGAACTGTCTACAGGGATTTGGAGATCATAAGCCATTTTGCGCCTGTAACGAACGAGGGTAGAGGTACTGGCTATAAGTTTATGGGTAAGTTTTTTTTGTATCCGCTGGATTTCTCCGAGCAGGAGGCAATGGCCTTTTCTCTTTTACCGTCTATCCTGAATCAGGATAAGATTCCCCCAGGCTTCCATACCGCCTATGATAAGGTCATGGGCACACATCTCAAGGAAAAATCCAAGTCTAACGCAATACTTGAGAATATTGGCGATATTATTCAAATGGGTAAACCTGCTTACCGCAAAGAAAGCCGGAACTTCCTGCAGCCGATTATCGGCGCGATTGTGGAGCAGCAGAGCATTCGGGCTATCTATCATTCCCAGTCGCGCAATGCTACTACACAGCGTGTGATTGATCCGTATTACTTGATTCCGAGGGATCAGCGGTTTTATCTGATTGGATACTGCCATCTTAAGGAGGCCATCCGGACTTTCCGAATCAGCCGTTTTCAGGAGGTGGAGGTGACGGATAAGAGCTTTGATAAAGGCGATTTTAATATTAAAAAGTATCTGAAAAATACCTGGTCCATTGACCGTGGCAATAAAAATATTAAGTTTAAGGTGCGCTTTCACCCTGAAATTGCCCGTTATATTAAAGAAGAAGAGCTCTTTGTCCATCCATGGATGAGCGATGAGCAGGATGGCAGCCTGCTGTTTGAAGTGACTGTCAACAATGAGAAGGAATTCACCAAGTGGATTCTGCAATATGGCCCAAATGCTGAAATTCTGGAACCGGCGTCGGCCAGAGAAGGGTTGAAGGGTCAGCTTACCCAGTGGATGGAGATTTACCAAAAGTGAGCAGGTACGATAAAAGCGATTTTTGAATAGGAAGACTTCACAGCAACATGCGTCAATGAGCGCAGGCCCTTCATCCCCGTCATTAACATGGCAGATGTTACTTAGAGCGTTAGGGGGAATTCAATCTTCTTTGCATTTATAATACATAGCTTATGCCAGGGAATAGGTTATTTTTTTGTAACCCGTAAATCGAGAAACTTTTACCATCTTCAATGCGTCAAATAGATAGAAAAAAATGAGGATTTTAGCATATCCAGGAGGATGAACTAGTGAAGAAGTTATGGATTTCTATTGTAGTGGGGTTGTTAGTGTTTCCGATGATGTTTCAATCCCCAGCCCAGGCGGGCACACCCATCAGTATTATTATTGATGGAGTCCCATTGTCTACAGATCAGCCACCTGTAATGGTGAGTGGGCGGACGATGGTACCGTTACGTGCAATCTTTGAAGCCTTTAATGCCAACATCAAGTGGAATCAGAAGACACAAACAGTAACGGCCACTAAGGATGATACGACGGTTATATTGAAGATCGGCTCCAAGATAGCTACGATTAACGATAACTCTGTAAGTCTCGATGTACCCGGTCTAAATTTGAAGGGCAGAACAATGGTTCCGACACGGTTCGTAAGTGAAGCTATGGGTCGAGAAGTGGGATGGAACCCGAAGACCAAAGTTGTGACTATAACCACCTCGGCCCCGAACGTTGGGAATGCAGGTCCGGCTACTAGCGTAGCAGCGCAGGATGTAAGTGATTTTGGTGACGGCCGTGATCTGCAAGTTAGCTTCACTCGAGCGGCAGATGAGTCACTAGTGGATCATTACCGAGTTCTGATTGTTAAAGCAGGGTATACCCTTAATCTGTCATCAGCACAAACGATAGCCTCATCTAATTATTCCGCTGTACTAGCAACAGGTTCAAATCCTACGATTAAATTGACTGCTACTTCGAGGACTGTTGACGGCGATTCCATTAAGAGTAATCAAGCGTACATTGCTTATGTCTTGACGGTTGGCAAGGGGAATAATGCCAGTACGCTTTCTAGTGGGTCTTCCCCTATTACACTAGTAAATAACACTGCAGAATTACTAAGCAATATAAAAGTAAATGATATCAGCGACTATGGTGATGGGCGAGATTTATTCGTCAGCTTCAACAAGCTGTCAGATGAGACGAAAGTAAGTTCTTATCGGATATTCGTGATCAAAGCTGCTAATTATTCAACTTTTAATTTGGCGAAAGCAAACGCTGTTGCCAGTTCTGATTCCACACAAGTGAGCAAGACGGGTTCTAACATCTCCCAGATCTTGTCTTCAGGGGCCAAGGATGTGGATGGAGCTCTTGTTAAAACAGGGGTTAGTTATCGGGTGTTTGTCATGGCGATTGATAGCAGTAATGCAGCTAATAATGTGTTATCTTCTGCTTCATCTGCAATTACGCTGTCAAACGTAGGTATCACTGGCTTGAGTGTTAGCGACGTTAGCGATTATAATGATGGCCGTGATTTGCGGGTGTCATTTACTCATGCTACGGATGAAACCTATATTAGCCAATACCGAATCTTAGTAGTACCCGCATCATATTCCAGCAGCTTTAGCTTACCTGACGCGAATAATACATCGAGTGCCTACTATACAACCGTGAGCACTACAGGATCTACTACCAATCAAGTATTGAACTCGTCAGCAAGAGATGTACGCGGCAATTTGATAAAGAATGGCACTAGCTATAAAGTATATGTGTTATCTATCGGAAGCGGGTCTTATTTAGGGGCTAACGTACTATCATCTGCTTCATCGGATATTATGTTGTTGAATGTTTCGAGCTTGAGTGCCGTTTCTAACTTAAGTGTTAGCGATGTTGACGACTATGGTGATGGCCGTGATTTGCGGGTGTCATTTACTCATGCCACGGATGAAACCTATATTAGCCAGTATCGGATTATGGTAGTGCCCTCGTCATATTCCAGCAGCTTCAGCTTATCTGATGCGAATAATGTATCGAGTACCTACTATACAACCGTAAGTACAACTGGATCTACTACTAATCAAGTATTGACCTCGTCAACCAGAGACGTGCGTGGCGCTTTGATAAAGGACGGAATTAACTATAAAGTGTATGTGTTATCCATCGGAAACGGGAATTATTCGGGTTCTAATGTATTGTCTGGGGAATCGCCTGTCATTACCTTGTCGGGTAAGACCCCGGTCATCTCTGTAACGAATGTAACGTATAGTGTGAACGATGGTAAAATACTGATAAGTTTCAACAAATCATCCATTGAGACGAATATCTCAGAATACCGGGTATTGGTAGTTCCTTCCAAACAGGCCTTTGGTTCGACGGATGCCTTGGGGGTGCAAGCTTCGTTCTATAAGTCGATCGCTCCTAATGGAACGAATCCTTCAATAGTGACTGCGACGAGGGATGTTAATGGAGCCTTAATTACAAAAGGGAAAAAATATAAGGTGGATATTCTTGCCGTAGCCAATAGTAGTGGTGTGCAGAATGGTGGCCTCTCAGATTCAACGGAAGAGTTTGAACTATAACTCGCTCAAGTGGAAACGGCTATGCCGTCCTCTTACAAGGTTATGCTTCCGAAGCAGCCAGCGATACTACGTATCGCTTTCAGATATCCGTTTCAGCGAGATATATGAGAATGGTTAATGGTGTGAAACATATAAATCCTTATATTTGTACAAAATGCATTGAAAAGACAATATTGGAGTAGCTTTGTAAGGGGCTGTCCCATAAGTGGATTTTCTATGACTTAGACAGCTTTCTTCATTCTTAAGACCTCAAAAAGTGAGCAAAGCAGCGATTCTCCCGTTATTGGAGGATCGCTGATCTGTGTTTTTGGTCATTGGCAGCTTGCTTCAGCAGATTATGAGCAAGTGAAAGCCACCCGACTTCAAGCGTCACTTTTTCCATGCCGCGAAGCAGAAACCTCCGGAAGCCCCGGTTGTTCTTCAGTTGTCCAAACACGCTTTCTGGTTCTGTCATTCGGCGGACGGCCAAGGCATAACGTTCTTCACTCCGTAGAATCTCCCGAGCCTGACTCTGGTACCGCAATCGTTCCAAACTGACGACCACTTCTCGATTTCCTTCGGCTTTCGTACATTGTTCCTTCAGTGGGCAGCCCTCGCAGCTCTGGCTACGGTAATGACGTTTTCGAATTTCATATCCACTCCCCAGCGTTTCCTTGCTTTCTTTGCGGAAATGCAGCGTTTGTCCAGCTGGGCACGTCCATGTATCCTCGGCTTTGTTGTATGT
>NZ_LVYY01000039.1:0-6222 GCF_001909085.1 Paenibacillus sp. P32E | reverse complement strand
CCTCAATCTCCAAAGGGAACTCCCTCATATATTTAAGCAATTCATCCACGGTGGTAAAAGCAAGGCCCGTAACCGTATCCGCACACCCGTAGTAGATCGCAATCCGTCCTGTCGCGGAATCGGTCAAAGCCGCGCAAGGGAAGGTCACATTGGGCACATCTCCCACACATTCGTACACCATTTCCGGCCCCAGAATATAATTGCGCGAACGGGCTTTTACTTTCCAAGGCTGATCCAGATCCAGAAGCGCACAGCCCATGCGGTAAACAAATCCATTACATGTGTTGATTACGCCGTGATAGATGAGCAGCCAGCCCTCGCTGGTTTCGATCGGAATCGGACCGGGACCAATCTTCTTGGACTGCCAGGCGGAGGCATCTCCACTCACCGTCCCCATCACATAGCGGTGCTTGCCCCAGAAGGTAAGGTCCGGGCTTTCACTGTAGAAAATATCTCCAAACGGAGTATGCCCGGTATCGCTTGGACGGCTTAACATGGCATAATGCCCGTTGATCTTCCGCGGGAACAGCACGCCATTGCGGTTATACGGCAGAAAGGCGTTCTCCAGTTGGTGGAAGGTTTGAAAATCGGTGGTGTACGCGAGTCCGATGGTCGGCCCGTGATAGCCGTTGCACCAGGAAATATAATAACGGTCATCGATCTTGCAGACCCGGGGATCATAGCGGTATTCCCGTTTGATGACCTCTTCGTCCCCTTGGAAAACAATCGGTTCATGCTGGATAGTCCAATTCACCCCGTCCTCGCTGAAGCCTGCAAAGATATCCATGCTGACCGATTTCGAATCGCAGCGGAAGACGCCGGCGAACCCATTCCCAAAAGGGACGACCGCCGAATTAAACACACTGTTGGAGTTCGGGATGGCATCCCGGTGAATGATCGGATTGGCCGAATATCTCCATACAGGTGCGCTGGTGGCCGCCGGCTTCTCCTCCCAAGGGATAGTTGACAGATTTTCTCCAATAATCGTACTCATGTTCATGTCTCCTTTTCGTCTAAAAAAGTAATGTACTCCATCTTGTCATCCGTAGCTGAAATCACTTAGAGAATCCCTTCCTGCAGCGCCCGCCAGATCAGTTGGGAGAACAGGCTGTTCGACCAGGCGAACCAGCTGCGGGTGAACACGGAGGGGTCGTCCGCATGAAAACCTTCGTGCATAAAGCCGGTATCGGCGTCCGTTGCCTCCAGCATGCTAATCACCGCCAACTTCTCTTCCTTCGTGTCCGCCGTGATCCCTTGCATCGACAAGGCCATATGCCAGATATAGTTCTTCGGTGTATGCGGACTGCCGATGCCTTTGGCTGCGGTTCCTTCATAATAGAACGGATTTTCTGTACTGAGCGCAAACCGTCTGGTGTTCTGATAGACCGGATCATCGTTCTTCAAATAGCCCAGGTACGGAATGGAGATCAGCCCCGGGGTTCCGGCATCATCCATCAAGCAGTAATTGCCGAAGCCGTCGGTCTCGTAGGCGTACATCGGCCCGAATTCAGGATGGCGGTAAATCCCGTACAGCTTGATGCCGTGATCCACCTCGAACTCCAGCGCCTTCAGCTCGGCCAGCAGATCCATGTCCCGGAAGACCCACTCGGCGAATTCCTGCATCTGCCGCAAGGCGACAACGGCAAACATATTGCCGGGAATGTTGTAGTGGAAATCACAGGCATCGTCACTGGAACGGAACCCGGACCAGATCATCCCGGTATAGTTCACCGGCATGCCCAGTCCGTTATTTCGCAACGAGTCTTCCGGAATACCGTTGTTGCGGGTGAAGCGGTACGGCGACTGCTCGAAGTGATGCTGCTCTTTTTTGAACACCTCGATAATAGTACGCAGGGCAGACTTGAACTCCGCATCGAAGAAGTCGGTAATCCCGGTTTCCTGCCAGTAGGTATACGCGAGACGCACCACGAAGCACAGGGAATCAATCTCGAATTTGCGCTCCCAGACCCACGGGGACATCTCGGTCACGTCCGTGGTGTTCCAGTGCCAGTCATTGGCATATTCATTAAACGCATTGGCGTACGGATCGATGTGGATGTACTGGATATGACGTTTGATCAGGCCGCCGATGATGCGCTGCAGATCCGGGTCGTTCTTGGCCAGCGGCACATAATGGATGACCTGTTCCACCGAATCGCGCAGCCAGGAGGCCGGGATATCTCCGGTAATGACAAAGGTGGTGCCATCCTCCATCCGCTTCGTCGTGGTCTCCAGGGTGTTCGGAAAACAGTTTTTGAACAGCTGCAGCAGCTTGGGCCGGTGGGCCAGCTTCTCTTCCGCCTCGGCTAGCACCTCTTGTACAGCTTGCGGCAGTTCGAGCTTCGGCATCGGGATTTTCGGTAATCTGAATTGTTCCAAGGAAGGGACACTCCTTCTATTCGAATAGTCGTTTATTTCACGTAAATCGTCTGGATCTCAAAAGGAGCAAAGTGCAGCTCGAATTCACCTTGGTGATGGGCGACAGGCTCCAGCTTCTCCTCCAGCGCGTTGGACCGGTACACTTCACTGAACGGCTGGTTCCAGCCCAGCGTCACGGTTTCCCGTCCGCCCGCGGATTCATAGAACCGCAGCACGCAGCCCTGTCCGTCCTCGGACGGCTTCACGGTGTCCAGCACAACATGTTGCCCACTGAAGCGGATGAAAGAACCTGTGGACGGTATAGAACCCTGGTCCCCTTCGGCTGCGGTGACCTGCACCTCATGATTCAGCTCCGCGGCCTTGCGCAGCGTATGGGCACTCCGCCAATCGCCCGGGTGGGGATAGAGCGAATAGGTGAAGTCATGAACGCCGAGGTCCGCAGTGGCGTCCGGCCATTGCGGCGCACGCAGCAGGGACAGGCGGATCGTGCTTCCTTGAATGTCGTAGCCGTATTTGCAGTCATTCAGCAGGCTGACGCCGTATCCATGTTCGGATACATCCACAAAACGGTGTCCGCAGACCTCGTACTGCGCCTGTTCCCAGCTGGTATTGCGGTGCGTGGGACGCTCCAGCGCGCCAAAAGGAATCTCATAGGTCGCTTTGTCTGCGACCACATCGACCGGGAAGCCGACCTTCAGCAGCTTGTGGGCTTCCTTCCAGTCCACATGGGTCTTGAAATCGATTCTGCGGTCATGGGCATACAGGATCAGATCCTGGGTGATCTGCGACTGGCCCAGCGTCCAGCGGAATCTCAGCACATCCCGGACTTGGCCGGAGTGAAGCACGTATTTCTCCACCAGCTCGGCCTCGCCGGCGGGCTGGGCTTCATAGCGGCTGTCGATATCCCAGGCATCCCAGAGTGTCGGACGGTCATGGAAGAAGTGGAATTGGTTGGCCCGTCCGCCCTGCTGCACCACTTCCCGTTCGGCCGCTTTGTCGAACAGGCTGGTGATTTCGCCCCGTTCATTGAACGTCAGGCGGTAGTGCGGGGTCTCCCAGCGGTCATTCAGGACGGTGCGTTCCGGCCTATTCACTGCTTCCGGGCTTTCCGGCGTTGGCCGTTCCCCGCGTTTCAGCCAGATCGTCTTATACCCCATAGCCGGAATGGCGGGGACATGAATGTAAGCGGTCTGTTGACCCGTTGTCGGGCCCATAGCCTCGTCTACTGTTGACAAACCGGCCACAAGATCTATCGGAAGTGCATTTCCTGACGCGTCATATGCTGATATATTCCGTTCATTTTCCGTTGGTTTATTTTCCGTTTGTCTATTTGCTGTTGGTTCCCTATCTGATGCTTCTGTATCTGCCCATGGAATGGCAACGACTGCATCACGCGCCCAGCCGAGGCTGTTGAACAGCACGTGAGGCTGGCCTTCGCCTGCTGTTGTGACCTGAGCCGTCAGGGCTTCCAGCCCCGGCTGCAGCGCTGCCTCACCAAGGGCGAACACCTCGCGGTATTCCTTCTCCGAAGTCTCATAGGCTTCGGGGATGGCCGAACCGGGAATAATGTCGTGGAACTGGTTCAGCAGTATCCGCTTCCAGCCGTGATGCAGCTGTTCGGCACTGCTGCTGCGCAGCTCGGGCTTCATGGCAGGAGCGGCCAGGGTCTGCCACAGCTCAGCCTCACGGTAGAGAATCTCCGCCTTGCGGTTGTTCCGCTTGTTGCGGCCATGTGTGGTATAGGTGCCGCGGTGCAGCTCCAGATACAGATCGCCGCGCCATTCGGGCAGCTTGGGCTGCCGCTCCTCCATGCCTGCGAAGAAATCCGCGGCGCTGCTGAAGGTACTGGCCGGCTGGCCGACCATCAGGTCTGCACGGCGGATGTATTCCAGCATCTCGCGGGTGACGCCCCCGCCGCCGTCGCCATGGCCGTAGAGCAGCATCTGCTCGTTATGGATTTTCTTTTCACGGAAGGATTGCCAGTGTTCATGCACATCCTTCGGCAGTGTATTCTCGTTCACCCCATGGTTGAGGTAGGACAGCATCGGAGTGCCGTCAATGCCGACCCAATGGAACAGATCGTACGGAAATACGTTGGTGTCATTCCAGCCGAGCTTCGTGGTCATGAAATAGCGCATGCCGCCATGCCGCAGAATCTGCGGCAGTGAAGCGCAGTAGCCGAAGGTATCCGGCAGCCATTCAATCTCTGAGGTCTGGCCGAATTCCTTCTGGTAGAACCGCTGGCCGTAGAGCATCTGGCGCATCAGGGACTCTCCGCTCGGGATGTTCAGGTCCGGCTCGACCCACATGCCACCGACCAGCTCCCACCGGCCTTCACGAATTCGCTCTTTGACCTTGGCGAACAGGACCGGGTCGTTTTCCTTGAGATATTCGAACAGCTGCGGCTGGCTCTGGGCGAATTGATAGTCCGGGTATTCGTCCATTAAGGCATTGACGGTGGAGAAGGTCCGGCTGGTCTTCCGCACGGTCTCCCGCGCCGGCCACAGCCAGGCAATGTCGATATGCGACTGGCCGACCATATGAATGGTGCCTTCTGCGTTGCCGCCAATCCCTGCAATATCTGTACGCAGCGCCTCTTCCAGGGCGGCTACAGCACTGCCTTCACGAACCTCAGGCTCATTTAAATTCAAATATTCGTCCATCACCCGGTACAAGGCTTCCAGCATCCGCGCGCGGCGCATATCCGCTTCGGGCAGCAGGATCGCCGCATCGCGGACGATGACGGCGGTATACATCAGGCTCTGGACCGGCTCATTGACCCGTACCAGCCAGGTGCGGATGGCCCGGATCGGCGGCTGGATGACTGCCTGCTGATTCAGCGGGTCCACCGGCTCGGGAATGGGATCGAACAATTCGATTTCCAGCTCCAGCGGCCGGCCGTCCCGCGAGGCTTCCAGGGTTACAAAGGTGTGGTTCCGGTCGAGGCCGTGGCGGGATTCCCCGTTCACCCGCAGCAAGCCCTCGCCGCCCGACTCAAATATGAGCCCCGTACGCTGCCCTTGCCATTCTGCCGGGATCGTAAGCGAAAGGCGGAAAAAATACGTGGTTCCCTGCACACTCGGGAACAGGTTGAAATCTCCGCCTTCGGTATACGGCCGCATTCCGTCATATTGACCCGGCACGGTATAGACCGAAGCCTGAATGTCCCAGCCTTCCAGCGCCTGCTGCTCCAGCCATTGCCGCTCGGACAGCTCGCGGATGAATCTTCTAATCCGTTCCATGTAACCCCTCCGTTCCACGCGAACCCTCCGTTACCTCGAGTGCAGCTTCCAGTACCTCATTGACATGACGGCCCACCAGCACCTTGAATCCGCCCGGCTCCACGACAGGCTGAGCCTCCGGGCCGATATATTGCAGCTGCTCCAAGCCGACTTCAAATTCCACGATTTGCGCTGCGCCTGGAGCCAGCGTGATTTTGCGGAAGCCTTTGAGTTCCTTCGCGGGTCTGGACACCTTGCTCACCACGTCGGAAATGTAGAGCTGAACGACCTCGGCGCCTTCCCGTTCTCCCGTGTTGGTCACGGTGACCCGTACGGTTGCGGTTTGGTCTGCCGTGATTGCCTGCGGCTCCACCTGGAGTTCTGAGTAGCGGAAGCTCGTATAGCTCAGTCCGAACCCGAACGGGTAGCGGGGCTGCGAATCGGCTTCCAGATATTGTTTGCCGCGTGAACGCTTGCCGTTGTAGTACACCGGAAGCTGACCCACATCCTTCGGCCAGGAGATGGTCAGCCGTCCGGAGGGATTCACGTCTCCGAACAGAATATCCGCCACCGCATGGCCGCCCTCCTGGCCGGGATACCAGGCTTCCAAAATGGCATCTGC
>NZ_LVYY01000038.1:0-6443 GCF_001909085.1 Paenibacillus sp. P32E | reverse complement strand
GGCGGAGACTGAATCCAGGCACATCTTAAGAACCCGCTGGCGCAGCGATGCAGCCAGCGGGTTCTTTTTACGTCTGGATTTCTGCTATTTGAACATGCCAAAGACCCCGCATCCTCTGAATCATCAGAATATACGGGGCCATTGCTGTGTTCCTTCTATGCGCTAAAATGGAAGCGGCTCAGCAGAACCTCGCCTCTAAAGATCAAATACACATCCGTATTTCCTGCTTCCATAATTACAGGAACGGACAGGCTTTTCCACTCCTGGAGGGTGCCGCCTGCCGGAATTACCAGCGTACCTGCCAATTTCCCCGCCGGGCCTCCGGTTCTGATCTCCACACTGCCGCCCTTGGCGGAGGATACTAGACCCTGGAACTCTCCTGCTCCCTGTGCGAACGCTGCATCCTTGAAGGCAATCCATGCTCCGTCCGCTGTAGGGTGAATGGATGCGCCGCCCGCCTTGCATTCATCCAGAAACACTTTTTCATAGTCATCGTAGTTCTCGGCTTTAACTGTATGATACAGGTCACGCGGTGGAACCGTTTCGCCCTGTACTTGCACGCGTCCGGTCAGCTGAATATCGCCCGAGGAACGGCCAATTAAGATCTCGTACTCGCCGGTTTCCACACAATATTGCTCCCGCGTCACATCCCAGAAAGCCAGCTCCGCCACCGGTAAAGTAAAGGCTACCGTCTGTGTTTGCCCGGCAGCAAGATGAATCTTCTCGAAACCCTTAAGCTGCTTCAGGGGACGCTTCACCCGGGAGGACAAGGCGTGAATATAGAACTGAACTACCTCGTCACTTGCTACGGACCCTGTATTCTCAACGTCTACTGTCAGTTTAATGGTTCCATCCTGCTTCAAAAGCTCCTCCGCCAGCGACAGCTTGCGGTACACCACCTGTGCATAGCTTAAGCCATGACCGAACGGATACAGCGGCTCGCCGTCAAAGTACATGTAGGTTCTTTTGCCTTTGATAATATCGTAATCCATCAGGTCAGGAAGCTGATCCACGGAACGGTACCAGGTCATATTGAGCTTCCCTGACGGGCTGTAGTCGCCGAACAGGACATCTGCCACCGCATTGCCGAGCTCCTGCCCGCTGTGGGAGGTGTACAGGACCGCCGGAATATTCTCATCCATCCATGTCGAAGAGATCGGGTAACTGCCCACAATTACTACTACAGTATTGGGATTTGCCTCGTATACTGCCTTGACTAGACGTTCCTGCTCTTCAGGCAGCACAATATCCGGTCTGTCGATTTCTTCTTTGCCGTTCAAAAGCGGATGGTTTCCGACGAACACGACGGCGACCTCTGCGACCTTGGCAGCTTGGACTGCCGCTTCCACCCCATTTACAATGACGGTCTTGTTAAATTCACGTGCCTGGGCAACGGCATCCTGATCACCAACCTGGAGTGTGCCATCCTCTGCATTGATAGAGATCAGCTTGTCATTCCACGTGCGCAGGCTCACGGCTCCCCCGTCTTCCGGCACCAGATTCAGCGATTCCTTCACGTACCAGCCATAGATTTCATCAGCAGAAGCCGTCAAGGTCTCCGAGTCGTTCAGTGTAACATACTGTCCCCGGCTTGTTGCTTCCAATGTATTAGCGGTCCAGCCCCAGGCTGTATGACGGAACAATTCCCCACGCTCCGGTACATCATGCAAGACAGCCAATCTTCCGTCTTCGCCGGTCATTCCTACTGCCTTGCCGCTAGCTGCCGAGGTCAGAATAATGCGGTCATCCCCGCTCTCAAAAGCAACCTGCTTCCCGGCCAGCTTCTTCGTCACACCCTGCAGAGGAGTCACACCGTAAGCTAACGTACCGGAGTACCAGTCTCTGAAAGCTTCATCCGCCAGCGGTCCGATAAGTGCGACCTTGGATAGCTCAGTCTTGCTGAGCGGAAGGGTGTTATTGTCATTTTTCAGCAATACGATGGATTGCTTCGCAGCTTCCAGGGACAGTTCACTGTGTTTCTTGCTGAGAATCACGGAATCATCGATGGCCGCATACGGATTGCCTTCCTCGGGATCGAATTCGCCTAGACGGAAACGGACGCGGAATGTATTGAAAAGCGCACGGTCCAGATCCGCCTCGGTCAGCAGCCCTTCATTCAACGCCTGGTGAATGACCTTAATCGTCTCTTCCGTTTCTTCGGTCACACTGTCGATGCCGTTCTTAATCGATTCCGCCATGGACTGGGCGAACGATTCATAATACTTATGATCCTTCACAATCCCGAACAAATCTCCGGCATCGCTTACAATGAAGCCGTCCATTTCCCATTCGCCCTTCACAATCTCCATGACTGCCGGATGCAGGATTACTGGTACGCCATTCACCGAGTTGTACGCCGTCATCATCGACTGCGCGCCGCCTTCCTTGAAGGCAGGTTTGAAGGCTTCCAGATAATACTCGCGCATATTGCGCGGATCTATGCTGGAGGAAGCCACTCCACGGTCAATCTCATTGTTATTACCGAGGAAATGCTTAAGCGTTGCTACCGCTTTCAAATACTTGGGATGATCGCCTTGAATCCCCTTCACGAGCGAGGTGCTTAGACGGCCGGTCAGTTCCGGATCTTCACCATAGGCTTCTTCCGTTCTGCCCCAGCGCGGATCACGCTCCATATCCACTGTAGGCGCCCATAAGGTCAGGCCGTTGACCGTCGGATTTTTCCGGTAAAACGCTCTGGCTTCGTCGCCGATCGCTTCACCGATTCTCTGCAGCAGCTCCGGGTTCCAGGTGCAGGCCAGTCCGCTCGGCTGTGGAAAAGAAGTCGCTTTGCCCAGCCAGGAAATACCGTGTGCCCCTTCCGTACCGTGCTTATAGCCGCCTACTCCTAAACGTTCAATAGCTGCTTGATATTGGGGCATCAGACTTACCTTCTCATCCAGCGTTAATCTGGAGAGCAGGTCCTGTACACGTTCATTCAGCTGCAATTCAATTTGTTGAAAGGGTAATGTTGCGGATTCCATTGAGATGACACTCCTTTTGATCTTTATGATAACGGTTTCAACTATCCTCCCCATCATAAAAGATTCCCGCAGGGAGCAACACCTGAATAATTGACATAAAAATCAGTTCATAATTAGAGATTCGGGTGGGGGACCCGTCCCCCACTCAATTCGACAGGAACTTCCGCGCATCCGGCGAGACGCCGGAGAGGTTCTGGTCTCCGCTGGTGATAACATAGGTACCTTCCAGAATCGTCTCAGGCGGACGGCCCCGCACCTCCTTAGGCGTGACGCCGTATCTGGCCTTGAACACCTTGTGAAAATAAGAATACGTGCCGAACCCGCAGCTTCCGGCGATATTTTCCAGCCCCAAGTCGGTATAGCGGATGCGCTCCAGAGCGTTGGACAGCCTGATTTCCTGGGTATAGTGAATAATCGTATACCCTGTAAGCTTTTTGAAAAGATGCACAGCGCGGGAGACACTAAGCCCGGCCGCCGCTGCAACCTCCTCCACCCGCAGCGGGCGCAAGGCATGCTCGTTGATATACCGCTGCATCAGCAGCACCATTTCATTGGAACGCACCAGCGGGTCCTGGCGGGAAACGGACTCCTCCGAGAGGCGGTCGAGCGACAAGCATAAGGCGCACAGCAGATGCCGGATCAGCTCGGGATTGCCTTGTACAATCCGGTGCTGTTCGATGCTCAGCTGCTGCCATAGAGAGAGCATTCCGGCATCCAGATGGATCCGCTGCTGGATCGGGCGGGGCCGGGTCTTCCACCACTGTTCGATCCACGAACCTTCGCAGAGCAGATAATAATCCCCGCTCTCAATATTCCCGTCCATGGCCTCCACCTCTAAATGATAAAGCTCACCAGGGGGGTAGATCAGCAGATCGCCGGGCTCAATGACTTCCATTTTCCCCTTGACCAGCGCTCTGCAGCTGCCCATTACCTGTAGCCGAAACAGAAAGAAGGGCGGCGGCGTAAAGGATGTTTTGAAGGGAAGGGTATGAAAAGAGTACGCGCAGGCATGCAGCTTCAAATCCATAGTCTCACCGTCCCAGCCAAATAGTAGAGGTTTTCGAGCAGATAAAACATTCTTTAATCATCAACAATTATCTATACTATAACCAAATGAAAGATAAAGCTGCAAGCTGATTCTGAAGGAGACATTCCCGCCCCTATGTTGAACCGAACACGCAATCTTTTCCTGATCTCAGGCTATCCTGTATTTTTGATCTGCATGATGCTGCAAGGGATGGCTATATCCATTAGCTCCCCATTTTTGGCTGTCTATTTCACAACTAAGCTGGGGGTATCGGCAGCTACCTTTGGTGTTTTTACGGCAATAACCATTATAAGCGGCGTATGGCTCAGCATGTCGATTGCCAAACGCTCGGACAGCGGGCTAAACCGCAAAAAACTGATGGTCACCGCCATGTTTTTCAATGCGCTAGCTTTTTCCGGATACCTCATTATTCATGAGTTTTATGGACTACTGTTGTTTATGACCGTATTCACGGCTCTCGGTGCCCCGGCCATGCCACAGCTCTTCGCCAGTGCACGGGAGGCTGTCAATGCCAGCAAATCCGCTGATCATGCCTTAGCCAATTCAACGCTTCGCTCGATGTTTTCACTGGGTTTTATCGTCGGTCCGCTGGTGGGCTCGGTTCTTATCCATTATTTTGGATTCCAGGGCATCTTCACGAGCACCACGCTGATTTTTATCTTGAATGCTATGTTAGCTCTTTTCTTCATAAAAGCTCCTGCCGCTCCGCCAAAAACCGTCAGACAGCAGCCCAAGCCCGTAAGATTGCATCAGAATCCCCGGGTCCTGGTTCCTTTTCTGGTGCTGACGCTGCTATATTCCGGGCATTGGATCAACAACCTGAACATTTCCCTGTTCATTACGGATACGCTTGGCGGGGATATGCAGAATGTCGCATCGGTATCCAGTATTTGCGCACTGCTTGAGATCCCACTGATGCTTGTACTGGGGCTATTGTCTGCTAAATATTCCGCCCGGCTGCTCATGGTCTGGGGAATTGCGCTGGGTGCAGCTTATTACATAGTCGTGCTGTTCTCAACTTCATTGTGGCAGATTCTCGCCGGACAGGTACTGCTGGCCTTCTTCGTAGCTGTTATCTCCGCTATCGGCATCAGCTATATTCAGGATTTGCTTCCCGATTTGCCAGGATATGCTTCAACACTGTATACGAATTCAACGACGATCGGCAGACTGTTGGGAAGTCTGGCCGGGGGCGCAGCAGCACAATGGTTCGGATACCGGAATGCCTATTGGGTATGTCTGCTGCTGGGCCTGCTCTCTCTGGCTTTGCTTGCACTCCCTCAACGTTTGACGGCAGAAGAGGGGACCCGTTCTACCAGCATCACATAACAGGAGGAACCTGCGATGAAAATTATACTTGTTGACGACAACCCTATTGTGCGCACTGAGCTCAAGCTGATGCTGGAGCAACTGCCTTTTGAATATGAAGCGATTCTGGAAGCGTCCTGTGATTCGCGGGCCATCCGGCTGATCGAACAGCATGAACCGGATCTTATTGTGACGGATGCCAAGCTGCTGATCAGCGAAGCCAGTGCGATAGAACGTGTGAATGGAAATCAGCCTCACGGCAAGATTGTTGTGACCAGCAGCCACGAATTTGTCCTGGATGCCTTTTGCAAAGGCGGCATGGATGCTCTGCTGAAACCTGTTGCCAAGGAAGAGCTGATGTACGTATTGCTTAGAGCGGCAAGCGCTACGGGGCATGAGAGTATGTATGATGAGCAGACGGGGGTTGCTCCGGCGGGGTAGTTGTTGTATGAAGAATAAGGCTACATGAAGAACTCTGCGTGAGATTCCTTAGACATTTCCAATAAAACAACTCCGATAATGAATAGGTTAAGAATTATCAAACCAATAGTCTGGAATCTCCAATTTTTACGGGTGAATAATCGCGTGAAGAAACCCCAGTGAGATTCCTTCCCCTATTAAATTCATGGGTAACAGTATAATAGACATAAGAGCCAATGACAGAATATATTCCGATATCATTCTTCCTATAACCAATAATCCAAACAGACCCAAAACATGTACCCAGGGCCACAGGACCAAGATTGTACTAATTTTGTTGGAATCCTTAATTAAAAATCATGAATAGCTCCTGCTTATAACAAAACAAAGGGGCTGTCTCATAAGTAGATTTTCAAAAAAAAGAAACAGCCCATATGTATTCAAGAGGCAGTAAAAAGACAGCAAGGCCGCGATTCTCCTGTTATTGGAGAATCGCGGCCTTGCGTTTTTGGTCCACCGTGGCTTGCTTCAGCATATTATGGGCAAGCGAAAGCCAACCGACCTCAAGCGTCACTTTTTCCATGCCGCGAAGCAGAAAGCGCCGGAAGCCCCGGTTATTCTTCAGTTGTCCAAATACGCTTTCCGGTTCCGTCATTCGGCGTACGGCCAGGGCATAACCTTCCTCG
>NZ_LVYY01000037.1:0-6544 GCF_001909085.1 Paenibacillus sp. P32E | reverse complement strand
GTGAAGAAGGTTATGCCTTGGCCGTCCGCCGAATGACAGAACCAGAAAGCGTGTTTGGACAACTGAAGAACAACCGGGGCTTCCGGAGGTTTCTGCTTCGCGGCATGGAAAAAGTGACGCTTGAAGTCGGGTGGCTTTCACTTGCTCATAATCTGCTGAAGCAAGCTGCCAATGACCAAAAACACAGATCAGCGATCCTCCAATAACGGGAGAATCGCTGCTTTGCTCACTTTTTGAGGTCTTAAGAATGAAGAAAGCTGTCTAAGTCATAGAAAATCCACTTATGGGACAGCCCCTTTATGTGTACAACATTCATTTTTTCTCCAGCTACAGCTTCTCCCCGAACCGGCTGCTGCCGACTTTCAGCGAGCTGTCCAGACGGCTCCGCAGAATAGTTAGCCATTCCGGCTCATGCTCCCACTGTTCCGCCGTAGACCTCAAGATCCGGGCATACCTGTACAAATCAGCAAACCGTCTGCAAGCCGCCAAAGACGGTCCATCCTCCGGCAGTTCATACCGGCTGGCGTAACCCTTCAGAAAGCACTCCTTCTTAGGGGCCTGCTCCTCTGTCGTAACAGCTTCCAGCAGGCTGTCCAGGGCTTGCTCGATATCCACGGCATACCAGTGGTACATGGCATCGTCAAAATCAATGACGTTAACCGTATCCTGTGTCTGATCATAAAAGATATTATCCAGCTCAAAATCATAATGAATCAGTCCGTAATTGCCCGACGTGGCAGACACCCCCGCAAAGTAATCCGCAAGCAGCTCTGTCTCCGCCCTTGCCGCCATTTGTTCCGGGAATGGCTCCAGAATCCGGCGAATCCACTCCAGTACCTCGCTGTGTGTCCATCTTTTACTCTGCACAGGGCTGTAGTCACTGGATAGCCGATGAAGCTCCCCCAAAGCCTGACCGTAGCGGAATACGGTCTGGTCATCTAGAGTAGCATCATCCATTCGCACCCCGGGGACACGCTTAAAGACCGTTGCATAATAAGTCCCCCAAGGCGTCTGCGCTTCTACAAGCTCTGAACCTTTCCGGGAAGGCACAGCCTCAAGCACTCCATATCCACGCTCACGCAGGTACGAGAGGAACTCAAGCTCCGCCAGCAGATTACTTTTAAGCTTCTCTGTCTGTGGCGCGAACCGGAGCAGCTGATTCTTCCCGCCGTTCTCGAAAGGATATATTGCATTGGAGGAAATCCGGTAATACTGGAACAAATGCAGCGATTCCTGGTCATACGCCCAATTCCGCAGCATCATTTCCGCCAACTCTTCATTATTGAACAAATATTTCAATTTTAGCACGCTCTGCAGCAGCTCCTTTTGATTTTTAAGTTTCTTTCACCTTCACTGCAGCAGTAGTTTGATTAGCCCGGCGTTGCATGCCGATCACTCCCTTCCGGTTATACACTGTGATTAGGTTATCACTCTGCATCCTGCGAAGCTACGTACAGAATCGTTATAACCATTTTCTCCGTGCCGTACTTCTGAATAATGGATATAGGAAAAAGCAAAAAAGGCGTCCCGCAAGCCATCACAATGGCTTACAGAACACCTGACTATAAATGAATTATGACAAACGGTTGCTGAAATCGTTATATTCAAACTCGCGGATCACCTTGAGGCCTTCTTCTTCATTATACGAAGCGATGGCCGGCAGGTTCACACCGTTGAACATATGGTTCTTCACCATGGAATAATGCGCCATGTCCAGGAAGACCAGCTTGTCACCGTATTTAAGTGGTTCCGGGAAGGAATAATCCCCGATAATATCTCCCGCCAGACAGGTCATGCCGCCGAGTCTATACGTGTACGGATATTCCCCTGGCTCTCCCGCACCGATAATGCCAGGACGGTAGGGCATCGCCAGCACATCGGGCATATGGCATTCCGCCGAGGTGTCCAGGATGGCAATATCCATGCCATTGCGCATGGTATCCAGTACAGTAGCCACCAGGTACCCGGTATTCAGCGCAACCGCCTCACCCGGCTCCAGGTAGATCTGCACATCATAGGTTTCCTTCATATGGAGAATACACTTGATCAGTGTCTCCAGGTCATAATCGGGACGGGTAATATGATGGCCGCCGCCAAAGTTGAGCCACTTCATGCCGTGCAGATATTCTCCGAACTTCTCTTCGACTACCTTGAGCGTACGCTCCAGTGTATCCGAGTTCTGTTCGCACATCGTATGGAAATGCAGTCCATCAATACCTTCAAGCTCTTCCGGCCGGAAATTCGGCAGCGTCACGCCCATGCGGGAATAGTTGTAGCAGGGATCATACAGCGGCACTTCGATCTCGGAATATTCCGGGTTCACGCGGATACCGCAGCTGATGGCTTTGGGAGCGGATTGTACCCGCCCCTTGAACCGGTTCCACTGGTCAAACGAGTTGAACACAATGTGATCGGTGTAGCGCAGCAGCTCGTCGAATTCACGGTCCATGTAAGCCGGTGCGTAGACATGCACTTCCTTGCCCATTTCCTCGAAGCCCAGCCGGGCTTCGAATAGAGAGCTGGAAGTAACACCATGCAGGTACTTGCCGACCAGTGGGTACAGCGCGTGCATGGAGAACCCCTTTTGCGCCAGAAGAATCTTCGCTCCTGTACGCTCCTGCACGTAATTCAACGTTTCCAGGTTCTTCGTTAGCAGCCGTTCATCGACTAGATAGGCAGGTGACGGCAGATTGCTGATATCGATATCTATATCCTTCATGATCTAAGGCCCTAATCCAGCAGCGTCGGCGAGAAATCTTCTTGCCAAGGCAGCCCGTGTTTGTTAAGTGCATCCATGAATGGATCCGGATCAAATTCCTCCACGTTGTATACGCCCGGTTTCTTCCAGATGCCTTTTATAATCAACATAGCCCCGATCATAGCAGGAACGCCGGTAGTGTAGGAAATAGCTTGGGAGCCTACTTCTCTGTAGCATTCTTCATGATCGCAGACATTGTACACATAATACGTTTTGGGCTGGCCGTCTTTAGTGCCTTGAATGATACAGCCAATGTTGGTCTTACCCTTGGTTCTTGGTCCCAGGGAAGCCGGGTCAGGCAGAATGGCCTTCAGGAACTGCAAAGGAATTATTTCTTTACCTTCATAGACAATTGGCTCGATGGAAGTCATTCCGACATTCTCAAGCACCTTCAGGTGCGTCAGATAGTTCTGCGAGAAGGTCATCCAGAAGCGGATTTTCTTCACGCCAGGGATATTGGCAGCCAGAGATTCCAGCTCTTCATGATACAAGAGGTAAATATCCTTCGGGCCGATCTCCGGGAGATCGTAGACTTTCTTCTCGGACAATGGTGCGGTTTCGATCCATTCGCCATTCTCAAAGTAACGCCCGTTGGCCGTGATTTCACGAATGTTGATTTCAGGATTGAAGTTGGTCGCGAACGGATAACCATGATCACCCGCATTGGCGTCAACAATATCAATCGTGTGAATTTCGTCAAAATAATGCTTTTGCGCATAGGCCGTGAATACTCCGGTTACCCCGGGATCAAAGCCACTGCCGAGCAGCGCGGTAATTCCGGCTTTTTCGAATCTTTCTTTGTAAGCCCATTGCCAGGAATATTCGAATTTCGCAGTATCCTGCGGTTCGTAGTTCGCAGTATCGACATAGTGCACTCCCGTTGCCAGGCAGGCATCCATAATGGTCAGGTCCTGATATGGGAGAGCGACATTAATCACGACATCCGGCTGGAAGCTCTTGATCAGTTCGATTACCTCGTCCGTGTTATCTGCATCAAGCTGAGCCGTAGAAATCTTCGTCTGGCCTCCGGCCAATTTATCTTTCAGAGCATCACATTTCGCGACAGTTCTGCTCGCTATGCAGATCTCTTCAAATACATCCGGGTTCTGGCAGCATTTATGAACAACAACGCTCGCTACACCGCCAGCGCCAATAATTAACGCTTTTCCCAAAATTGATTACCTCCCAAAAAAAAGTTTTGTTAGCGTTGCTTCATAAGAATAGCTTCGTACAAAACTTGCTTCGGAAGCAATCGCTATTCCATTTGAAAAATCAACAAGGCTGATTATACATAAAGCAACGCAATAAATCAATAAATAACGACAAAAATTGATACCAAGACTGTAAAATCTCACAATTACCCTGTTAATACTCACGAACACATTAAAATACACTGAAATGCTCTGTTTTCCTTTGTTTTTTCCCCCAACTTCCAGTGTGTGTAAAAGCACTACAAGAAATGGGACTCCACGGACCAGGACAACTAGATAATTGTATCACAGGAGCTGGCTGCTTCATAATTTTTTTTGAAAAGCTATGAAATGGCTGTTCATCATCGCGCAATATTCTCTTTTACCCGATTTCCTTCCTATATTAATTGTTAACCCGCCACCAGAGTTCTTGACTACTCTAACCGGCCCCTCGTTGGGGTTATTATATGTATTCCTGGTAATCCAATACTCGTGATCGTTAGTTGTGGATATATCCTGCTAAATGTATATGCAATAAATCCATGGAAAACCATAGCGGCAAACAGAATCTGCGGTTCACACGGCTCAGCAGGTGATTAAATGATCTCCTTGCCGTCTTTCTTCCCGCTCATCGTGCAATTTTCAATAATCAGCCAGCAGTTTACATCATCCCAGCCTTGAACTGTGCCTTCGATGAGATGGTGCGGATACAGGAAGCTATGATCGACCCGGGAACGAACCGCTTCATAAGCTGTGACTGCAAATCCCCCGTCAGATAAGGCAATATGAATACCATGGATCGAAAAAAACATAACTGAACCAGCTACATGCTGCCCTGTTGAATATCTCTGCTTCATCCGGGTCCACTCTTCCTGATAGGAAGCCATAGCCGTGATCCAAACCTTCTCAAATTCAGCACGTTCAATAGAAATATCCTCTTCCAACATCTCCACAGCCTGGTCCGTTAAGAAGAAATCCGGACTGCCCGAAATTCCGAAGGCGCCTCCTTGTCTCGCAACGATCTGCCGGTAAGCCGTCTGTTCATCATCTACTTCAAAATAATAAATCTCATCTTCGAAAAACGATTTTATGTATTGGATATTGTTCCGCTCCTTTCCCGGGAATGACTATGTACCGCCGGTGGCGGATTACCTTAAATGGATAACCATCCAGTCGGAAATGTAGATCCAGGGATCGCGATTTCCCCAAGTATTAGACGGGCCCAATAATATCCTGGACTGCCGCTTTTTTTATTGAGCTATCGTTCCCGATAGTGTAACAATGCTTCCGTCCACCTTATAACTTCGTTATCGTAATTTTTTCACAAAATACATATTAAGATCGTCGTCCACAACCACCTCCTGTCCGTATTGTATATATCCACCATGTTTATAAATCCCTTTACTATCGGGAACATATCCACGATGAACGTATAATGATTGAGCTGCACCGTAATCACCGAACAAACCTACACCAAGTCCAGAAATTTCAAATCTTTCACCAATGATCTCTTCACATTTGTCCATTAACATTGTACCTATTCCATGACGACGATATTTTATCAACACGTTAAAATCTTGTATTTCAGGTATATTATTCTCTTTGAAATATGGATAGTTAGATTCCCAAGCTATATTTACATATCCTGCAAAGTCACCCTCAACCTCAGCAATTAACGATACTATCTTTCCGTTTTTTTGTTCTTCTTCATATTTAACATATTGATCAGTCGGCTTATCCCAGCCTTGTATTCGGAATGCTTCGGAAATTCTTTCAGGGTCATTATCATTCATCATACGAATCGTAGTTTTATTCATAAGACCATCTCATTACTATGATTTATTATAGAATTGACCTTTTACTTTGAATCTATGTATATGAGTTATTTAGTGGAAAGATCGTCAATCGCTTGTACAGCTAGTTCCATCGCTTTAATTCTTCTTTCTAAAAGCGTTCTTTGAGGACTACCAGCCTTTGACTTAGCATAACTGTTTTCAATTGATGGAAATAAACCAGTAATAATATTGCGAGCTTCTGCTAAATCTTCCTGCGTGTAATAATGGGGGCT
This sequence comes from Paenibacillus sp. P32E, assembly GCF_001909085.1. Taxonomy (NCBI): domain Bacteria; kingdom Bacillati; phylum Bacillota; class Bacilli; order Caryophanales; family Paenibacillaceae; genus Paenibacillus; species Paenibacillus sp. P32E. Next base: position 528 of record NZ_LVYY01000037.1, on the reverse strand, counting down.
TTGATTCCAAACGTTTTCTAGCATGGCTAAGCCGATGGAAACAGCTTTGAGTCGTTTCTTTACTAGGGTAGTATTTGCGCCATTTTGAGTCATCTGGGACAAGGCGTTCTCGAGTTTACTGATTGTCGATTGTAAAGATTTTAATGATTCCAATTTATCAAAATTTAATACATTTTCCATGTTAGTACTGTCCTTTCTTAGTTTCTAGTATTATTTTGTTTGATTTGTCTCCCGTTAGAATTCCTGTAAACTGAATATTTTGGAGTTTGAACAAAAACGAGCGCCTCGGTAACATGGGAGTTGGATACGGGTCTACAGCCCTTTTAATCTCACCATTTAGGAGGTCGCTCTACTATGAAGTTTAAAGCTCAAGACAAGCAAAATCAACTCATTGAAAACATTACCGTTCATCATTTGGTCATTGGCGTAGATATCGCCCAAGAAGTCCATGTGGCCCGCGCCGTCAGCTTTCGTGGGATTGCTCTGGGAACTCCGCTCGAATTCGGTAACCATCGTGAAGGGTTCGAT
>NZ_LVYY01000036.1:0-7736 GCF_001909085.1 Paenibacillus sp. P32E | reverse complement strand
TTTATTACCACTAAATAATATGGGTTCGTTTTCAAGAGAACGCAATAAATCGTTATATTCGCTCAACTTTGTTTGTTTAAAAAATGTTACAGGGAAAATGGGTATATTATTACTCAGAAAATATTCGAATTCTTTAACACACCAATCCTTTTTGAAGTAACCATCATCTATTACTGTTATTGCCCCTATCCAGTTCTTGCACATGTTCAGACTCTGATCAAGTTCGTGATGAATATTCTTCCCTAAGGTAATGTTATCTTTGTAAAACCAAATCTTCAAACCAAACTTTTCTAGATGCTTAATCAAAGGAATGACTATATCTACTAGAGATTCTTTAGAATAACTAATGAAGAAATCAAAGTCATAATTGTTCTGTGATATTATAAACTACCCCCAAATAATTCGTAGTTATTTGGAGGTCTCCAGCCGGTTTCTGGGGTTGAATTGGGAGAGGACGTCCCGCTTTCGTTTGACTGAGACCTCGGTGTAGATTTCGGTGGTGCTTACGCTGGAGTGGCCGAGGATTTCCTGGACGGCGCGGAGGTCGGCTCCGTTCTCCAGCAGCTGAGTGGCGAAGGAATGCCTGAGGTAGTGAGGCGTTGCCTTTTCGTTAATGCTGGCTAACTTTCTGTATTTGGCAAAAATATCTTCAACTCCGTAAATCGACAAGGCCTGGCCGTATTTATTAACGAACAAGGTATCGTTCTTCGGACGGAACTGCTCTCTGATCTCCATCCAGTCGTTGAGCTTGCCGATTAGCTCGGAGCTGGACAGATAGAGCAGCCGCTCTTTGCGCCCTTTGCCGAAAATAACAACCACCTGATTCTTTAAGTCGATATCCTGCAGATGAATTTGTGCAAGCTCTCCAATACGAATGCCTGTTGAAAATAATAAATCGATAATGGCATCGTTGCGGATGGACAGACGGGTGCGAAACGGCGTGGTCAATTGCTTCCGGTCGATCAACGGAGATTGCAGCAAGCGTTCAATTTCTTCAACGGCCAGTGTCTTGGGAATTCTTTTGGCGGTTTTGAACTTTTTCCCGAAGTTGTGGAGCGGGGATTGTTCAATCCAATTTTTATGGACCAAAAATAAAAAAAATGACTTAATCGATATGTACTTTCTCTTGATCGTGGAATCTTTAAGCATGCCTGCACTGTTGAAGCTATGGAAGTAATGATGGAGGATGTCGCTTGTAATAGCGTCCACCTCATTTTCGGTTAACCAGTTGTGGAGCATGTTAAGGTCGGACATGTAGGCTTTGATGGACTTCGGGGAAAGGTTCTTTTCAATAATTAAAAAGGATACATATTTCTCTAAGTATTCAGTGAATTCGGATACGGAAACGGCCAATGCTATTCCTCCTGGATGTATAGTTTCTAAGGTCAGATGTTCAGATTATATCAAAGGCAACCGGTAAAACGTGGGAATCCGAAATTTAAGAATACAATTATGTATAAAGTGTGAACTGTAGTATATTGGACATAGATTGCTTAGATCAAGGAGGGTAACTCTATGTCGATTGCAACAACGATGATTATCCGGCTGGAAATCCGCAAGTCGGTTGCGACCTTTGGGGATGTGGCTTCGAGGCTGGCTGCGGTTGGTGGCGATATTGTGGCCATTGACGTGATTCGCGCAGGCAAGGATGTAACGACGCGGGATATTACGGTAAATGTGCAGGATGCTTCAAATGACAAGATTATTACGGTACTTACAGACATGCCGGGGATTAAAGTCATCAATGTATCGGACAGAACCTTTCTTGCTCATATCGGCGGCAAAATAGAGATCACCCCAAAGATGCCGATCAAGAACCGGGAGGATCTGTCGCTGGTCTACACACCTGGTGTGGCGCGTGTCTGTATGGCTATTGCTGAGGACCCGGGGAGAGCCTATTCACTAACGATGAAAAGAAATACGGTAGCTGTCGTTACCGACGGCACCGCGGTACTGGGTCTCGGCGATATTGGGCCGGAAGCGGCGATGCCTGTGATGGAAGGCAAAGCGATGCTGTTCAAGCAGCTGGCAGAGATCGATGCTTTTCCGCTATGCCTGAATACCAAAGATCCAGAGGAGATCATCCGTATTGTGAAAGCGGTTGCTGCCGGGTTTGGTGGGATTAACCTGGAGGACATCAGCTCTCCCCGCTGCTTTGAGATTGAACGGCGGCTGTCCGCTGAACTGGATATTCCGGTGTTTCATGATGATCAGCATGGGACGGCAGTTGTAGCTTTGGCCGGTCTGTTGAATGCGCTAAAAGTGGTTGGGAAAAGAGTAGAGGATTGCCGGATTGTCGTTGTTGGCATCGGAGCAGCAGGCGTTTCGATCTGCCGTCTGCTGCTGGCAGCGGGTGCACAGAAGATCTATGCTGTTGACCGGGCAGGCATTCTGCACAAGGAGCAGAGTTATGACAATGCGGAGTGGAGCTGGCTTGCCGGGGCAACCAATCCTGAGGGGCTGACTGGAGGACTGACGGAGGCCATACGGGAGGCGGATGTGTTCATTGGCGTCTCTAGCGGAGGCATCCTGAAAGTAGAGCATGTTCAGAGTATGGCGGAGGATAACATCGTGTTCGCCATGGCTAACCCGACCCCTGAGATTGAGCCGGAGCTGGCTGAGCCCTATGCCCGGGTAGTGGCTACCGGAAGAAGTGATTATCCGAATCAGATCAATAATGTGCTTTGCTTTCCCGGGATTTTTCGCGGGGCACTGGATTGCAGGGCCAAAACGGTCAATCTGGAGATGAAGCTGGCTGCTGCGCAGGCGATTGCTTCTGTAGTTCACCCGGATGAGCTAAATGAGCAATATATCATCCCGAGTATTTTTAATGAGAAAGTGGTCGAAGGGATACGGGACGCGGTGATTCGGGCCGCAATCGCAACGGGTATCGCACGGAGAATTCCACCAGACATTTCGGAGTGAGACCGGATATAGAAAAAAGGTACAGTGAGAAGTATCGCTGTATCTTTTTTTGAATATATGCATGATTTGTTACACGGTCTACTTAACGCATATATAGGAGGGTACATGTACAGCAAAATTCATATTATGGGAGCGTCAGGCTCTGGAACCAGTACATTGGGCCGGGCTTTGGCTGAGCATCTGCCACATTTGCATTTGGACAGCGATGATTATTTCTGGGCGCATAAATATACCATACAGACGGAGATTAATGAAAGGCTGCGTACGATCCACCGTGATCTCGACCAGAAGGAGCCATGGATATTGTCTGGTGCCGTTTGTGGTTGGGGTGACGGGCTGCGTCCCTGGTTTGATCTGGTTGTCTTTCTGTGGATTCCCGGGGAAATCCGGCTCGAACGCCTGCGAGCAAGGGAAGCTTTGAGGTATGGTGCGGAAAGTTTGCCTGGCGGCAGCATGTTCAATGAGGTGCAGACCTTTATGGAATGGGCGGCTTTGTACGATACAGCGGGTCCGGAAGTCAGAAGCAGGGTCCTTCATGAGGAATGGATGTCGCAGCTACAATGTCCTGTATTGAGACTGGAAGGGGATATGACTGTCGAAGAGCGAGTGGAGGCTGTGCTTAAAGAATATAATGCTGAGTCTAAGTACAATTATTTTCAGTAAAAGGGCGGGCGTGGAGCTTATGAAAATCGGACTAGTCAGGCATTACAAAGTAAAGCCGCCACCTCGGCAGATTTGGATGTCTGCAGAGCAGTTTAACGAGTGGATATTGCAATATGAACAAGCAGATCTTCTGCAAACTGACTATGCCAGGAACGGTGGTCAAGAATGGAACAAGTGTCTAAGCAGCGATCAGGCCAGAGCCGCACAAACTGCACGAAGCTTACATAGTGGCGATGTTATTTTTACAGCGCTACTGAGAGAGATTGGCATTGCCGCCGTTAAGCTACCTGGCTTCAGGCTTCCCGTTTCGTGCTGGCTCACTTTGGGGAGATTATGCTGGGCCTTGGGGCATCACTCACAGCCAGAGAACAGGTTGAACGCAAAGACAAGGGCCAACATGCTTTTAGATTCTCTTGAAAGAGAGGAGCAGGCTGGTAATGTGCTAATGGTCAGTCATGGTGCTTTTATGAAACTGCTGGAACGTGAGCTGCGGCGAAGGGGCTTCAAGGGCAGAAGGATGCTTCATCCCCAGAATGGAAAGCTATATATGTATGAAAAAGAATAGCTTGATCAATTAACAGAAAGCGGGGGCCTGCATATGGTCACTATTAAAGAAATTGAATTCGAATCCCTTGATGCACTGAACAAGCTCTACCATGAGCTGATCGACCGTCCTTCGGACCCGAAGAAGCTGGAGGAGGTATTTTGTTCAATTCAGGCGGATAGCCGTTACATACTGTTGGGAGCTTATGTGGATGGGGAACTGCTGGGTTCAATGATGGGCATCGTGTGCCAGGATCTCGTTGGCGATTGCCGGCCGTTTATGGTGATTGAGAATGTGGTTGTCTCTTCCCGGGCACGGCGCCAAGGCCTCGGCAAAAAGCTTATATCTGCCCTGGAGTCCATCGCTCACGAAAAAGACTGCTATTACATCATGTTCGTCTCGGGTGAGAAGCGTAAGGAAGCGCATGTCTTTTATGAGTCGATGGGCTACCGGGAGGAAAAGGTGGAGGGATACCGCAAGCATTTGAGCTCACATTAGTTAAAAACTTGCGGTTCTTTCACCAGCTTATTTGCTATGAACCTACAGGGGGGCGATTATGGTTTGAATAGCATACTCTCGAAACATCAGCTCCCCGTGCTCTTATAATGCCTTACCCCAAAACGCCAGACCAGCAGCGACACGCCCAGGAACACAGCTCCGGCAGGAAGGGACAGATAGCCTAGCCACTCAGGATAACCCCAGCCGCACACCGTGGCCGCAGGATAGAAGCTGATAAACAGCATAGGCAGCACAAAGCTGAACATGGACTTCAGCGCCTTAGGCATGTAGGGCTCGGGGCAGCGGGTGATTTGATAGCTGGCATTGGTCAGGATATAGATCCAGTCCAGGCCTTTGATGGTAAAGAATGCGAGCCCCGAGGTAAGCACGAATACCCCGCAATACATAATGCACCCGCCTGCCAGGGCCATGGTCAGAATGCCGATCTTCCCCAAGGTTAGTGAAACGCCAAGCTCTGAGAGCGCCCAGCCTGCCGCGCAGATTCCCGTGATGGGACGGACCAGACGGTGCAGATGGAACCTGGACGCTGCGACCTGGACGAACAGGGAGCGGGGACGGAGTAGCAATCTGTCAAAGTCACCGGAGCGCAGCATCTGCCAGGGAAAATAATCAAAGCCGCGGCATAGGCTCTCCGCAAGTCCAAAGGAAGCTACAGCCAGTGAGTAGACCAGAATAATATGGGCTACAGTCCATTCTCCGATATTGCCGAAGCGTGAGAAGAGCAGCACGGTGGCGATGGGGTCCGAAATGACCACAACAAGCACCTGGATCAGCATCAGCCACCAGCCTTTATATTCCATCCCCGACAACAGATGCATCCGCAAATATTTGAAATAGATTTTGCCTTCAGCAATCATCCTTTGGTTCACCCTCCCTGCACGATAATACTTTTTAGCTTGCGGGTCATGATGGAACGTCCGGCGAATATAAAGAGGGCACTCCAAAAAAGCTGTAACCCGATTGCAGGCAGGGCACCCGATGGCGCGAGACTGCCGATATACAGCTGAACCGGTATATCTGCGAACCCGCCAAAGGGCTGGAGATACAGAAAGGTCTGCATAAAGTCAGGCCAGAGACGGAGAGGAAGATAAGTGCCGGACAATATCCCGCTGAACAGCAATAGCATATACGTTGGGCCATCACCCCAGGTGATGTTCAAACGTATAGCGGTGACGAACATGGCAAAGGCGGAGCACAGCACAAAGGCCATCACAACTGACAGAAGAAAACAGGCAAATCCAAGAGCAGATGCAGGAGCTCCCAGCGCGTAGCTGACAGGCATCATCAATCCGGCCAGGATGGTGGCGAGGCTGCGGAGCCAGGAGGTTCCAAGCTTGCCTGCTGAGCTTTTGACGAACCAATGCGTGTACAGATTCATCGGGCGGCACAGCTCCACACCGACATCACCGTTGTTGATTTTGGCCATAATCTCGCCGTCAATATTCATGGATTGCAAGATAAACAGGCCTTGAGCCAGCCATACGTAGGATATGGTTTGGGATAAGGATAGACCGTTATTATTCCAGGCTCCGTTATCGCTGTATGTATAAAATACGGTGAACAGTACGCACTCCAGGAAACCCCAGAAGACACTTACAAACACGCCGGATATAGCAGAAGCCCGGTATTGCAGCCCTTCGGCCATACGGATGCGGAAGAGGGAACTGCTGGCCTTACAGGTATTCCGAAAATTCATTTCACACCTCCTAAAAGTTGTTATACCAGCGACAGGTCGTTATACATCGCAGCGATCATGGCATCCGTATTCACCTTCATAATCACTTCTGGAGCATATTTCTCCTGCAGGCCGCCCAGCGGTCCGTCGTACAGCAGTTGTCCGTGCCCTATGACCATCACCCGTTCACAGAGCGCTTCAATGTCGTCCATATCATGGGTGGTCAGCACCATGGTTACCCCGTACTTACGGTTTTCCTCCTTCAAAAAGTTCCGGAGCGCAAGCTTGGATACCGCATCGAGGCCGATGGTAGGCTCATCCAGGAAGAGGATTTTGGGCCGGTGCAGCAGGGCAGCCACCAACTCGCAACGCATCCGCTGCCCAAGCGAGAGCTGCCGGACTGGCGTCTTTAAAAGCGCTTCCACACCAAGGGTTGCCGTCAGTTCGGCAAGTCTTGTCTTGTAATCACCCGGGGGAATGGCATAGATATCCTTGAGCACATCAAAAGAGTCGGCCACCGGTACATCCCACCATAGCTGGGAGCGCTGCCCGAACACGACACCGATTTTGGACACATGCTCTACACGGCTCTTCCAGGGAACCTTGCCCATAATGGTGCACTCACCGCTGTCTGGTGTAAGGATGCCGCTCATCACCTTGACCGTAGTGGATTTGCCGGCACCGTTAGGCCCGATGTACCCGACAAGCTCACCTTGATTAATCTCAAAGCTGATTCCCCCAAGCGCTTCCACTTGAGTCACATTGCGCATAAAAGCTCCCTTCAGCAGCCCCCACTTTCCTTCGGGCCGTTTGTACACCTTGAACGTTTTTCGGATATCTTTGACTTCAATTTGCATCTAGTGCACCTCCTTCGTGCAGAAGATGATAACATTGTCGATGGCTGAGTTAAAATGGAATTACGCCCTCTGTTGATCCAACTTTGCCGCTGGGGTGGGGATATGCTATTGATTTGCTTCAATTTCCATAAAAATGCTTGCTATCTTGACATTTCCGTGCTATATTAATTTTATAGTTAACGCAGGAAAAATGAGTTTTATTTTACATGTATATCTCAAATATGCTCTTTACTACCGGTGATGATTTCACCGGTTTTTTGTGTGCGCCTCACAGTCGCACTATCTAGGTGGTTCAAATCCACCCGGTGACTTTACCCTTTAAAGTGCCGTAGCCGAAGCAGACTTCCGGCAACCGAAGGTTGCCGGAAGGGCAGGGTGTCTTCCGTAAGGAAGAATCCGAAGGGCCTGCAGGCAAAGTCCAGCCCGGAATGCAGTGAACCAGAGGTGGCGGCGATGCTGGGTGACCCGCCGTAAAAACGGGGAAACCTATACGAAATCGTATATCTTACAGGAAAACACACAAAGGGAAATGACCTGCAAGACTCATCGACGT